>JAQCGT010000056.1 GCA_027730505.1 Actinomycetota bacterium | reverse complement strand
TGAGCGAACGGAGGTGCTCGAATTCGGCTGCGGGGTCCTCACCGGGCGCGATGCGTCGCCCGGTGTAGAGCTCACATCGGTCGGGGATGATGTTGCGAGCGACACCGCCACGGACCTCGGTGACCGACACGGATCCACCCCCGAGGGCAAGGCCGGATTCGTTGCGGGCGAGTCGTTCCTGTTCGATATCGATCGCCGTGATCACTCTGGCGGCGGCGGAGATGGCGTTCGCTCCCAGATGCGGTTGGGATGAGTGCGCAGCGTGACCGTGCAGACACACCTCGAGGCCGACACCACCACGATGGCCGTGAACTGGGGCGCACACGGTCGGTTCGGCGACGATCATCCTGTCGACACGATCACCGTTGTCGATGAGCCTCCGGGCGAGATGCCGCGCCCCGGGAAGTCCGCCGATCTCCTCTGACACCGTTCCAACCAGCATGACCGTCGGTCCGGGACGTCGTCCGGCCGCTCGTAACTCGGCGAGCACGTTCAGCACCAAAGCGAAGGTCGCCTTGGTGTCGACCGACCCGCGGCCGTAGACACGACCGTCGTCGATCCGACCGTCGAACGGATCCCCGTCCATGTGATCGACGGCCACGGTGTCGAGGTGGGCGTCGACGATGACCACCTCAGGCCGCTCACCTTCGAATCGGGCGATCAGGTTGGGGCGGTCACCGATGACGGGGTCAAGGTCGACGGTGGCGCCGAGGTCGCTGGCCCACTCAGCGAGGTGTTCGGCCAGGCGTAGCTCCCCTGTGATGGCCGAGTCATCGCATTGCAGAGGATTGACGCTCGGGATACGCACGAGTTGGGCCACTGCTTGGGCGAGATCGATGGGGTCCGCCATAGACGAACCGTAGCAATCGTTGCGGTTGTTGTTGCTGGCCGGGCACGTTGCGACGAAATCCTCGTCGGATCTCCGGTGGTGATGTTGGATCGGATCGAACCCGGTCAGCCGACCTGACGGTCGTGCCCTTCCCAGTGGGGTGCACGCAACTCGCGCTTCAAGATCTTCCCGGCACCTGACTTCGGCAGTGGATCATCAGCGTTGCGCACGGTCACCGAACGAGGCAGCTTGTAGCCAGCAATGTGCTCGCGGCAGTGAGCGATCAATTCCTCCTCGGTGATCGTGGCGCCGGGCTTGGGCACCACTTCGGCATGGACGGTCTCGCCGAACTTGTCGTGCGGGATGCCATAGACGGCGGCTTCGGCCACTCCCGGGTGGAGATAGACAGCGTTCTCCACCTCGGACGTGTACACGTTCTCGCCGCCTGAGATGATCATGTCTTTGGCGCGGTCGACCACATAGAGGTAGCCGCCGGCATCACGCCAGGCGACATCCCCCGATCGGTACCAGCCGTCAACCAGCGCGTGTGCCGTCTCTTCCGGGCGGTTCCAGTAGCCGGCCATGATGTTCGGCCCCTGGATGTAGATCTCGCCCGGTTCACCAACATCGGCGAGGGAGCCGTCTTCACGCCGAATCTCGCATCGAACCCCGGGCACGGCGGACCCAGCCGAGCGAAGCCGCGAGGCGAATGGCTCTTCTCCGTCCATACCGCGCCGGTGATGCTCAGCGTCGAGACTGGTGGCGATCGGCGAGGCCTCGGTCATGCCGTAGAGCTGCATCATGTCGCAGCCGAATCCGGAGGCGACCCGTCGCTGCACCTCCGCCGGCATCGGTGACGCCCCGTACATCAAGAGTCGCAGCGCGGACAGGTCGGCGCCGTCGAGGGCGCCGCTAGCGAGCACCATGTTGAGCATCGTCGGCACCAGCAACGCCAGCGTGCAACGCTCATCGGCGAGGGCCCGCACCACCGCAGTCGGTTCGAATGCCGGCACGAACACGTGCGTTCCGCCGACCCAACTGAGCGCATAGGTCATCGAGCCATCAGCGAGATGGAACTGGGGTCCGGCGTGCAGGTACGTGTCTCGGTGGGTCATCGCGAGGACTGCCACACCGTGGATCGCGTTCGAGGTCAGGTTTCGGTGAGTGAGCATCGCCCCCTTCGGCAGACCGGTGGTGCCGCCGGTGTAGAAGATGGCGGCGAGGGTGTCGTGCTGGGCGTCGGGCAGTTCGACGCGGGCGGTCGCTGCGAGCGACTCGTAGGCGAGGCACCCATCTGGTGCGGCATCGCCGGGACCGGTCCACACCAACGTGGCCAGTGACTCGACACGGTCGAGCAACTGTCGTCCCACATCGAGGAACGAGTCGTCCACGAACAGCACACGCACCTGCGAGTCATCGCAGATGAATGCAAGTTCCTCGACAGCCAAGCGGTAGTTCAGGTCATTCATCACCATGCCGGCGAACGGAATGGCGAACCAGAGTTCGAAGTGGCGAGCGCTGTTAAGCATCAACACGCCAATGCGGTCTCCATCATCGAGGTCGAGTCCAAGCAACCCCGACGCGACTCCGTTCACACGATCGGCAGTCTCGATCCACGTTCGGCGCTCACCCGTGCCGATGTCGACGGTGGCGGTGGCGTCACCGAATTGATCGACGGGTCGTTGCAGCGCCCAGTGCAGTGTTGGTTCGGCTCCCATGTCCCCCTCCTCACAGATCTCTCCTGGACGGTAGTCGGGGGGTATACGCGGGTTGCCGTCGGAACCGGTGCGATGCCGGCGTCGGCGACTTGGTACGTTGGCGCCGTTTCCGGGGGAGGGACATCATGCACGACGCCGCAGCGGCGCGACTCGACATCATCGCTCGGGCCACAGCGCCCGGACAGCCCTATGAGTTGGTGCAACGCACCGACATCCGCGGACCGGTGCGAACCTTCGTCAACGCGCCGCGCTCGTTGCGCCAGCTCTACACCGACACGGTGAGCGACGCCGAGTTCATCGTGTCGGGCGACGAACGTTGGACGTTCGCCGACGCCTGGCGTGACGCATCGACCATTGGACACATGTTGGTGCACGAATGCGGTGTGCAACCCGGCGACCGGGTGGCGATCTCGATGCGCAACTATCCCGAATGGATGCTTGCGTTCTGCGCCGCCACATCGGTGGGCGCAGTCGCTGTGGCGATGAACTCGCTCTGGAACGCAGAGGAGATGACCTACGGGCTCGAAGACTCGGGCGCCACCGTGCTCTTCGCAGACCGTGAGCGGCTGGAGCTGCTCGAACAGTGCCCTGTGATTCCCGGCCTCACCGTGGTCGAGGTACGACACACCGGTGCGCCACGTGCCGAGGTGAATCTCACCGATCGGATGGGTGCGATCGGTGCGGTGCCGATGCCCGACGTCGACATCGATCCGAATGATCCGGCGCTCATCCTCTACACCTCGGGCTCGACCGGGCATCCCAAGGGCGTGCTGTCGAGCCACCACAACGTGCTCGTCGCACTGATGGCATGGGAACTCGAGTACGGCACCCTCGCCGAGCGGTCCGGTGTTCGGGTCTCGCCGCCTGAAGGGTCACCCGTCGGGCCGGCCACGTTGCTCGGTATTCCGCTTTTCCATGTGCTCGGACTTCACGCTGTGTTCCTCGGCAGTTTCCGATCGCAGCGCAAGACCGTCACCATGCTCAAGTGGGATGCTGCCCTCGCCGCCGAACTCATTGAGCGTGAACAGATCGTGACCTTCACCGGGCCGCCAGCAGTGACCGGTGATCTCGTTCGCGAAGCTCGACGTGCGGGCCGCGATCTCTCCACGCTGCTCACTGTCGGTGGCGGTGGCGCTGCACGGGCACCTGAGCAGGTGCGTCAGATCGACGACACATTCGACACCGCCATCCCCAACACCGGTTGGGGGATGACCGAGACGAACGCCATTGGCACGCTGATCGTCGGGTCCGATTACACCGATCGTCCGTTGAGCTCGGGCCCGCCGTTGGCGGTGATCGATCTTCGGGTCGTGGATGAGTCGGGGGCGCCACTGCCGGCAGGTGAGCGGGGCGAACTGCAGGTTCGAGGCCCGTCGATGTTCCGCGAGTACTGGAACAAGCCCGAGGCAACGGCGAGTTCGTTCGCTGAGGATGGTTGGTTCCGAACCGGCGATGTGGCGTTCATCGACGATGACGGCCACCTGTTCATTGTCGACCGCATCAAAGACCTGATCATCCGCGGTGGCGAGAACATCGGCTGCGGCGGTGTCGAAGCGGCGCTCGCTGCTCATCCCGATGTGGTCGAAGCCGCGGTGTACGCCGTTCCCGACGAACGACTCGGCGAGGAGGTGGGCGCCACCGTGTACGCCTCATCGCCGATCGACGCCGATGAGTTGCGCGCGTTCCTCGCTGGTCACCTGGCCCGCTTTGAGATTCCCCGATACATCTCGTTGCGTGACGAGCCGTTGCCCCGCACTGGTTCGGGCAAGCTGCTGAAGCGACAGTTGCGAGACGAAGCGGTCGCTGAACTCGGCCTCGACTGACCCGTGTCACGCTCGTTCAGCGGAGCAACTGCAAGGCGTCGAACTCGAGTTCAGCCATTCGACGAGCGCTGGCGGCCATCACGATCGACGGGAACGAGCCATCGAGATGGGCGCGTGACTGACCGGCCATGCCGAGGCCCCAGCGCACCGTTGTCAGCACGCGCCACCAACGAACCCGGTCATCGTCGACGATGCCACCGGCGTTCCGATATGCGTCAACCAATGACGTGAAGGTTCCGAGGCCGCCGACGGTGAGATGGTCCTCTCGGAATCGCCACATGCGCTGGCAGGTCCAGGCGAGATCCTCAGCCGGATCACCGAGCCGACTGCCCTCCCAGTCGAGGATGGCGCGCAGCCCGTCGGGTCCGACAATGATGTTGCCGTTTCGAACATCGCTATGCACGATGGCGACTTGATCGGGCTCGTCAGGGGCATGACGTTCGAGCCATCGAGTGCAGAATGCGAACGCTGGCGATGGTTCGAGCAACTCGGCGAGACCGGTATCGACCTGGCTCAGCGCTTCGGCGATCGGCGGATTTCCGCTCTCGGGTGCCAGCGCATCCGGCGCGGTCACAGGATCGATCGAGCCCAGACGGGCAAGTGCCGACCCGAGTTGGCTGACGATGCGCTCCCCGAGCCCGGGATCGCCGTCGGCCACGAGACGTAGTACGCGGCGAGGCACCGTCTCGCCGTCGACGGCCGTCGAGCAGAAGAACGGTCCGCCGAGCACCGACTCGTCGGTGCACACATGATGAATATGGGGCACTGGTACTCCCGCGTGTTCCGCAAGGGTGCGCACCGCTGCTTCGTCGACCACGCTCAACAGTTGGATTGACGCGGTCGGGATCATGGTGAGGGCCAACCGCTCCTGGCCGCCCGCCGATCGGATGGAGAACAACGCGTTGAAGCGTCGCGCGCCTGCCGACACCGGGGCGAGGTCGATCACCTCGATCTCGGTCTTGCGCTCGGTGCTCAGCCACGACGCAAGACGTTGCGTCGGATCGTCCATCAGTCGCCGTCCCAGCCGTCGTAGCCGGGTTTCGCGATGGACAGATCGCCCCGCACAATCTCGAGGAGCAGATCTCTGATTCGGTCGTGTTCGACCGGGTCATCTGCTGCTCCGGCCCGAAGTGCGGCCGCCACCTCGGTGGCGTCATCCGTGCCGGCGATGGCGGCGAGCAGCGCGGTTTCTCGCTCGCGTAGCCCCTCGTCGAGTTCGCACTCACGCGCCACGATCTCGACGATGTTCGCAGCGACTCTGACCCGATGCTGCACTGGCCCTGACAGGGCCGGCACCGCTTCGTCGGTGAGGGTTGCTGCGACTGTGCGCAGTAGCTCCGCTGCCGAAGGTGGCTGGTGCATCTCAGCCCCTGACGCCGGCCACGCCTTTGGGTGCCTGCTGGCTCATGAAGCCGAACATGTAGCCGGCGACACGTCGCATCTGGATCTCCTCGGCGCCCTCGGTGATTCGGTATCGCCGGTGGTGTCGGTAGATGTGCTCGAACGGGGTGTGGCGGCTGTATCCGAGACCGCCGTGCACTTGCATCGCCCGGTCGGCCGCCTCACAACACAACCGGTTCGCCCAGTAGTTGCACATCGACACCTTGTCTGACTGGCTGAAGGCGCCGTGGGCGTCCATCAGCCAGGCGGTCTTGTGGATGAGTGCGCGCAGCATCTCGCATTGGGTCTGCAATTCGACGAGCGGGAACTGGATCCCCTGGTTCGAAGCAAGGGCCTTGCCGAAGGGTTTACGACGCTTGGCGTACTCAACCGATTGATCGATGCAGAACTGCGCGGCGCCGAGGCTGGAGGCCGCCTGGCGGATGCGGTTCTCGTTGAAGAAGTGCTGCACCACCTGAAGCCCGCGTCCTTCTCCTCCGAGGATCGATCCGTGAGGCACGCGCACATCGGACAGCCGGATGTGGGCGTGGTCGGTGGGCATGTTGAACGTCCACAGATACTCGAGCACCTCGAACCCGGGACTCTCGGTCGGCACCAGAAAGGCGGTGATCCCGTCGCCGTCGCCGGCCGCGCCGCTGGTTCGGGCGAAGATCAGGTCGTATTGGGCACGGTGGATCCCGGTGTTCCACGTCTTCTCACCGTTGATCACCCACTCATCGCCGTCACGCACCGCCGTCGTTTCCATGTGGGTGGCATCCGAACCGTGTTCGGGCTCGGTGATTCCGAACGCGAATCCGCGACGTCCCTCGGCGAGATCGTCGATCCACTCGGCCTTCTGCGCGTCGGTGCCGTACTCGATCATCAAGAGCAGCGCCACGTTGTTGCCGACGATCGAGTGCTCGTTCTGCAGATCGTTGTGAAGCCCGAGGCCGCGGCGTGCGAGGTGTTCACGGATCACTGCCATGCCGTAGATCGAGCCGTCACGGCCGCCGTACTTCGCAGGGAACGGATAGCGGTAGACGCCGGCGGCATCGGCCATGCGCTTCACCTTGTGGAGCAGTGCCTCCCAGTCGTCGTTGGGCAGCCCGCCACGATCCCAGTCGGTACGTGCGTCTTCTCGCCGATGATCGAAGAACCGCATGTTGTCATCGGACTCTTCGAGCGGACGGATCTCGGCCTCGATGAACGCATCGAGCTCCGCCAGCAGTTGCTGCAGGTCGTCGGGGATCTCATGGGGGATCGGTGGTGTGGTCACGGCGTTGCCCTCCTCGGGTGCGACCGTACCGAAGCGACCCATGGCGGATCGGCTCGGGAGATGACGAACGTCCCTGTCAGCGCGCCGCCCGCCGTGGTGCACTCGACTCATGGAGCGTGTCGGTCACGAGGGCTTGTCGACCTCCGAGGCGGCGGAGCATCTGGCCCGAGATGGCCCCAACCTGTTGCCCGGCGACACACGTGTTGGACCCTTCGCCGTGGTCGTACGGGTCTTGTCCGAACCGATGCTGCTGCTTCTGGTTGCGGCCGGTGTGGTGAGTTTCGTCATCGCCGACCCGCTCGACGGATGGATGTTGATGGGCACCGTGATCGTCGTGATCGGCATCTCGGTCGTCCAGGAGGAGCGCACGGAGACAGCACTCGCAGCACTCCGTGACCTGTCGTCGCCCCGTGCCCTCGTCGTGCGCGACGGTGACATCGTGCGCATTCCTGGTCGAGAGGTGGTGCGAGGCGATCGACTGTTGCTCGGCGAAGGTGACCGTGTTCCAGCTGATGCCGTGCTCGTCGAAGGTCGGGTGTTGCGCGTTGATGAGTCGGCGATGACCGGCGAATCCGTGCCGGTTTCGAAGCGACCGATCGAGGACCCGGCTGTGCCGATGGGTGCACCTGGTGGGGACGACACACCATGGCTGTTCTCCGGCACGCTCATCGTTGGTGGTCAGGGCGCGGCTGTGGTGCAGGCCACCGGATCGGGCACCGAACTGGGCCGGCTCGGCTCGGCCCTCGGCGCAATCCGCACCGAACGGACCCGACTCCAACACGGCATCGATCGGGTGGTGCGCGTCGTGGCGGTGATCGGGCTGGGAGCAGCCGTCGCCGTGTTCGCCATCTACGGCATGACGAGAGGCGACTGGGGTGAAGCGTTGCTTGCTGGGATTGCGGCTGCGATGTCACTCCTCCCCGAGGAGTTCCCGGTGGTGTTGAGCGTGTTCCTCGCGCTCGGAGGGTGGCGCATGTCGCGCCACCGAGTGCTTGCTCGTCGTGCGCCTGCCATCGAGGCCCTCGGCACGGTCACCGTGTTGTGCACCGACAAGACCGGCACCCTGACCGAGAACCGGATGACGGTTGAACGGGTGATGATCGACGGCGTTGAACATCTCGTGTCGGGCGAGCCATCAGATGAGGTTGCACAGCTGCTCGCCGTTGCTGCGTCTGCGTGTCCGGACCGGCCCGTCGATCCGATGGACACGGCCTTCACGAGGCTCGCCCCGGCGGGCGAGGGTCTGGTTGCCGTGACCGAGTTCGACCTCTCGCCCGAACTTCTGGCGGTGACGCGTGTGTGGTCGCAGCCCGATGGGTCGATGCTCGTCACCACGAAGGGCGCCCCTGAGGCCGTGCTTGACCTGTGCCGGGTTGACTCGGCCGAGCGTCGCGCGGTGATGGATCAGGTGCTGCGCCTGACCATTCAGGGATGGCGGGTTCTCGCCGTGGGAGAGGGAGACGTTCCTCCAGGGTCGCCGGTGCCGGGCCGTCACGAAGATGTCGTCGTCGGTCTTGCCGGTCTGGCTGCGCTTGGTGACCCACTTCGCCCCGGCGTGCCTGCGGCGGTGGAGGAGTGTCGACGTGCCGGGGTGCGCACGGTCATGATCACCGGAGACCATCCGGGAACGGCCGAGGCGATCGCCGCTGCTGCAGGGATTACCGGCACGGTGATGACTGGTGCTGAGGTGTCGTCGCTCGACGATGATGCGCTGGCGATGAGCATCGCCGGAGTCGGTGTCTTCGCCCGTGTGGCGCCCGAACAGAAGCTGCGTCTCGTGCAGGCGCTGCAATCGGGTGGCGCGGTGGTAGCGATGACCGGTGACGGGGTCAACGATGCCCCGGCCTTGCGGGCCGCCGATGTGGGCATCGCAATGGGTGGCCGTGGCACTGACGTGGCCCGTGAAGCAGCTGGACTCGTCATAACCGATGACGACTTCACCGCCATCGTCGAGGGCATCCGGATGGGACGTGGCCTCTTCGAGCGGCTCCGTCGGGCGATGTCGTTCATCGTGGCTGTCCATGTGCCGATCTTCGGCATGGCGCTTCTGCCGCTGTTGTCCGACGACTGGCCCCTCGTTCTGCTGCCGATCCAGTTGGCAATCCTCGAGTTGGTCATCGACCCGACCTGTTCGATCGTGTTCGAGGCCGAACCAGTCGATCCGGCGGTGATGGATCGCCCACCAAGGGCCGTCGACGAACCTCTGCTGGCCCGATCGACGGTGGCACGCTCCCTCGCCGAGGGGCTGGCTGTGCTCATTTCGGCGATCGCTGTCTACGTCTGGGCCATTGGAACATCACATCCCGATGAGGTCATCCGTTCACTGACATTCGTGACGATCGTCATCGCTGACATCGGCTTGATCCTCGTGATCCGGACTCCCGGCATTCCCATGCTGGCGTCGTTGCGTGCGGGCGTTCCGCAGGCACTGGTGGCGGTGGTGGGACTCACCGCTGGGTTCTTGGCACTGCTCTTGGTGATTCCGGGCCTACGACGCTCGCTCGATCTCGGTGTGGTCGGGTGGCCCGAGGTGCTGGTGCCACCGGGGGCGGCATTGCTCGCTCTCGTTGGGTTCGAGATTGCAAAGGTGGCGCGCAGGTTTAAGGCAGAGCGATGATCGCCTCGTGTTCGAGGCTCGCCACGACCCGACCATTCACCGTGATGTGGACGTCGAGCACTGTCCGCTCCCCGTGGCTGTCGAAACGGTCCACTACCCGAGAGCGCACCAGAGCGGTTGACCCGACCGGCACCATGTCGTGGTGCCGGATGATGCTGCGCGTATGGATCCAGGCGCCACGTGCGAGTTGATTGTGCACGACGTCGTTGCCGAGAGATGGCCACACGCCCGGATGCACAACACCGAGACGGGTGGTGAGGTCGAGATCGTCACCCGCCCGGATCGCGTAGTCGGAACCGAGCGACTCATCGAGGCAGATCTCGACGTCGTCCAGATCGTCGCCGAGCCGCATGGCTGGTGCTGGACCCATCGCCGGAGCGCAGCGCAGCACGGCGCGTGGCTGCTCAGGACGTGCTGAGCGCACCTCGATGGTGACGCTGCCGTCGTCGCTCACATCAGCCGGAACCAGATCGAGAACATCACCATCGAGCACCGGACGACGAAACCTCACCTCGCCACCACCCTGGGCGAGCCACTGTTCTCCCCAACCGGCAAGCGGTACGTGACAGAGATAGGCATAGGTGGTGACACCCGCCACCAGCGCCCCATCGAAGCCAGCGGCACGCCCGCCTTCGTCGGTGTGGATCGGGTTGCGGGCGTGTTCGGGCAGGTTGGTGGCGATCACCTGCCAAGGCGTCAACTGACCAAACGTCATCCGAGAATCCTCGCAGGGCCGACGACGTGGAATCCTGTTGGAGTGGATCTGACAGCACTGCGTGCCAGCGAACTCTCCGAGGTCATCCACGATCGCGAGGTGTCGTGCATCGAGGTGATGACGGCATACCTCGATCGCATCGACGAGCGGAACCCATCGCTCAACGCGATCGTGTCGCTGCGCGATCGCGAGGTGCTCATCGCTGAAGCATCCGGGCGTGACGACGAATTGGCTCAGGGCCGGTCACGGGGTTGGATGCACGGCTTCCCGCACGCAGCGAAGGACCTCGCCGAGACTGCGGGTTTGCGCACCACGATGGGATCGCCGTTGCTCGCCGACCAGGTGCCAGCGGTCGACGCACTTCACGTGGCGCGGATCCGTGCCGTCGGCGCGATCATCATTGCCAAGACCAACGTGCCCGAGTTCGGACTGGGGTCGAACACCTTCAACCCGGTGTTCGGCGCCACCGTGAACCCGTATGACCCGTCGCGGGTGGCTGGGGGTTCGAGCGGCGGTGCCACGGTGGCGCTGGCGACACGAATGGTGCCTGTCGCCGATGGCAGCGACTACATGGGCTCGCTGCGCAATCCGGCTGGTTGGTGCAACGTGATCGGCTTCCGTCCGAGTCAGGGTCGCGTTCCGGCGTTTCCCGTACGCGACGCCTACACCGGCCAGTGTGCGACCGACGGCCCGATGGGACGCACCGTTCTCGATGTTGCGCTACTGCTCGGCACTCAGGCCGGGTGGGATCGTCGGGCACCGCTGTCGGTTGCTGGCCGTCTCACGGAGTTCGACTCGATCGAGTCGGCTCGGCGTTCACTCGACGGCGATCTCACCGGAGTGCGTGTCGGGTGGCTTGCCGATCTCGATGGCCATCTCGCCATGGAGCCTGGCATTCTCGAGGTCTGCGAGGAGGCACTGGCGCGTATGACCGACGCCGGCGCCGAGATTGTTCCGGTGAGCCTGCCGTTTGACCACGATCGCCTGTGGGAGGCGTGGCTTCTGTGGCGCCACGCCGCCTGCCTTCCGACCCTCAGTCCTTGGCTGCGGAATGAACGCACAGCCGCCCAGCTGAAACCGGAGGCCCGCTGGGAGGCCGAGCGAGGCATGGCGATGTCGGCGATGGATCTGAAGCGGGCGGCGATCACCCGGTCGGCGTTCCATGAGGCAATCACCGGTCTGATCCGAACCAACCGCACCGGTGACGGTGTTGACGTGCTCGCCCTACCGACGGCCCAGGTGTGGCCCTTCAGCATCGAGGACCGTTGGCCGCAGCGCATCGGCGACCGTGAGATGGACACGTATCACCGTTGGATGGAGTGCACGATCCATCCAACGTTCGCCGGTCTGCCGGCGATCTCGATGCCCGCCGGCTTCGGCGACGCCGGCTTACCGGCAGGCATTCAGTTGATCGGTGGACCACTCGATGACGCCGGCGTGCTCCGCATCGCCGCAGCCTACGAGCAGACCATCGGGCATCTGGACGTCGGCAATGTCTGAGTTCTCAGTCGACCGCGCCGTGATACCAGAGTGCGTGCTCGCCGGTTTCGGGGTCGAGCGCTGAGAAGCCGTGACGTTCGTAGAAGCGTCGAGCGTCGGTGCCGTCCACGTCGACGTTGATCTCGATCTGCTCGATATGACGGGATCGGCACTGAGCGCGAACCGCAGTGAGTAGTTGGGTGCCGAGCCCACGATTGCGCTGTTCCGGTTCCACGTACAGTTCGTCGAGGAGGGCGAGCGGCCCGTCGTGCCAGACATTGGGTCGCAGTGAAACGACGGCGACACCGCAGGCCGGCTCGCCGATGACCACCGCGAACATCGACCCATCGGCAAGGTGTTCGGTCAGTCGACGCTCGATGACGGGTGGTCCCGGAGTTGGCGTGTCGAATTCTCGGTTGAAGCGATCGAGTAGCTCAGCGGCGCTGGCGATGGAATCGCCGGGTGTGACGAGATATGGCGTCGGTGGCATTCAGCCGTTGCCGAGGCGACCGAACTCGGGTGGGCGCTTCTGGATGAACGATTGCACACCTTCGGCGAAATCGGGCCGATTGAAACTCTCGACCATGAGCCGCGCTGCCTCGGCCTCGGCCGCGCCGAGCCCCTGATGCAGTTGTGCATACACCTGTCGTTTCATGATCGCCATTGAGGTTGGAGAGCAGTTAGCGGCAAGGTTCTCGATGTACGTCCGGCACCAGGGCAACAACTCGTCGGGGTCCTCCACCATGTGATTGAGCAAGCCCAGTTCGCGTGCCTCGGGGCCCATCACCCGACGCGACGACAACAACAGGTCGAGTGCCACGGCCGGTCCGACCAATTTCGGCAGCAGCCACGACAGCCCCCATTCAGCGATCAGTCCCCGCTGAGCGAAGGCCGTCAGGAACAGCGACTTCGGCGTACCCACACGAAGGTCGCAACACAATGAAAAGGGGAACGCCATGCCGGCCACGGCGCCGTTGATCGCAGCGATGATCGGCTTAGACGTTGTCATGAGATACGGGAACCGACCGTCGAAGTCGCCGGCCGACACCTCGGCGCGACCTTCGGCATCGGCGAGCGCTGCGCCACCACCGTCGCTGCCGCCGCCATTCGATGACAAGTCCGACAACAGGTTCATATCGGCTCCTGCGCAGAACGCCCGCCCGGCGCCGGTGATAATTATGCCGACCACCGACCTGTCGGCTTCAGCGGCGGCGACGGCATCGCGGATCTCGCGATCCATGCGGTCGGTCCACGCGTTCATGGCCTCAGGGCGATTGAGGGTGATGGTGGCGACCGGATCGGTCACCTGGTAGCGGATGGTCTCGTACATCGATGCTCCTTGTTGTCGATCACTTCGGGTTTCGGGCGGTGCCTTCGGTGAACCAAGTCCACGGCTTGGGCCCTTTGGCCTGACGCGACTCGTGGCTCACCATTTCGAAGCCGGCGGCGGTGACGAGTTCGACGGGGTCTCGTGTGAGGTGGCAGCCGTCGGCGATGCGCTTCTGCATCGGTTCGAGTCGGTGCTGCCATTTGGCCACCGACGCCTCAGGTGACAGGCCGTGCTCCAAGAAACGGAGTTGCCCACCCGGCTTGAGCACGCGGCGCAACTCGGCGAGGGCGGCCATCACATCGGGGATGGTGCACAGCGTGAATGTCGACACGGCACCATCACAACTGTCGTCATCGAGCGGCAGCTGCTCGCCGCCGAGACCGATGTGTTGCACCGGCACGAGCGCCGAATCTATGCGGCGACGTGCCAAACGGCGGGCGACCTCTGACGGCTCAACCGCCAACACCCGGGTGACTTCGGGCGGGTACACGCCGATGTTGAGGCCTGATCCGGATCCAATCTCGACGACGGTGCCCGACAGCCCCTCGAGCACCTTTCCCCGCCAGCGCTCAAGATCTCGCCCACCACACGCCTTGTCGATCAGCCTTGGCAGCAGTTGTTCCCGGTAGATCCCCATCAGCTCACCTCGTCATCAGTCTCGCCGGTGAACTCAACCCTGCGGGTATTGGAGTCAGGCAGCCGTACGGGCCGTCCCCCTCCGGATCGCCTCACCAAGTCCGATCAGCATGATCGCGAGGCCGACGAGGCCGAGCCCCAGCCCAGTCTTGGGCAGCGATGCCGGCTGTGATGCTTCGACCGTCTCGGTGGTGGACGTGGTGGTTGCGTCGGCGTGGTGAGTGATGTCGCTGGTCGGCGTGTCGTCGAAATTGATGTGAATTTGTTCGACCGGACTCACCGCCTCGGGAGCATCCTCGATAACCGGCTCGATGATCTGGGCGTTGAGGACCGGCACGTCCGTACCGTCTGATGGCGAAGCATCGGCTGCGGCATCGGTGACTTCCATGTCGACCTTGCGCGCCGGGTACCCATCAGCGTCGTGGTCGATCTCGACGTTGGTGGGATTGTCCTCGTTCTCTTCGGTGGTGATCTCGTCGGTCTGGGTGTCGTCGGTCTCGGTGTTGTCGTTGGTGATGTCTTCGGTGGCGATCTCGTCGGTCTGGGTGTCGTCGGTCTCGGTGTTGTCGTTGGTGATGTCTTCGGTGGCGATCTCGTCGGTCTGGGTGTCGTCA
>JAQCGT010000055.1 GCA_027730505.1 Actinomycetota bacterium | reverse complement strand
TGCCGCCACCTCGACGATTGAAGCAGGAGACATCATCGAGCAACTGGGGAGGGGCTGCGACCGTGGCGTTCACATCGAGAGGTTCGGAGACCCTGACAGGATCGGTTCGGACCTTGCCCGAGAGCATCAAGAAGGTGCACTTGACGACGGGTGCTGCTGCCTGGGAGCCGTAGCCGGCTTTCTCGAGGTACGCAGTCACCACAAACGGATCGGCCCGATCCAACGAAAACGCCGTGAACGCCGAGGAGTCGTTCCACGGGAAGTTGCCCGCACCCTGCGCCGTGCCAGTTTTGCCGGCAACGGGAATTGCATCGTCCGGATAGTCGTAGAACAACTTCTCGCCGGTCGTCGAGTGGTAGGCGATGTCGGTTCCCGGCACGCCGGCACCAGTGGTAACCACCCGCGTCAATCCCGTCACGATCGGATCGAGCAACTCAGGTTCCATCTCGAGGTCGCGGACCACGATCGGCGCTGCGCTCGGCTCATGCAGTTCAGCAGAAGCAAGATCGGCGTATCCCGGCGCACCATCTGACGTACCCGGCTCCCAGATAGCAGCAATGAGGGTGGGCTGCACGACGACGCCTGCGTTAGCGATCGTGCCGTATCCCTGGTTGAGCTGAATCGGTGTGGCCGAGAGCAACCCCTGACCGATCGCCATCTGGATGCTGTCGCCGACGTAGAAACCGCGGCCCTCGTCCTCGGTGATCACACCACGCTCAGCGTACGAGCGTTTCAACTCCTTGTCCGGGACAGTGCCGTCGTATTCATACGGGAGCTCGATGCCCGTGTCGGAGCCGAAGCCGAAAGCCCTGATCTCCTCCTGGAACACCGGCTCACCGTCGTTCTGGACGAGAATCTCCTCGCCGATCCGGTAGAAGAACGCATCTGAGGACACCGCAAGGGCATCTTCGACGTCCACCTCGCCGTAGACGCAGGGCGCGCCCGTCCCACAGAGCGCATTCTTGAACACGCAGCGAATCAGACCCCGGGCACACCGGTCCTGGTTGACGCTGTACAACTCATACGTGCCCGTGTCGACATACGTCTCGTCGGGAGTGATCAACCCGGTATGAAGCGCTGCGTACGCCGTAAACGGCTTGAATGTCGAACCCAGGTTGTATCGACCCTGTACGGCCCGATTCACGAGAATGGATTCGTCCGGATCAATGGGCGATCCGTCCGGTTTGGTCGATGGGAAGATCTCCCGAAACTTCGTGCCCGAGATGCCGGCCTCGAACCAACGGTTGTCGAACGTCGGGTAGCTCGCCATCGCGATTACCTCCCCGGTGTCGAACCGCTTCACCACAGCCGATCCCGCCGGCGCCTTGTACGGAACGACTTCTGGTTGGGTTGGATCGAGCGGCGCAAGCGTGCCATCGGGTTGACGAACGAGAGGGTTCGACGTGTACTGGGTTCGCCGTGATCGCAGAGAGGTCTCGAGCGCCTGCTCAACGTAGACCTGCACGTCGAGGTCAAGCGTCAACTGCACGTCGAAACCATTGATCGGCGGCACCTCCTCCACGACTCGAACGGGGCGGTTGGTGGCGTCGACTTCAAGCACCCGATAACCCCACGTACCGTGGAGCACCTCCTCCATCGAGCGCTCGATTCCGAACTGCCCGACACGCTCGTTGCGCAGATACCCGCGAACCAGATAGTCCTCGAGCTGATCAGCAGTGATCGCCCCCATGTATCCGACCACGTGGGCAGCGTGGGGAGCGTAGGGGTACACCCGCTTCCACTCATTGACGATCTCGACTCCGGGCATGTCCTCGACGCGCTCAAGGATCGCTATCGCAGTCGGCTCGTCGACATCCTCGGCGAGGGGAAGGGGTAGGAACGGGGAATAGAAACCGGCGTCGTATCGATCCTCCATCTCCGACGCGGGTACTTCCAGCCATTCGGAGAGCCGGTCGAAGATCACTGCACGCTCGCTGGACCGTTCTATCGACCGCCAGTCGACTGCCACGGTGAGGATCCGCTCGTTGTCCGCCAGGATCCTGCCGTCGGCGTCAAAAATCCTGCCACGCTCAGGCGCAAGTTGAATCACCCGAGTGCGTGACCGATCGACTCGAGCCTGGAGTTCGTCAGCGCGAACGGTTTGCAAGAACCAGAGGCGTACCCCGAGGAGACCGACAAGCACCACGGCGACCGTCGCCAGCACCCCGAGGCGAAGTGCTCGTCGATCACCAGCCATGGTGAGAGTCTCGCGTGTGAATGGATGACTCAGGCATCAGCAGGAAGCCTGAGCTCGGTCGGTCTGATTCTGAGGCACCATCGAGCAAGAGGCACGAACATCGGAGAGAGAATTCCCGAAGCGACGGCGACAACCGGCACGACGACGAGCATCCGCGAACTGACCACATCCGTCTCACCGATCATGACCCTGACGAACGGCACCGCCGACTCCCCCACCGTGGTGCCGGCCATCGTCAGCAGCGCAAGGATCCACCACTTCGGCTCGATGCGGTATTGGCGCCCCCAGCCGGCCGTGTAGCCGGCAAGCGTCATGGTGAACGCTGTGGCTCCGAGAGGGGTTCCGGTACCGAGGTCATACATGAGACCGAGCACGAACCCCGCCATTGCGCCTTCCGACGGACCACTGGCCGCTCCAGCCGCTGCCGCAAAGGCGAGCACCACTTGGATCACAACCCCGAATGGCCGCAATTCGGGTGCGACCCCCGTCTGCACCGCAACGAGAATGAAGCCGATCAGAGTCACCCTCGGCGGCCACGAACTGACGAGCCCGCCCATCAGCCGCCGAGCTCGCTTTGGGGCAAGTAGAGAACCACCCTCACGAATTGGAGCCGGTCGAGGTCAGCCGTTGGCTCGATCTCGAGTTCCTGTCCGGCCGTGCCAGCACGAGTGATCACGTTCGCCACTCGCCCCACGGGGATGTTCGGCGGCGCAAGCGAGGTACTTCCGCCCGAAGTGAACACCGTATCGCCGACCTCAATCCGCCCGAACGACGTCGTTGAAGCGATGAAGTACACACGCGGGAGACGAACCTCACCTTGGCCCCGTAGCACCCCCGTCTCACGAACGATCTCAGGGACCGTCGTACTGGTGCTGCTCGACGCCGTCGGTGAAGGGGTCGTCGACGACGTCTCCGAACTCGCGTCCGGCACCGAAACTGCATCGGGCGCAATGGTGGTCGAGGTCGTCGAGGTGGCCACCGGAGTGGGCAGTTCTTGGGTTGCCAGGATCTTCACTGGAACCGCGTAGGACGGATCGGTGAGGAGCATGATGACCGACGACTGCGGTGACACGCTCGTCACTTTCCCGACGAGACCTGCCTCATTCAGCGCTGCCATCCCAACACGAATGCCGTGCACTGCGCCCCGGTCGATTTCGACCTGCTGGTCGAAATTGCCTGGGGACTGACCGATCAGGCGCGCGGTGACCGAGTCATACGATGCCAAGCTCTCCAGACCCTCGAGCGCCAACAGATCCTGGTTCTCGATGATCGCATTCTGCGCAGCGATCTCCGCCGAGCGCTGGGCGTCAACCTGGGCTCGCAACACCCTGTTCTCCTCGACGATCCGGTCGTAGTCGTCATAGGCACGCCACAACCGGACGACCGGAGCCGACACCACCTCCACCGCCTTGCCGAAGGGCGACACGAGTACGGAGAAGGCCGAGCGAATGCCGTCAAAGACTTGATTCCCGCGCAGATCCAGCGTCAACAACAACACCGACGTCAGGGCGAGGACGGCGATAACCCGACGGCGACCGGGCGAGAAGTTGGCCACTGATCTCCCCGATGTCAGATGTCCCCGCCGAGGGACATCAGACCGCGCATGGCGTCGATGTTCTCGAGGGCACGACCCGATCCGATGGCCACGCTGTACAGCGGTTCATCCGCGATCCTGATCGGCATCCCGGTCTCGTGGGCGAGACGCTCGGGCAGGCCTCGCAGAAGGGCGCCACCGCCAGTCACCGTAATGCCGTCCTCCATGATGTCAGCAGCGAGTTCTGGAGGGGTGCGATCAAGAGCGGTCTTCACGGCGTCAACGATCGCGCTTACTGGCTCAGCAAGCGCTTCACGAACGTGTTCGGTGGTGAGCTGGATCGTCCTCGGCAAACCGCTGATGAGATCACGCCCGCGAATATCTGCTGTGAGTTCGTCATCGAGGGGCCATGCTGATCCCATCTGGATTTTTACTTCCTCGGCAGTGCGATCACCGATCGCCAGCGAGAACTCCTTCTTCACGTACTGCATCACCGCATCATCGAGTTCGTCTCCGGCCACTCGCACCGACTGCGCAGTGACAATGCCACCGAGTGAGATGACGGCCACCTCAGTGGTGCCACCACCGATGTCAACGATCATGTTGCCACTCGCAGCCGAAACAGGCAGGTCAGCGCCGATGGCCGCCGCCATGGGCTCTTCGATGATGTGAACCGGCCGCCTCGCCCCGGCGTACTCGGCGGCGTCCTGCACCGCCCGCTGCTCGACCCCGGTGATACCCGAGGGGACGCAGATGATCATCCGGGGTTTGGACCACTTCGATGCGTGCACCTTCTGAATGAAGTAGCGCAACATCTTCTCGCAGACCTCGAAGTCGGCGATGACACCGTCCTTCAGCGGCCTGATCGCCTTGATGTGGTTGGGCGTTCTGCCCATCATTCGCTTGGCCTCAAGCCCGACCGCCACGGGACGCCCGTCATTGACGTTGATGGCCACCACCGAGGGCTCATCGAGCACAACGCCGAGACCCCGGGCGTAGATCAAGGTGTTGGCCGTGCCCAAGTCGATGGCGAGGTCACGTCCGAGGCCGAGTGGATTACTGCGCACGCCGACCTCCTTCCCGGTGGCTCGATCCCCTGCGGGGGGCGGTTTGAACCCGAATGTTACAGTTCCGGGAAGAAGATCCCGATCTCGCGAGCGGCGCTCTCGGCCGAGTCGCTGCCGTGCACGAGGTTCTCGGTGAACAGAATTCCGAGATCACCGCGGATCGTGCCTGGGGCCGCCGAACGAGGGTTGGTCGCCCCCATCATCGTGCGGACGACCTCCCACGTATCTTCGGGCCCCTCGACCACGAGCGCCACGACGGGGCCGCGGCTCATGAACGCGACCAAATCGTTGTAGAAGGGCTTACCAACGTGTTCGGCATAGTGGCGCTCGAGCGTTTCGGCATCCAGCGTGCGCAACTCCATAGCCACAATGTCGAGGTTCTTTGACTCGAAGCGAGACAGGACCTCGCCAACGAGCTTGCGCTCAACAGCATCGGGCTTCAACAGGACGAGTGTGCGATCGGACATGGGTCCCGACGCTATCGGTCATCCTCCCGACAGACGTCGCAGAAGTGGCCGCACCGCACCGACAACGTAAATCGAGCCGGTAACAAGGATTGCGTCATCGGGATCAGCTGAGCGGAGAGCGCGTATCACCGCCTCACCGGGATCATCGACGATGAGCACCTCAGCACACCCTGTGGTACGAGCTGCCGCGCCAACCAACGCAGCATCGACACCCCTCGGCGTCGGCGCAGTGCACGCGATGACCACGTCGAACTCCTCGACGCGCAGCGCCTCGACCATCTCAACCGGATCGCGCAGCGTTCCAACCACAAGAATTCTCCGCGCCTCCGGCCTGAAATCATCGAAGAAGACCCCTGCGCACGTATCAGCCCCAGGTGGGTTGTGGGCAGCATCGGCCACCACCAGCGGCTGAACACCGAGTACTTCGAATCGCCCTGGGACCTCTGCGGTGGCAAATCCCTCGCGCACCACCTCATCGCTCAGCGGCGCTGCGAAGAACGTCTCGACGGCCGTCAGCGCCACCGCCGCGTTCACGCCCTGATGCCAACCGTGAAGCGGGATGTGAATCTCCGGGTAGACCGTCGTCGGGGTCCTGAGATCCACGAGGCGCCCGCCAACTGCCAATGTGTTATCCGCAACGTCGAAGTCGATCTCCCGAACCAGCATCGAGGCGTGAGGTTCGGCTGCGAACACCCCCACGAGCTCATCGTCGGTCTCTCCGACGACGACGGCACTCGACGGAGAGATGATTCCCGCCTTCTCACGGGCGATGTCGATCGTGGTCGGGCCTGCGAACTCGGTGTGGTCGAGCCCGATGTTCGTGATGACGGCAACCTGCGCGTCAACCACATTCGTGGCGTCCCACCTCCCGAGAAGTCCTACCTCGATCACCATCACATCGACTGCAACATCGGCGAACCAGCGAAAGGCAGCAGCTGTGAGCGCCTCGAAGAAGCTGGGTCGAACACCGGTTAACGCCTCGAGATCGGCGATCGCAGCGATCTGTTCGGCGAGGTCCTCATCGTCGATCGGTTCGTTGTTGCGTCGAATCCGTTCGTTGATCCTCTCGAGGTGCGGGCTGGTGTACGTGCCCACCGTCAGCCCTGCGGCCATGAGCAGCCGGGTGATCATCTGGACGGTTGAACCCTTGCCGTTCGTGCCCGTCACATGGATGACCGGCGCAGCGTGTTGCGGATCGCCCATCGCTGCACACAGGGCGGCAATTCGATCGAGCGTCGGCGACTCGATTCGGCCCGTGCGGTCGTAGGACGTATGGTCGTCGAGGTACCGGAGCGCGTCGTCGAGACCCATGGAGCGAACAGGTTCAGCTGGCGGCGCGGCGTTGACGCCCGGGTGCCTTGCGCGGCACGAGTGTCGGATCGAGGCGTTCACGAACGGTCTCACCGTCGATCACGACACGTCCGATGTCGTCACGGCCCGGAATCTCGAACATCGGATTGAGGAGCACCTCTTCCATGATGGCTCGAAGACCGCGCGCTCCCGTCCCACGCGCCATGGCCTGGTCGGCGATGGCGTTGAGTCCATCGTCGGTGAACTCGAGTTCGACATCTTCGAACTCGAAGATCTTGGCGTACTGCTTGACCAGCGCGTTCTTGGGCTCGGTGAGGATCGCCATCAGCGCGTCGCGATCGAGACTCCGCACAACGCCGACCATGGGAAGACGGCCGATGAATTCGGGAATCATCCCGAATTTCACGAGATCCTCGGGAAGCACCTTGGTGAAGAGGTCACCCGGATCCCGTTCGCTGCGCGATCGGACATTGCCGTGGAAGCCGACCCCCTGCTCCCCGACCCGTCGCTCGATGATCTGCTCGAGTCCCGCGAATGCTCCACCAAGGATGAACAACACGTTGGTCGTGTCGATCTGGATGAACTCCTGATGGGGATGTTTCCGACCACCCTGAGGTGGCACCGACGCCTGAGTGCCTTCCAGGATCTTGAGCAGCGCCTGCTGCACACCTTCGCCCGAGACGTCTCGGGTGATTGACGGGTTCTCGCTCTTGCGGGCCACCTTGTCGATCTCGTCGATGTACACGATGCCGGTCTCGGCCCGTTTCGTGTCGAAGTCGGCTGCCTGGATCAACTTGAGCAGGATGTTCTCGACATCCTCACCGACGTAGCCGGCTTCGGTGAGCGCAGTTGCGTCAGCCACGGCGAAGGGAACGTTGAGCATCCGTGCCAAGGTCTGCGCAAGATGGGTCTTGCCGCAGCCCGTCGGGCCGAGGAGCAAGACGTTGGCCTTGGTCAACTCGACGTCGTCACGACGCCCGAGCGTCCCCGCCTGCTGATACTGGACTCGGCGGTAATGGTTGTAGACCGCAACCGAGAGAATTCGCTTGGCGTGGTCCTGCCCGACCACGTACTCATCGAGAAAGGCCGAGATCTCACGCGGGCTGGGAAGGTGATCGAACGAGACCTCTGACGATTCGGTCAGTTCTTCCTCGATGATCTCGTTGCAGAGATCGATGCACTCGTCGCAGATGTAGACGCCTGGACCGGCAATCAGCTTCTTGACCTGCTTCTGTGACTTGCCACAGAACGAGCACTTCAGCAGTTCGCCGGTCTCCCCGAATTTCGCCATGTGCTCACCTCCCCGTTCGCCGAATGTGGCGCCGAGGCGTACCTCAGCGGATGGCCCCGGACCGGTCCACGACCGCCCGAGACGAAATCACCTGATCGATGATGCCATATTCGAGAGCCTCGGATGCCTCCATAACGAAATCTCGGTCGGTGTCGGCATGGATTCGCTCGAGCGGTTGTCCAGTGTGCTCAGCGAGAATCTCCTCGAGGATGTCGCGCATCCGCAGAATCTCCTTGGCCGCGAGCTCAAGATCAGTGACCTGCCCGTAGCCCACCTGCCCGTAAGGCTGGTGCAACAGAACACGGCTGTGCGGCAGCGCCAGACGCTTGCCCTTTGTGCCCGCTGCCAGCAACACCGCAGCAGCGGAGGCAGCCTGGCCGAGACAGATCGTGGCGATGTCGTTACGGATGAACTGCATCGTGTCGTAGATCGCAAACAGTGCTGTGATGTCTCCGCCCGGTGAGTTGATGTAGATGTTGATGTCCTTGTCGGGGTTCTCCGACTCGAGGTGGATCAACTGGGCGCAAATCAGCGAGGCGATCTGATCATCCACCGGGGTCTGCAAGAAGATGATGTTGTCTTTGAGAAGCCGGCTGTAGAGGTCGTATGCGCGCTCGCCACGACTCGTCTGCTCGACGACGTTGGGAACCAGGTAGTTGACCGCTTCGAGTTCCATCAGGCCTCATCTCCTTCGACGACGTCATCATCATTGTCTTCATCGTGGTCGTGGTCATGACCGAGGACGAGATCGCTGTCAACCGCATTGCCCTGAGGGTCGACGAACTCGACGTGATGGAGAAGCCAATCGAGAGCCTTGGACTTACGAATCGATGCGATCAGATCAGCCACCGCATCGTTCGACTCATAGGCCTTGCGAACCCGGTCGGGTGTGTCGTTGAACTGCATCGCCATGCGCTGATATTCGAGATCGAGGTCATCACCATCCGCCTCCATCGACTCCGCCACCGCAATCGCTCGAAGCGCTAGGTCGGCCTTGACGGCGGTATCCGCTTGTTCGCGCATGTTCGCAATGAGGTCATCAGTTGACTGCCCAGTGGCTGACAACCATGCCGACAGATCGATGCCCTGCGCCTGGAACTGACGCGCCAGGTTCTGCAAACGTCCCTGAAGCTCCTGCTCGACCATCGACTCAGGAGCCTCGATCTCCACCAAACCGACGAGCGCGTCGGTGACCTTCTGCACGAGGGTCTGACGAATCGTGTTCAGGCGCCCCTCCGCAAGACGCTCGGCGATCGATGCTCGCCACTCAGCGACGGTCTCGAACTCGCCGATGTTGTCCGCCACCCACTCATCGTCCAACTGAGGGAGCGTCATGGACTTGACCGCAGTGATTCGCACGGTGAAGTCAGCCGGTTCCTCCGTGCCCTTCGGGACAGACGAGAAGGTGAGTTCAGCCCCGGAAGTCGCACCCTCGAGGTGCGAGTCGAAGTCATCGGTCACCCATCCCTTACCAACCTCGTAGGACCAATCTTCGACATTGAGTCCGGCGAGCTCCTCGCCGTCTCGGGTGGCCGACAGATCGATGGTCACGAAGTCGCCGCTCTCGATCGGTCGATCAACGTCGATGAGCGAGCCATGACCGCGCAGTTGGGCAGTGACCGCTTCATCGAGAGCCTCGTCGTCGACGGACGGCGCCTCGATCTCCACCCGCAGCCCGCCATATCCCGGAACCGTGATCTCAGGTCGAACCTCGCACTCAGCCTCGAACTCGACGGCGCCGGACTCCTGCCCGCCCGTGATCTCGATCGATGGCGTGGCCACAAGGTCGACGTCGTGTTCACGGACCGCCTTGGACAGGTAGCTCGGGATGGAGTCACGCAGAGCCTGCTCGCGGGCTGGCCCGATGCCGATTCTCGCCTCGAGCAACTTGCGTGGAGCCTTCCCATTGCGAAACCCGGGCATCTTGACCTCGCGGGCGATGGCCCGGAACGCCGCTTCGATCTCACGCTCGAACTCCGTCTCGTCGACTTCGACGTAGACCTTGACCTTGTTCCCCTCGAGGGGTTCCACCGAACTCTTCACAGGAAAGCGAGCCTATCGGCGGTCCGCCGATCAGACCGTTGGCATCTCGAGGCATTCCCAGGAGCGTGCAGGAGAGGTGCGCGATCGGGCAGAATGGTCGATGTGCCGATCTGGAAACCACACAGCCTTTCGACCCCGCACGCCGATCAGATTGATCTGCGTATCGGCGACAGGGTTCGGGCGACTGCCGAGATCGAACGGCCCGACTGCACGGTGGCAGCGGGCACCGAAGGCCGCGTGCTGCTGGCAAACGGGTTCAATTGGCAGCGCTATCGAGTGCTGTTCGACGATGGCGCCGAGGTTGGCGATCTCGATCATCGAAACATCGAGCCGATTGGGCGCTCAGCCAAGCGGGCGGCAAAGCGTTCCTCCCGCCGCTGATCACCCCTCGGCCGCTCGATCCTCGAACACCCTGATGGTTCCCGAGTAGTCGGCGACCCAGACCCGCCGGGTCTCTTCGTCGTATGCCACGCCGATCGGCCGTCCGCCGATGGTCACCACTTGCAGCACGGACATGTCGAGAGTGCTCACCTTGGCGACTGTCCCGTCGCTGTAGTTGACGACATACAGCGACCGTCCGTCATCCGCCATCGCCATCGTCCGTGGCTGCCCACCGGTTCGCACCGTGTCGACGAGTTCACCCGATATGAGATCGATGCTGCGCACGGTGTCCATCAGATGGTTTGAGCTGTAGAGAACCGTCTCATCCGGCGACAGAATGATGTGACGCGGCGTGACCCCTGCTCCGGGTAGCGACCTCGTCACCTCGAGCGTGTTGAGGTCGATCTCGTCGATCCGCTCAGCCCCCATCACGGTGACGTAGGCCCTCGCCGAGTCGCCCGTGATCGCCACACCCCTTGGATGCCGCCCGAGATCAACCCGACCGATCTCGACGAGCGCCTCGGTATCGATAATCGACACGTCGAAACCACACCAATTCGCAACGACGAGTCGCGACCCATCGGGGGACACGGCAAGGAACTTCGGCACCGCGCCAGTGGGCACGACGGCGTCGATGATGAACGTCTCGATGTCCACCCGGTAGACGAACGAATCCTCCCAGTCGCCTGAGCCGCAATCATCGTCAGCAACAGAGGTGTATCCAGGCCCGTACATCTTGTAATTGCTGACCCAGAGATGTCTGCCGTCCGGGCTCACCGCCGCTTCAACAGGAGAGCCGCGCAACACCACCGACTCGTCAGCCAGTCCGAACTCGCCGAGGTCCACGCTGTCGTCGATGACCGCCACCACCTCGCCCGAGCGATCGAACACCTTGATGTTGTGGCGATACATCATGTTTTGGGTGAAGACGAGCCCGCTCGGGCCGATGACGATGCTCTTGGGCTGCAGGTCGGGGTCGGTGAATGCGAACAACTCGACCAGCCGACGCTCATCGGATGAGAGACCATCAGGAGGAACGAGCGTTGACGTCGTTGTCGTTGAAATCGACGACGTGGTTGTCTCGAGCGACGGGGCCGGATCGACATCATCGGCTGCGTCGACCGGTGTCGTCCGCGGCGCCTTCGACGCAGCAATCGTCGTTGTCGGCGCCGATTCGATCACCGTCTGACTGGCTCCGCACCCGACCAGCGACAACCCGAGCACCACCCCGACAACACGTGCCAACGAGGACCGTCCAGCCCGGAGTTGTGCCCTCATCGGGCCGGAGCGTAACGCTGGGCGGTACGCTCCTTCACCACGGGAAGTGGCGCAGCTTGGCTAGCGCACCTGCTTTGGGAGCAGGGGGTCGCGGGTTCGAATCCCGCCTTCCCGACTCACCACCATCACAGAGCAATCGCACCCGAGCCTCTCGGCCAGCGGGCGGGCCCGATGGTGAGTCCGAAGTCCCGGTAGGCCTGTCCAAGCCAACCAGCGGGCTCCGACCCGAGCGCGCTTTCAGCGACCGTGAGGTGTGCTGACCGGTACATCGAGCCGTGCCCTGCGTTGCGCCCAGCGAGCACGTGCGCCAGTTCGTGCACAAGCGTTCCTCTCGTCTGTTGAGGGCGGGTGATCCTGACTTCGGGTGGCTGCCCAACTCGCCACACTGTGGTCGATGTCGACGCATCGTTGCGCGCCTGCTTGACGATCGGTGGAGGAGATGGCCACCAATCATTCGAGGTCACGCGTACGGCTAGAGCAGTGAGATCAGCAAAGTCGACGATGGACTCAATGCTCGTGCCCTCGAAGGCAGCGTTCTCCGCGGCATAGACCTGAGCGCGCTCCCGGTCCGCCATCAACTCCCCCGACCGATCGCCGCCCGACTCGGCAGTCGCGTTCGGCCGATATCGGCGTCGGCGGCAGCTCGCCGTCCCGCCAGCACCCCGTCACGGACCGCGGGCGCAGCGGGCCGAGCGGTCACGATGCGGCCGAGACGTTGGCCGGCAAACTCCCGAACCCGCTGCTCTCGGTCGAGAAGCATGGGTACCAGCGATTCCGGATCACGGTGGGAAGCCACCGCGTCGGTCTCTGCCGCCTGCAACATCTCCGCCACCTCGGCCGCGAATCCGAACATGAACGAGCGGCGATACCGCTGAGTTGCCGCTCCCGTGCTTCGCCGCTGAGATGCCGCTCGAGCCGACATCTGCTGATGCAATGAGGTGAACAGAATCCGCACCGAATCGACATCAGAGCGATAGCCGGTGATGTGCCCCACCGTTGCGCGCTCACCCGTCATGAACGTTGCGATGCAGCCGTTCGCCTCCGCAACAGCTGCGAGAAGGTGGTAGCGGGCCCTCACGTAGGCGCCGCGTCCAAGTGGCACTTCGGCAATCGAGAGTTCGGCGGGATCGGCCTGCTGTAACGCGAGGTCGGAGATCCGATGGCGGGCGATGAGCTCGGCTGCCTTTCGAGAGAACGCGTCAGCCTCCTCGGTGTTGTCAGTTCGTTCGGCCATTGTGAGCAACTTGCGCACACGATCAAGCGTGGCCTCGTCGATCTCAGAATGAGGTGTCACGTGAGTCATACCGCAGTGGGGACGGCATCGGGCCGAACCAGGGTGCCTACGGTCAACTGTCGGCGCACAGATCCTCGAGCACATCGGCGAGCCCAACCGGATTGGTGATGTTCGGGCTATGGCTCGCATCGATCTCCCGGTACGACCAGTCAGGGTCGGACTTGGTCATCGCCGCAAAGGGACCAAACCGGTCAAATGGCCCCAAGCGGAGGCAGTAGATGTAGGCGCGAGGAACGGTGAGTTCCTCGATGCCGTGTGGCACACCTTCCGCGAAGGTGGCGATCGGCTGCGGCACCCGTCGCGGAGCAATCCAGGCGAGATCCTCCGCGTCGGTGTCTGACGGAGGCGAATTTGGCGGAATCGCCCACCACGTGCCTGAGGCCGCAGCGGCCGCAATCATCGAATTGCGAGCCTCCTCGCCAAATAACTCGAACGCCGATTGTCCACGCCGAGGAAGAAACGCATCGAGGTAGATCACCTGGCGCACCCGGTCGGCAATCCGCCCCATGGCGCCGGTGGCGACCATGCCACCATAACTGTGCGCTACGAGCACCACATCTGAGTGGTCCTCGGTTTCCATGTGATTCACAAGGTCGTCGATGTGTGTCGACAGGCCGACCGCAGGACCGGCTAGGTGCCGCCGTTCACCAATACCCGTCCACGTCGGCGCGAAGAGAATGTGCCGACGCTTACCGAGTTCGGCCTGCATCCTCCGCCATGCCCAGCCGGCCGACCAAGCACCGTGAACCGCCACAAATGTCGTCATGAGCACATTCTTACAGTCCGGAACCGGTGCCGCATGACCGCTCGCCCGCTAGCATCCGTGCACCGTGCGGGTGTAGTTCAACGGCTAGAACCTCAGCCTTCCAAGCTGATGATGCGGGTTCGATTCCCGCCACCCGCTCCACGCAAATCGCGTCGCAGTTACAGTCCCACGAGCGGTCGAACGCACGAAGGGCCCGGGCGGTCAGCCCGGGCCCTTCGTCGCGACCGAGGTCGCTCCGTTACGACTCTGAGGCCGACCTCGCCTTGGCGATGCCGAGAATCATGAGGCCGTACAGAGCCTTGGCTGTGATATCGGCGATCGTGTAGCCAACCTGACGCAAGACCTCCAACCCTTCGGACGATGCGTCGAAGACCGGGAAGAGATACGCGATCGGGTAGACGCACCAGGTGACCAGAAGAACCACCGTCGCGCTCTTGATCGCCGCAGCGACCGCACCCGACTCCCGCTTCGATGCCTCCTGCAACTGGCCATAAAGCACCCAGAGGATGTAGGCGAACGGGATCATGGCAAGAACCCACCAGAGCCACTTCGTGCCGTTATCGCTGGAGATCTCACCCGGGTAGCCGAGTGCAATCATGAGCACCGTCGCCGGCACCAGTTTGCGCATGAGTCCCCGCCTCACCTCGGCGGCCACTCCGAGCACGATCAGCAGTTCGATGACGAGCAGTGGCACGGTGATCAGCCAGTCGGCGTATCGGTACCCCTCGTTCATCTCACCTTCGGCGAACCCGGACCAGATTCGGTAGTAGTGATAGCCCGCAATCCCGACGACGACCGCCGAGACGGCGACTCCGGAGCGGTAGGCCTTCGCCACGCTGTTGATCTGCGTGAGGAAGTAGACGAAGGCACCGAGCATCACTGCGGTGCCGAATGACAGGGCGTTGTAGACGAGGGTGTAGTTGTCACCCGTGAGCATGACATCGTTCATGTTGGTGAACCTTTCTCTTGTCCGATTTGGACCGGTTCACTATTACACAAATTGATGCGGTCATGACGACATCTGTCACCCTTCGCCTGT
>JAQCGT010000054.1 GCA_027730505.1 Actinomycetota bacterium | reverse complement strand
GATGACGAGGCGGAGGCATTCGCCGATGAGCTGAAGTACATCCTCGTCACGCAGCGCGCCGCGTTCAACAGTCCGGTGTGGTTCAACATCGGCGTGCCCGGTGTGCGTCAGCAGGCGAGCGCATGCTTCATCTTGTCGGTCGACGACACGATGAACTCGATCCTCAACTGGTACCGCGAAGAGGGCGTCATCTTCAAGGGCGGTTCAGGGGCAGGTGTGAACCTCTCAAAGATCCGCTCGAGCAAGGAGTTGCTCGAGGGCGGAGGAACCGCATCTGGTCCGGTGAGTTTCATGCGAGGCGCCGACGCGTCGGCAGGAACGATCAAGTCGGGCGGTAAGACCCGGCGTGCAGCCAAGATGGTCATTCTCAACGTCGATCACCCCGACGTCGAGGAGTTCATCTGGTGCAAGGTGAAAGAGGAGCGCAAGGCCCGCGTCCTGCGTGATGCTGGCTTCGATATGGACCTCGATGGCGCTGACTCGTTCTCGATCCAGTATCAGAACGCCAACAACTCGGTCCGCGTCTCGGACGAGTTCATGCAGGCGGTTGTCGAAGACGCCGACTGGGGACTTGTCGGTGCGACCTCGGGTGAGGTCGTCGAGACCATCCGCGCTCGTGACTTGTGGCGCCAGATCGCTCAAGCCGCCTGGGAGTGTGCCGATCCGGGTCTGCAGTTCGACACCACGATCAACCGCTGGCACACCGCTGCGAACACCGACCGCATCAATGGCTCGAACCCGTGCTCGGAGTACATGCACATCGACAACTCGGCGTGCAACTTGGCCTCGATCAACCTGTTGAAGTACCTCGACACCGACGGCTCGTTCGATGTCGACGCCTACCGGCACACCATTGAAACCGTGTTCACGGCTCAGGAGATCCTCGTCGGCCGGGCCGACTACCCGACCGAGAAGATCGGAGAGAACAGCCGTAAGTTCCGCCAGCTCGGACTCGGCTATGCCAACCTCGGCGCCTTGTTGATGGCCCTCGGGTACGCCTATGACTCGCCGGAAGGCCGGGCCTGGGCAGGTGCACTGACCTCGCTCATGACGGGACACGCCTACGCCACGAGTGCCCGTACCGCAGCACGTATGGGTGCCTTCGAGGGCTACGCCGAGAACGAAGAGCACATGCTCCGCGTGCTCGGCATGCACCGCGACGCCAGCTACGAGATCGAGAACGCTGATGTGGTTCCTGCTGAGCTGATGGCGGCCGGTCAGGCGTCGTGGGAGGCCGCCGTTCGTGATGGCCAGTCGCACGGTGTGCGTAATTCGCAGGCTTCCGTGCTTGCCCCGACCGGCACCATTGGCCTCATGATGGATTGCGACACGACCGGCATCGAGCCCGACCTCGGTCTGGTCAAGATGAAGAAGCTGGTTGGTGGCGGCACGATGCAGATCGTCAACCAGACGATTCCTCGTGCCCTCACTCGCCTCGGCTACTCCGACGCTCAGGTCGCTGACATCATCGCCTACATCGATGAGAACAAGTCGATTCTCGGTGCGCCGCACTTGGCTGCCGAGCATGTCGCGGTGTTCGCCTGCTCGATGGGTGACAACACCATCCACTACGAGGGCCACGTCCGGATGATGGGAGCGGTGCAGCCGTTCTTGTCGGGAGCGATCTCCAAGACGGTCAACATGCCCGAGGAGGCGACGGTCGAAGACATCGAAGCCCTGCATCTGCTCTCGTGGGAACTGGGCCTGAAGGCTGTTGCGATCTACCGCGACAATTGCAAGGTTGCCCAGCCATTGTCGACCGCCAAGAAGGACGACAACAGCGCCGACGCAGCCGCAGAGGCAACAGCGATCGCCGAGCAAGTGATCGAGAAGATCGTGCACAAGCCGGTTCGTCAGAAGCTGCCGCGGACCCGTTCGTCCAAGACGTTCGAGTTCCGTGTTGCTGACTGCAAGGGCTTCGCCACGGTCGGTGAGTACGAGCACGGACAGCCCGGTGAGATCTTCCTCACCGTGTCGAAGCAGGGTTCGACGCTCGCTGGCATCATGGACGCCTTCGCCAAGTCGGTCAGTTACGGTCTGCAGTACGGCGTGCCGTTGCGGGCCTATGTCGAGGCGTTCACGAATATGAAGTTTGAGCCAGCCGGCATGACTGATGACCCAGATGTGCGCTTCGCTGGCTCCATCATGGACTACCTGTTCCGTCGCCTTGCGCTCGAATACATGACGTACGACGAGCGTGCAGAACTCGGCATCTTTACGGTGGCCGAGCGGACCCAGCCGACGCTTCCCGGTGTCGACGAAATGACCATTGAGTCATCGATGGGATCCGAGATCGTTGCCGATCCGAAGTCGATTCCTACGGCTGACGAATTGATCGCCGGCTTGGAAGCAGGGACGATCGCCCCAACGGTCGAGGACAACACTCCGGCCCGTGGCGTGGTGCGCCCCGCTGATGCGCCGATGTGCATGCAGTGTGGGGTCCACATGGTGCGAGCCGGTTCGTGCCACGCGTGTCCGTCATGCGGGAGCACATCCGGCTGCAGCTGAAGTCACTTCACATCTGTGCCGCCCGGAGGATGTCGCGAACGGTGTGGCTTTTCACCACGGAGATCTCATTCGCGTACCAACGAAGCAGATCATCCGTGATTGAACCCTCCCGAATCTCTTGGGAGAAAAGACCAAATGATCGTGGCGCCAATTCCGAATCTCTGGTCACGATCCGAACGTATCAGTTGGTATCCGGTTCACAAGGCGGAAACGTGCCGAGCTCCAAGCGCCTGGAGGTCAGCACCCGCTGAAGGCACGTTCAGCCGAGAAGGGGGCGTAGCTCCACCCGACGGTTACATGCGCGCGAGGCCTCCTCAGCGAGCCGTTCGGCCTCGTTGCGATTGTCGACATCGACAATCCAGAAGCCGGTGATCCACTCGTCGCCAACATGGAGAGGTGTATGTCGCGCGCTTGGGGCGCCATGTCGTGCGTCGATGATCTGAGCCGTTTCTGGGCCGTCGACGCCGCAAGCAATCACGAGGCTCCCACTCGTTGACAGACGCGCATTGAAGATGTCAATCGCTGCGTACTCCTCCGGCGTTGCAGAAGCGGTCTGAGAATCAATCACCGAAATCAGGAACCGCATGACTTTTCCTTGTCGATCATGGCGGGTCGAATCGTAGAACAAGCCGTTCGCTCCCTAACGTTTGCGATGTGAGCAGCACCGCCGAACTGTCCCGCATCGACGACCTGATCGACCAACTCCTCGACAGCCATCCGCTTCCGAACACGCCGATGTCCGACTTCCTCGGCGCCCAGTACGACGCCGGGTTGGCCTGGGTGCACTTTCCTGACGGTCTCGGAGGGCTCGGGCTGTCACCCAAGCACCAGCCGCATATCAACTCCCGATTGTTCGCCGCCGGAGCGGCCAATCCGTTCATGCTCAACCCGATGGGATACGGCATGTGCGGCCCGACGGTTGTCGAGTGGGGGAGCGCCGAACAGAAGCAGCGCTACCTGCGCCCGCTGTTCACTGCCGAGGAGATGTGGTGTCAGCTCTTCTCTGAGCCAGGGGCAGGATCAGATGTTGCGGGCCTCTCGATGGCGGCCGTGCGCGACGGCGACGAATGGATTCTGAACGGCCAGAAGGTGTGGACGTCGCTCGCTCACATCGCCCGCTGGGGTCTCGTGATCGTGCGTACTGATCCGAACACGGTGAAGCATGCCGGTATCACGGCCTTCGTCGTCGACATGCACGCACCAGGGGTCGAGGTGCGCCCGCTGCGTCAGATGACCGGCGGCGCCGAGTTCAATGAGGTCTACTTCACCGATGTACGGGTACCGGCTACTGAGATGCTCGGATCACCCGGTGAGGGATGGCGAGTCAGCCTGACCACGCTCATGAATGAGCGCACCGCTATCGGGGGTTCGACTCCACCGCGGGGCTCCGGCCCGATCGCCACCGCAGTGGACCTCTTCGCTCGACTCGATGGGGACGAGCGGGCACGGAATCGTGATCGGTTGATGACCTTGTGGTGTGAGGCCGAGGCCATCCGGCTCAACAACCTGCGGGCGTCGGCCAACCGGCGGATGGGAAGTCCCGGCCCCGAGGGTTCGATCGGCAAGATGGCCGGAGCCGAGCACAACATCAGGGTGCAGGAGTTCTGCATGGACCTCCTGGGTGCCGCCGGCATGCTCTACGGCGACTATGCCATCGGTGGCGTTTCGGCAAGCGATGCTGATGCAGCGGCACGGGTGGCATTCCTGCGCAGTCGGGCGAACACGATCGAGGGCGGGACGGCCGAGATCATGCGAAACATCCTCGGCGAGCGGGTGCTCGGTCTTCCCGGTGACATCAGGGTCGATCGCGATCGCCCATGGAAAGATGTGCCTCGGAGTTGACCCGAATCAGGCCGGACCGAAACGCCCAGGCATAACGCTGGTGCCCTCCGGGTCGATCGCCCAGTCAGCCCGTTCACCCCACTCGTCTCCGAACACGAGGTCACCCATCGGTCGCCGCCGCACTGGGCCGTGAGAGCCTGCCGGTCGGCCGAGGGTGATGGTGGCGGACAGCGCGACCTCGTCGGGAATCCCGAGGAATGAGCGCAGTTCGGGCTCGACAAGTCCTTGGAACCCGGTGAGCACGCCGCCGTAGCCCAAGGCACGGGCGCCCAACAGCAGGTTCTGGCACGCCGGGTAGACGCTTGCTCCCTCGAATGGCGACGGCTCCCGATATCGAACGAGACAGGCAAGCACGAGTACCGGGACCGACTCGAAGTGATCGACATAGTGCTGCATGGTTCGAGCCATACGAGCTTTAGGCGATGCCACATCGGCACCGGACCCCGAGTCGTACCCATCGTCCGCTCGCTTGGCGTCCCAGAGTCGTCGTGCTCCCTCGGCGATGATCGCCTTGGTTCGAGCCGACCGTTCGCTGTCGGTGAAGACCATGAATCGGAACGGCTGCCGGTTCGAGCCCGATGGGGCCCGCGTGGCGGCGAAGAGGATGTCGCGAAGTGTCTCATCTGGGATCGGCTCATCCGTGTAGCGGCGGATCGCCCGAGTGGAGGCGAGACCATCGAGCATCTCGGGGATGGTGACTGGTGACGGCATGGAGGCCATCGTCGCATCCACTGCCGTGCAGTATGCGATCGGGCGTGGGTGGCAGGAGTCAGAGTGCTGTCGATACGATGTTAGGCGTGCTGAACATCGCTCGCCGAGCGAATCGCCGACCCGGCGTGTCCGAGTCCCCGGCGCGAATCGAGATCGTCGATGTGCGCCGTCGTTTCGACGGCCCGGATGTGTTGAACGATGTCACGCTCACCGTTGCTTCTGGAGAGTCGATGGTGCTCCTCGGCCCGAGCGGTTGCGGGAAGACCACGTTGCTTCGATCAATCGCAGGCTTGGAGCGAATCGATTCCGGATCGATTGCGATCGATGACGAGATCGTGAGCGGACCGGGCCGTCATGTCCGGCCAGAGCACCGCCACATCGGCATGGTTTTTCAGGATTGGGCGCTCTTCCCGCATCTGACCGTTGCCGACAACGTGGCGTTCGGTCTCAACAAGGCTGAGCGTGACACCGCGCGGGTGGCGGAGACACTCGAGCTGGTCGGGCTTGCGGGGCTCGGTGACCGGCGTCCTGCGACCTTGTCCGGAGGTCAGCAGCAACGCGTGGCACTCGCCCGAGCGCTGGCCCCGCAGCCTCGTGCGTTGCTGCTTGATGAGCCGTTCTCGAATCTCGACACGGGACTCAGGGTTCGTGTTCGCAATGAGGTGAACGCCCTCCTGCGAAGCCTCGGGATCACAGCGGTGTATGTCACCCACGATCAAGAGGAGGCGTTCGCCCTCGGAGATCGCATTGCCGTGATGATGGCAGGATCGGTGGTGCAGGTCGGCACGCCGTTCGAGATCTATGAGCGCCCTGTAGCGGCTGCGATATCGGACTTCGTCGGAGAGACCAATCACATCACCGGTGTGATGGTTGACGGCGGTGCGGACACCTGCCTGGGCAAGGTCGCCGTGTCGGCATCTGATCGGATCGGTCAACGCGTGCAGGTTCTCATCCGTCCGGAGCACCTCGCCGTGACGGCCGACCCTGAAGGTGCTGCGTCCATCGAGTCGATCGAGTACTACGGCCACGATCATGTTCTCCGGGTGCGTTTGGCGGATGGATCTCTGGTGGCGGTGCGTGGCGCGATGGCGCCGTCGGTGACTCCCGGCGACCGCGTCGTGGTGCGGCATACCGGACCGAGGTCGGTGGCCTTCGACGTCGACGACTAAACGCTGGTGCGGCGACGTTCCTCACCGGCGATGAGGATCGCAGTCGGAAGCGACGCCAGCAGTACGAGGGCGAGGGCGGCTCCCGCGGCGCGTGACATGAAGTTCTCTGCCGTTGCGTTCCAGACACGGGTGGCGAGCGTTGAAAAGCCGGTCGGTGCGAGCAGCAGGGTCGCTGGCAACTCTTTCATCGCAGTGAGCGCGACGAGAAGCCAACCGGCGCCGAGTCCAGGGCGGATGAGCGGCAAGAGCACCCGGCGGAAGGTGCTCACACGGCTCGCTCCGAGAACTCGAGCGGCCTCCTCGACCGATGGGGTGACCTGGTTCAGCGAGGCTCTCACCGAGCCGATCGCCTGAGGGAGGAACAGCACGGCATACGCAAAGACGAGCATGCCGAGCGTTTGGTATGCCCATGTCACCTGACGAGCGCCGAAGAAGACGAGTGCGAGCGCCACGACCACGCCGGGAAGGGCATATCCAGACCAGGAGAGCTGCTCAACGATCCGCGCCAACCGTCCTGGTCGCCGAACGATGACGATCGCAACGGGAAGCGCCGCCAGCACGGTGACGGTTGCGCCGAGGAGTGACCCGGTGATGCTGTCGGCGATGAGGCTGGTCTCGGGCCAGATCGGCTCACCTGCGGCACGGCCGCGTTGGAGCCAGAACACGATCACGGCCATGGGGACGATGAGGGCGAGGGTCACGAGCGTTCCGAGGCCAATGAGCGCCGGCCACCGCCATCGACCGAGGGCTACGGGTGCCGCACGGCGTGCCCCACTGCCGTGTAGGCGATGGAGATCGCGGCGTCGAGCGCGCTGTTCAATCGACAGCACCGTTGCGGTGAGTCCGACGAGCACCAGGCCGAGCGCTGCAGCCGAGCCACGGTTGAGGGCGCCGCGGTATTGGACGAAGATCGCCCTGGTCAGCGTGTCGTACCGGAGCATCGAGACCGCCCCGAAGTCCGACATCGTGTAGAGGGCGACGAGCAGGCCGCCGGCGACGATCGCTGGGCGAAGTTGTGGCAGGACCACCGACCAGAAGGTCCGGGCTGCGGAATGTCCGAGCGTTCGGCTTGCCTCCTCGAGCGATGGATCGAGCCGTCGCCACGAGGCGCGAACGGTGAGCAGCACGTATGGGTACGAGAAGAGGGTGAGCACGATGAACGCGCCGAAGAACCCGTAGAGCTCGGGAATGCGCTCGATCCCGAATGGCTCAAGCCATCCTTGGAGCATTCCGCGTGGCCCGAGCGCGCCGATCATCGCCCACGAGCCGACATAGGTCGGAATGGCTAGTGGTAGCGCGGTGAGCACCGTCCACAGCCGTCCGAACGGCAGATCGCTCCGAACGGTCAGCCACGCCACAGGCACGGCGATCAAAATGCTGGCTGTGGTGACGGCCGTGGCAAGGCCGACGGTCCGGGCGATGAGATTTGCCGTCCGGGACGACACGACGATGTCGATGGCCGGCTGCCATCCGAAGTCGGCCACTCGCCATACGAGATAGACGAAGGGAAGCGCAGCGGCAGAAGCGACGATCGTGGCCGCAGCGCGGATCCCCAGTCCCTCACGTGCTGCCCCCACAGGTTCGAAGCGTAGAGCGGGGGAGCGGCGACTTGGCTGTCGTCGATTCAGAGCGCCCCCACGTCGATCAGGAGATCGACGGTTCCCTGGAGGTCGAGCAGCAAGTTGAGGTCGAACGCTGGCAGGGTGAGCGAGCCCAACTCGGGAAGACCCTGTTGGGTGGGTACGCCAGCCACTACGGGCAGTTCGTAGTTGGCATCGGCGAAATAGGCCTGTGCTGGCTCTGACAGCAGGTAGCGGAGGAGGTCCTGGGCTGCTGTGGGGTGGTCAGACGTCGTGAGCACGCCTGCACCGGCGATGTTCACCAGCGCGCCAGGATCACCATCGGTGTAGAAGCGGTTGGCGACAGGGAAGTCGGGGTCCTCCACCAGGTTTTGGTAGAGGTAGTAGTGGTTGACGAATCCGACCTCGACCTCACCGGCGGCCACTCCGTCGAGGATCGCTCCGTTGCCTTCGTAGGCGATCGGGTCGTTGGCCATGATCCCCTCGAGCCACGCTCTCGCACCGTCTTCACCGAGGATGTAGCGCAGCGCAGTGATGTGATCTTGGAGCGACGCGTTCGTGGGTGCCCAGCCGATCCGGCCTTTCCACGTCGGGTCGGTGAAGTCGGCGAAGGAGTTGGGCAGGTCGTCGGCGGACAGGGTCTCGGTGTTGTAGACGACGGTCCGGGCCCGGCCCGTGAGGCCGATCCAGTCGCCGCTGGGGGAGGCGAGGGCGGGGTCGATGAGGAGGGACGGGATGTCGTCGTCGAGTTCGAGGAGGCGTCCGTCGGCGGAGAGGGTTCCGAGGAAGCCTGCACCTTGTGAGTAGTAGACGTCGGCCGGCGAGTTATCGCCCTCCTCTTGGATGAGCAGCAGCATCTCGGCGGAGTTCCCGTAGCGTACGTCCACGTCGATGCCAGTGGTCTCGGTGAACATGTCGATGACCGGCTGCACCAGATCTTCCCCTCGGCCGGAGTAGAGGGTGAGCGTTGTTCCGCCACCGCTCGCTGTGTTGGTGGTGGACGTTGACTCGGACGTGTCGTTGCTGGTGTCACCGCCACATGCAACTAGGGCAAGGCCTGCGCTGAGCAGGACGGCGAGTGATCGTGTGGGGGACATGCTGTTCGATCCGTTCGTTCCAGTTGTTAAGTGTCCCTAACTATTACCGTGTGGGGCGCTGTAGTCAAGGTCGAGTTTCGTGAACTCGGTCACCCTGCACAGGTTGGCAGCGGGCTCGGATCGTGGAACGCTGGGGGCATGGCTGAGCGCGCCGCCAACATTCGCCGTCTCCGAGACGGGTTCTTCGATGTATTGGTCATCGGTGGCGGCATCAACGGAGCAGTTTCGGCGGCGTCGCTCGCTGGCCGCGGCGCTTCAGTGGCATTGATCGATCGATCCGACTTCGGATCGTTCACCTCCCAGGAATCGTCGAATCTCGTTTGGGGAGGCTTCAAGTACCTCGAGAACTACGAACTGCCGTTGGTGTGGGGACTGTGTCGCTCGCGAAACCAACTCATGAAGGCCTACCCCGACAATGTCCGAGAGATCGGGTTCCTCGCCACCCTCGACAAGTCAGCTCCGTACGCCCCGTGGTTTGCCGGACTCGGAGCGCTCGCGTACTGGGCGATCGGCCAGTTCGGCACACGAGCCCCCCGGGTGTTCTCGCCAGAGCGACTGGCGGCCACCGAGCCAGCAATTCGCACTGACACGGCCCGTGGAGCGATTCAGTATCAGGACGCGTACCTGATCGACAACGACTCTCGGTTCGTGTTCTCGTTCATCCGGTCAGCGTTCGAGGCTGGCGCCGCTGCGGCGAACTACGTGGAACTGGTCGATGCGCAGCGGCGGAACGACCGGTGGGTGGCACGGCTCCGAGACAACGACACTGGTGAGGAGTTCACGACATCGGCCAGAGTGATCGTGAATGCAGCTGGGCCCTTCGTCGATGGACTGAATGAGCGTTGGGGGGTTCGTACCGATCACCGGATCGTCTACTCCAAAGGCATTCACCTCGTCGTGCCCCGTCTCACGACCGAGGATCATGACCGAGTGCTGGCGTTCTTCGACGACACCCAGCGGCTCTTCTACGTCATCCCGATGGGTCGCCGATCTGTGATTGGCACCACCGACACACGAGTTGAGGACCCCCACACACGTGTCGGTGACGACGACCGGGAGTTCCTCCTCGATCAGATCAACGCTCGAATGAATCTCGAGCGTCCACTCACTGCGGCCGATGTGATCGCGGAGCGCTCAGGGGTCCGGCCGCTGGTGGTTCGTCGCCCCCGCGGCCGTCGTCGCCAGCAGGACTGGACGACTGTCGATTGGACATCGCTCAGCCGCAAACACGAGATCGAACGTGATCGGCAACGGGCCGTCGTCACCGTGTTCGGGGGCAAGCTCACCGACTGCCTCAACGTCGGCGCGGAAGTGGCTCACGAAGTCGAGCGTCTTGGTGTACCGCTCGAGAAAGATCTCGGGAACTGGTTCGGCGAACCGGCGGAAGCGACGCGCGAGGAGTTCTTCCGACAAGCCCGCCTCATGAAACTCGACGCCATGCGATCCAAGCCGGACACTGAACCGCTGTCGATCCGTCTGTGGCGCCGTTATGGCCGTCGAGCCTTCGACATGCTCGAGGCGATTCGAGATGATCCGTCGATGGCGACTGACGTGCTGGAGTCGGCCGATTACCTCAGGGTGGAACTGCACAACGCGGCGGAGCACGAGATGATCGTTCGACTTGAGGACTTCATGAGACGTCGTTCAAAGATCGACCTCGTCGTACCTGACGATGAGGTTCGACATTCCCCGGGACTTCACGAGGTGGCGAGGATCCTGTTCGGAGATGACGCAGAGCGACGTCTTGCCGAGTATCTCGACGTTGCGCCGGGGGCACAGTCGTCAGCCACCCCGTCGGCCGTCGTAGACACGGCTCGGGCCTGACGACACGAACCCGAGATCTCGCTCGGGAACGAGCAGCGACTGCACATCGACGATGAGATGCATCTCCTCGGATGCCCACAAGCACACCCCCGAGCCGTCGTCGGACGCGATCGCAAGGTTCGCGGCGGTCGCTCCAGCATCGACGTTGATCGTGGATGTGGACGGCATGCCGGTGACTGACTCGAGAACGGCGCACGGGGCGAGCGTCGCAAATCCGTCCTCGGCGGCGCCGGTGGCGGTCACATTGACGATGGCGGCATCGACGCCATCGCCGAGATCAACGGCGATGACCTCGCCTGCGCCGACGGGAATCGCACAACGATCGTCAGCGCACTTGCGTGTGTCGAGGACTCGCTCAGGCTCAACCGGCTGCCAGCCGAGTCCCGACTCCACGCTGATTTCGCCGATGAGGTCGACGATTAGATGGGTGTCGGCCCATGTGTAGGCGCAGGCCGAGGCCGACAACGAGGTGTCGATGATGGCGAGATTCGCACGAGCGTTCTCGCCAGCGAAGTTGAGGTTTGACCACTCGGGAACGGATCCATCGAGAAGCGAGCAGTCGCCAGCTGATACATAGCCAGTCGACGTGTTGTCGGTGACCGTGAGATTCGCGAGCAGGACTCGCTCACCCTCGACAGGGAGGGTGGCGACCGATCCGGCGACGATCGGACCGCTCTCGCATGAGCCGTCGCGATGGCACACCTCACGTTTGCGGGTATCGCCGACGCGCACCGGGGCGATCGGTGTGAACCAGCCGGATTCAACCTCCGCTGTTGGTGCTGCGATGAAACCAACCACATCGACGACGGCGTGAACACTGGTGTCGTGATAGATGCAAAACCTTCCGTCGGAATCGAGTGCGACGGTGGCAAGGTTTGCCACCGACTGTCCGGGCTCGTAGTTGACGTTCGAGGTGGCAGGCATCCCGGGGGTGCGAGCCGCACAACTCTCGAGAGTCAAGAAGCCGCCCTCATCGGCGCCGGTGGCTGTCAGGTTCACCACGGCAGCGACGGCACCCTCGGGTGCCCCGGGGTCGATAGCAACACGCCAACCAGCCTCGACGCTGAACTCGCGGTTGCACCGAAGGCGTTCGGTGCCGTCGGTGTCGACCACGTCGTAGCAGCCGAGGTCAGGGTTGTTTCGGAGGTTGAATCGGGCGATTTGGGCAGCGACATCGGGGGTGCCGCGGAACTCGAAGTGAGGGGGATCACGGTAGGTCGAGGACCGAACATCGTCGGGAGATGAGCAGTCTCCGCTGAATCCGTAGCCGCCCCAGTAGAGCCCCCACTTCTCAGCGGTCTGGATCACCCACTGCGGCATGTCGGTCTCCATCGGGATCTCGCAGGCATTTCCGCCGTCGGCGTCGCGAAGGGTGACGATCGGGTTGGTGCCAGCGTTGATGTCGATAGCAAGGCCCCAAGCGTGCAGCGAGAGTCCGGCCGAGTTGCCCGACGGGCAGTCCCATCCGCCTGAGCCTCCGGTGCATCGGTAGCCGTATCCGTGGGCGTCATCGAGGTGGTAGCCGTTGTCGACCACGTCGGTGAGGAATCCTTCGAAGAGAACTGCCACATCACGGTGCGTCTGGAGTCGGCCGGCACGCACTCGTCCGATCCGGTTGGCATTCTCCGAAAGGATCGATTCCTCCCATTCTGCGAGTGCAGGTGAACCGCTGTACGAATACCCGTTCCACGCCCACTGATCGGGATCACCCGAGCGAGGGGCAGGCGGTGCCGGCCAACCCCGGCTCGTGGGGTCGTTCCACCCCATCACCACGCACGCACGAACGTCGCCGGTGGCGAGTTGCTCGTCATCACAGTTGTCCGGTCGCACCGGAAAGGCCCAGGGCTCATCGTTGGCTGTGTCGATTGCCGGCGGCTCGGGAAGCGTCGTCGTGCCGGGGCGAGCAGCGTCAGCGGCGGCGACCGAGGGGATCGAGATTGCCGCGAGGAGCGATGACAGGGAAAGGGTGAGGGAGATCGGTCGGAGATTCATCGTTCTGGCTCCACGGAGTCAGTGGATTCGGGTGCTCTTGTTCATCGGCGCGAGTCGGCCCGGACTTGAGCGATTCCAGCGGGAATTTCCAGTGCGCGTCCTTGGGCAGACCGGCGAATAGGTTCAGCAGGTGATGAACGGACGTCGGGCGATCGCGTTACCGCTGTTCGCCGTCGGGTACGGCACCAATGTCGCCACTCCGCTTCTGCTGATCTACGAGGATCGTCTGGGGCTCAGCACTTGGACACTGACGGCACTCTTCGCTGTCTATCCACTCGGCCTCACCCCCGCCTTGGTCTTCTCAGGACCTGCATCAGACGTGCTTGGTCGCCGCCGGGTGATGTTTCCCGGTGTGGTGCTGTCGGGGGTGGCGTCAGCGGTGCTGCTGTTCGGCGCCGACAACGTTGCGATGCTGTACCTCGGTCGACTACTGCTCGGGGTGGTGTCCGGACTCGTCCTGGTGGTGGCGAGTGCGTGGATGCAAGAGGTGGGCCGTGATGAACCGATGTGGACATCGCGATTCTTGGGGATCGTCATGTACGTCGGTTTCGGCCTCGGGCCGCTGGTGTCGGGCCTGATCGGCCAGTGGGGGCCGGCGCCGTTGGTGTTGCCGTACGTGATCCACCTGATCCTGGTCGTCGCTGGGTTGGCGGTGATCGGGCGGGCCCCTGAGACCGTCGAGCGCGTTCCGGGTCGACGTATTCGACCCAATCTCGGTATCCCCGAGGGTTCGGGTCGCGCCTTCTGGTCGGTGGTGGTGCCGACTGCGTTCGGGGTGTTTGGGATGCCATCGCTTGCGTTCGGCTTGTTTCCCGTGCTGCTCAAGCCGGCGATGCCACAAGTGGCGGTGCTCGTCTCCGGGCTGTTGGGCTTCTTGGCCATGGCCTCGATCATCCCGGCACAAGCGTGGGTGGGGAAAGTTGGTCCAGACCGTGCGGCTCCGGTTGCGCTCACATGCGGAACGATCGGTGTGTCTCTTGGCCTGGTGGCCTTTGCGACCGACGCGTGGCCGCTGTTGCTCCCAGCTGCTCTCGCGATGGGCGCAGCATCGGGTCTTGCGATGACGTCAGGGCTCAGGTTCGTCGACATGATCTGCCGTCCAGAGGATCGCGGGGCGTTGAACGGGTCGTTCTATGCCGCCGCCTACGGCGGGATGATGATGCCGCTTGTGGTGACGACGATCGCCCGGCCCGTCGGATCAATCACGCCGGTGTTGGCAGTGGTGACAGTGATCACGGCATCGGTGGCCTTGTGGCTCCGCCACGCTGTTGGGCATCTATCGGTGACATCGCGATGAGACCTGCGGTGGTGTACCTGCCATGCTGGGAACGTGACGTCCTCTGCGCACCTTCGGCTCGCTGACCGACCGGTACTGCGCGGGCGGATCCATGTGCTGGCCTTTTGGTCAGCGGCGCTACTTGGCGTCGTTCTCATCGCAGGAGCACACGGGCTGACGGCGCGTCTGGTGGCTGCGATCTACGTAGTGACACTGCTCGTCGGCTTCGGTGTGTCGGCGATCTATCACCGCGTCGACTGGTCGCCGGAATGGCGCGACCGTATGCAGCGCCTCGATCACGCAGCGATCTACATCTGGATTGCCGGCACCTATGTGCCGCTCTGTGTGCTCGTGCTCCCGGCAGCGTGGGGTGTTCCCCTTCTCGCCGTGGTCGGATCGGGTGCGATGCTCGGGATCGTCCTGCAGATGAGACGGCGCGGTCGTCGAACCGGGTACGTGCTGTATCCACTCCTCGGGTGGGCGGCCATCGCCATTGCCCCAGCATTGTGGTGGCATCTCGATCCGCTTGAGTTCTGGCTCGTCGTCGGTGGTGGCTTGGCGTACACGCTCGGATTTCCGGTGCTGCTCGCCAAACGCCCCGACCCCATTCCGCGCGTGTTCGGCTACCACGAGGTCTGGCATTCGTTCACGGTGGTCGCAGCCGGGCTGCATTTTGCGGCGGTCGGTCTGATGACCGCCGCCTGATCGGCCCGGTCGATCATGTTGGTCATGGTCACCCACTCCCGGTCCACCGAACTGGGATCGC
>JAQCGT010000053.1 GCA_027730505.1 Actinomycetota bacterium | reverse complement strand
ACAGCGGCACATGGCGAGTTTGGCAGAACTGGCCTGATACGACGACCTGATGATGCTCGCAATATCGCCGGTACGCCTCGGGACGTGACTGCGGGCTACCGTCTCACCGGGGAAAGAGGGACTCATGGGGCGAGTAGACGGCAAGGTCGCCGTTATCACTGGTGGAGCGTCTGGTATCGGGCGTGCATGCGCCGAGTTGCTTGCATCTGAAGGCGCGCACGCCGTGGTGACCGATATCCAGGATGACCTGGGTGCGGAGGTTGCTGCGTCAATCACCGCTTCGGGTGGCTCGGCGCAGTTCTTGCACCATGACGTCACAATTGAGGATGAGTGGGCTGCCGTCGTCGCGGGTGTTCTAGAGGCACATGGTCGGCTTGATGTACTCGTCAACAACGCCGGGATCGGCATCGGTGGTTCGATCGTCGACATGACGCTCGCTGACTGGCGGCGACAGACAGCAATCAACATCGATGGCGTGTTTCTTGGTATGAAGCACTGCATCCCGCCGATGCGGGACTCCGGGGGTGGCTCGATCATCAACATGTCGTCCGTCGCCGGCTTGAAGGGATCGGCCCGGCTTGCTGGCTACAACGCCACCAAGGGTGCCGTGCGCTTGCTCACGAAAGGTGTGGCACTTGAATGTGCGACGAGCCGTTGGAACGTGCGAGTCAACTCGGTGCATCCGGGCATTATTGAGACGCCGATCTGGGACACGGTGGGAGCCGCTCTTGCTCGCGGCGAGGGACCGGGGTTCGATCTCGATCAAATGGCGACCGTTGCGGTGCCGACGGGAGTGCTTGGGAAGCCGATCGATATCGCGAAGGGTGTGCTGTTCTTGGCCAGCGACGACTCGAGCTATATCACGGGCACCGAGCTCGTCATCGATGCCGGCATGACAGCCTGATCGGTTCACAGACCGAAGGCGGCTCGTATGAAGGCTGTCACGGCTGCGGCCGCGACGATCGTGACCACCATGGGCGCCCGTCGCCACACAAGAAAACCGGCGACGGCGACTCCGGCTAAGCGCTCATCGATGACAAGCGATGACTTTGAGGTGAATGTCAATTGCACAATGACGGCGCTCACCACTGCCGCTGGAATGAGCGATGCGAGACGTTCGAAGGCCGGGAAACGAGCGATCAGAGCAGTGCCGACGAACATGCCGGCAAGCCGCTGTAGCGCCACACCAGCGGCGAGCAGCGCAATCACGAGCCACGTCATGTGGTCCCCTCCGGCACACGCACGCGCATCGCGATCGCGGCGCCGACCAGGCTCACGATGATCGGCACGCCCGCAGGAGCTATCGGTACCAGAACTGCGCAGAGCCCGCCACCGGCAAGTGCCGCAGTCATGCCTTGGCGCTGACGAAGTAGGTTTCCGATGACGGCGAGCATGAGCGCAGGAAATACGGCGTCGAGGCCGAGTCGATCAGCATCGCCGATGATGTTGCCAAGGAACACCCCAACAAAGGTGCCCGACCACCAACCTGCATGCATGGCGAGCGTGACCATCCAAAACACACGCATCACCCCGTGTGACGTCGGCTGTTGGACGGCTACGCCCACATTGGGATCAAACGACTGCAGGCCAGCGAGTGCTCGGTGCAAGCGTCCCACTTGGAGCCGTCCACCAAGGCCGGCGGCGAGCAATCCGAAACGCGATGCCACCACCCAGCCGGCGATGAGCGCTGCGAGCACGCTGCCCCCTGCATCCCTCACCGCAAGGTACGCAAGTTCGCTGGTCGCAGAGTTGACGACAATGGCTGCGACCACCGTTTTGATCTCTGACCCAACCCGCTCAAGTACGAGTACGTTCACCGTGACGCCCAGTGCGAAGAACGTGAACGCAATGCCGGTCAGCACTCCCCAATCGGGTTTGACCCGCAAGTCGGCGTCGGCCATCGGGGAAGTCTGTCACTGGCGCTGCTCCGCGACGGTGTCGAAGCCTCGACGCATCCCTGTGTATCTGGTTGATCTACCGTCTTGGTGATGGGCGGCAGCCACCACCCGACGGTGGACCTGGCAAGGAAATTTGCTGATGAGCGTCTCTTCGCTGAGGCGCTCATCACCGATGCCTCCGGTGAGCCTCCGTTTGCACTCCTCGATGAGATGTCCTCGCTGGGTCTCTTCGGAACGTTCTCTCCGTCGAGCATCGGCGGGGCGGGGCTCGAGCCGGCAGATCGACACCTCGTTGTGGAAGCGATTGCCGGGGGTTGTCTCACGACGGCCTTCATCTGGATGCAGCACGCTGCGCCGGCCGCAGCGACGGCGGGGGCATCGGGCGACCTAGGCCTCAAGGCCGTGGAGTTGGCGACGGGGAGATGTCGTGGCGGTGTGGCGTTTGCTCACCTTCTGCGCGCCGGCGATCCGATGCTGATCGTCGAACGGGCCGGCGATGATTGGATGTTGTCGGGTGTGGCTCCGTACGTAACCGGTTGGGGCGTCATCGATGTGCTGCTCGTTGCTGCTCGCCTCGAGTCATCAATCGTGTGGCTCATCGTCGACGCGCAAGAGTCATCGACGATGAGAGCCTCTCCGCTGTCGCTGGCCGCAGTGAATGCCTCAGCGACGGTTTCCATTGAGTTCCAGCAACATCGAGTAGACGCTGGTCGTCTCGTGAGGATCGACCAGTTCACCGACTGGCTGCCGGCCTACCAGGCAGGTCTTCGTGCCAACGGGTCGCTGGCACTTGGAGTGGCCAGTCGTTGCGTTTCGCTTCTCAGCGATGGGACTTTCGAGGACGAACTGCGCGAGGCACGGCTTGCTCTCGATGAAGCAGGTGTGGACGGGCTGCCGGAGGCTCGCGCCCGGGCGACTGCGCTCGCCGTCAGAGTCGCTTCATCAGTCGTTGCATCCCAGGGCGGACGGTCAATGATCGTCGATAACCACGCACAGCGACTTGCTCGTGAGGCGCTTTTCCTGCTGGTCCAGGGCCAGACCGCAGAGATCCGTCAGCACCAGATGCAGATGCTGGCCTGATTCAGCCAAGTTCGGAGCGGACGATGGCTGCCCCGGCACACATGGCAGCGAGCTTTGCTTGCGCCCGCTCACGGGGCAGGTACTTCATGCCGCAGTCGGGGGAGACGGCGAGATTCTCCGGTGCGATGTGCTCGAGCGCACGTCGGATGCGAGCAGCGACTTCATCGGAGGTCTCCACGGTTTCGCGGCCGAGGTCGATCACGCCGAGAACCACCTTGCGAGGTGCCAACCGGGCAACGGTCGAGCCGGGCAGGTCGGGTTGGGCTGACTCGATGGCCACCCAGTCGACCGGGGCCTCGGCGAGCGGATCGAGGAATGGGTAGCCGTCGGACTTGTCCTTCACGTAGGCGGCGTAGCCATAACAGGTGTGAAGGCATGTCTCAGCGGTGATGCCAGCGGTCGCAACGCCGAGTGCTTCGAGCGCAATCTCGGCAGCAGCACTCGAGTTCGCCTGTAAGTACGGCTCATCGAGTTGCAACAGGTCGACCCCAGCGGCGGCGAGATCACGGAGTTCTTCGTTGACCACAGCGGCGTAGGCCAGCGCGAGCGCCCGCTGATCCGCGTAGTGCCTGTTATCGGCGAGTTGGCTCAGCGTGAAGGGCCCGGGGACCGTGACTTTTGTGCGATGTGTTGCGTTGGCGACGAGGAACTTCGCGGCTGCGAGTTCGATGGGGAACTCTCGGTGGATCTCGCCCTCGACCAAGGGAACGTCGGCCTGGCCGCCTCGCCGGTTGACTCCCACACCGATCTCGGTTCTTGACACCCCGCCCAGTGAGCACGCGAAGTGGTTGAAGTAGCTCTCTCGCCCCACCTCTCCGTCGGTGATGATGTCGACACCGGCGTGCTGCTGGTCAGCGATGGCGACGAGAGTCGCCGCTTCGATTGCTTCGTCGAAGTCGTCAGCCGAGACCTTCCAGAGACCTTCGTTGCGCACACGCGCCACACCATCGCCGAGGAGTCGTTCCTCGTGAACGAGCCATCGTGGCTGCGGATAGCTCCCCATGACGGTGGTGGTGATCATCGGCGGTCCTCTCGATTGGTCGGCGCACTGAGAGTACTCGTGGTGTAACGGACATACTGGTGCGATGCGCATCGCAACTGCTCGCCATGGTGACCGAATCGTGTTCGGACCAATCGACGATCACGGCATTCGAGACCTCAGCAACATTGTCGATGATCAGAATGCCCTGATGGCCCTCGTCCACAGCGCAGAGGGTCGCGCGCAGGTGGCAGGGATGGCTGCCGCTGCGTCGAGCCATCCACTCGATGATGTCGTGTTGTTGCCTCCGGTGCCGTCACCGCGGCGGATCATGTGCGTCGGAACGAACTATGCGGACCATGTCGCTGAGAGCGATCGCATTCAAGAGGCGCCGCCGTTTCCGGTGATCTTTACGAGATTCCCGTCGTCGCTTGTCGGAGCTGGCGAGGCAATCGAGCGTCCGTCGGCGAGTTCGAGTTACGACTACGAGGGCGAACTCGCGATCGTGATCGGTGCGGTGACGAGGAACGTGAGCCGTGACGATGCCATCGGCGCAATCGCCGGCTACTCATGCTTCATGGACGGAACCTTGCGTGATTATCAGCGCCACACGTCTCAGTTCATTCCCGGAAAGAACTTCGAACGATCCGGTGCGTTCGGGCCGTGGGTGGTGACCGCTGACGAGATCGATGATCCTCATGCGCTCGAACTCACCACCCGAGTGAACGGCGAGGTCATGCAGCACGCATCGACCAGTCAGTTGATTCACGACATCGCACGGATCATCGAGTACTGCTCGATCTTCACGACGCTCGAACCGGGCGATGTGATCGCAACAGGGACGCCAGGTGGTGTCGGGTACGCCAAGAACCCTCCGGTATGGCTTGTTCCGGGATCGGAGGTATCCATCGATATTGGAGAGGTGGGTACTTTGACGAACTCGGTAGTCGACGCCTGAGCCGCGCCTCCTTGTCGATCTCGTAAGGTCGTCGGCATGCTCGACCACATCGTTCTCGCAACACCCGACATCGCTGCGACAGCCGGTTGGCTCGCTGATGCCACCGGAGTGGTGGCAAGCGAGGGAGGCCCCCATGTCGGCCGTGGGACGCGGAATCGGCTGTGCTCATTCGGAGACACGTACCTCGAGATCATCGGCCCCGATCCGGATCAGCCTGATCCTGACGAGCCGCGTTCGTTTGGCATCGATGATCTCGATACCCATCGGGTGGTTACGTGGTGTGCCCGTCAGCACGACCTAGCGTCGGTGGTTTCAGCCGGGGCTGGTGTCGGTCTCGGGTACACCGCCCCGGTCGCAATGCGACGCGCTGCGCCTGATGTCACGTTGGATTGGCATCTGAGTCTCCCGACAGGTGACACCGAGGGTGGCATCTTGCCGTTCTTCATCGACTGGGGTGACTCGCCGCACCCGTCGTCGACTGCCGCCCCAGGTCTTTCCGTAGTGGACATCCATGGGGTTCATCCAGAACCTGATCGAGCGATCTCGTTACTGGTCGCGCTTGGTGAATCACTCGAGGTGGTGGAGGGAGATCTCGCTCGGCTCGTCGTTGAACTCGCCGGACCTGCCGGGAGGGTCATTCTTCCCTGAGGCTCACGCAAGGCAGGTCAATGGTTGTCCTCCGTTGTAGGCAACCATGTCGCGGATTGCACTGACCACGTCAATGGCCGCACCGGGCTCCGCACCGGTGAGCTCAAACATCGCTCGGTGAAGGTTGCCGACGATGCGCTCCGCATCGGTGAGTTCGGCGAATTCGCCGAGGTCCGTGTCCCGGGCAGCCTCCAGGGCGCTCACATCATCAGCGATTGCCTGTTGGGCGATGTCCAGCACGAATCGGTCGTAGCGACGAAGGCGATCGATCACCGACAGGTCGCAGACTGGGCCATGACCCGGAACGATCACCTCGGCATCGAATTCGCTCAGGCGATCGAGGGCAGTGAGCGAACCGGTCACTGAGCCCATCACCATGAAGGGTGTGCCGCCGTTGAAGACGAGATCGCCGGTGTAGAGCACTCGGCGATCTGGTATCCAGACGACCACATCGTTCGTCGTGTGCGCCGGCGTGCCGATGTAGTGCAGTTCAGCCCGGATGTCGCCGACGTGGACATCGATCCGTTCGTCAAAGGTCACCATCGGCGGTTCAAGTTCGATGTCACCCCATTCGACCGGGGAGAAGACGCCTTCGAAGTGGGGGAGGCCGGCAGCCAGGATCGAGTCGCGGCACCGCGTGTGGCCGATCACCGCAGCCGGCCGTGTGAGCCAGTTGCCGTGCGTGTGGTCACCATGGTGGTGGGTGTTGACCACAGCGCGAATCGGCCCTGGGGCAACGCGGTTGACAGTGTCGAGCAGCAACCGTGTTCGTCGTTCTGTCGAACAGGTGTCGACGAGCACCGACTCGCCTGTGCCAGCGAGAATGCCGCAGTTGTTGATCCACCAGGAGCCGTCGGGCTGGATGTAGGCGAAGACCCCAGTGTCTATCTCAATGAGTTCGGGCGGCTCGATGTGACCGTGATCGTGTCCGTGATGTCGGCTCATGTCGTACCTCCCGTACCTCGCGTACTCAGGACGGTAATTGCTGACCGCTGCGGCCTTGCACCCGCAGGGATGGTGATGTGAACCAGACCCTCCATGGAAATGACACACTGAGGGCGTGGTCGCCATGTCGGATCCCGTCGAGCAGCGAGTGATCGATTCGGTGTCCGTAAGCGGAGGTGCGTTCGAGTTGTTCGAGTGCGACTCGAACCTGGCCGACACAGCAGCGTTCTGCGACGCCTATGGTTTCGAGCCAGCTGACTCGGCGAATACGATCATCGTCGCCACGAAGGAGGATCCGCCTCGATTCGTGGCCTGTGTGGTCCTTGCCACACATCGTCTCGATGTGAACGGCGCTGTTCGGCGTCGACTCGGGGCCAAGAAGGTGTCGTTTGCTCCAGCTGAGATGACCTCAGAACTCACGGGAATGATCATGGGCGGTGTGACCCCGTTTGGCCTGCCAGCCGGTATTCCGGTGTGGGTCGACTCAGCGGTCGTCGACCGAGAACGAATCATCATGGGTGGTGGAAGCAGAGCGCTCAAACTGCTGTTGCCTCCGAAGACGCTCATTGATCTCGACGCTGTCGAGGTGGTCGAGCAGCTCGCCCGTCCGGCCGAGCCCACATGACCGACGAGCGCTCCTTCGTCGCCCATCTTCGGCGCCGTGCGACGTCGGTGGTGGTCGCGTCATCGGGCGGCATGCCCGAGGTGCTCTGGTGGGGCCACGACCTCGGAGACGGTGAGATCGACCTTGCACAGTTCGAGCGTCCCGTGCCCGGGGGTGGCCTTGATCATGACCCGCCGTTTGCCATCGTCGCCGAGGCAGCTCGCGGTTGGGCCGGCCGACCAGGGCTCGAGGGCTCACGTCCCGACGGCTCGGCGGGCCAGCCGGTCTTCGGCCTGACCAACTGCGAGGTCGGCGAGCATCACGTCGACGCCGCGCTGGTCGACCTACACGCAGCGCTCGAACTCACTCTCGGTATCGCACTCGACGAGCATGGAGTGCTTCGCGTCGATGTCTCGGTGAGCAACACCGGTGACAGCGACTATCGGCTCGATGCACTTCGAGTCGGAATCCCGGTGGGCGACCATGCCGCCGAGGTGTTGACCTTTGGCGGCCGACACAACAATGAGTTCGGTATCCATCGGTCGTCATGGGGCCGCCAGACGGTCACGGTTGAGAATCGACGGGGTCGGCCGGCACACGAACGCGCACCGAGCATGATCGTCGGGTCTCCCGGTTTTGGTGAGGAACAGGGCGACGTTTGGGCGGTGCATCTCGCCTGGAGCGGCGACGTTGATATTGCGGCAGATGGAGTCACCGATGGGCGGCGCGTCGTTCAGGTCGGTGAACTGCTCCGGTCAGGCGAGCTAACGCTTGGGCCCAGGGAGTGCTTCGAGGGCCCGACGGTGCTGGCGGCGTTCTCATCGTTCGGACTCAGCGGGATCAGCGACGCGTTCCATGGTCATATCCGGGCACGCAAAGCGCATCCCAAGTTTCCCCGACCCGTCCATCTCAATACGTGGGAGGCCGTGTACTTCGATCATGATGTCGATCGGCTCCGAGCATTGGCTGACCGTGCCGCGGAGGTCGGTGTCGAGCGCTTCGTGCTCGACGACGGATGGTTCGGCTCACGGCGCGACGACACGAGTGGCCTCGGCGACTGGGTCGTGTCGTCAGATGTGTGGCCTGACGGACTCGATCCGATCGTCGACCACGTGCGATCTCTCGGCATGGGATTCGGTCTGTGGTTCGAGCCCGAGATGGTCAACCTCGACTCAGATCTCTACCGCCAGCATCCCGACTGGGTGCTCGGTGACGCTCGCTACGAACAACCACTCGGGCGCCACCAGCTCGTGCTCGACCTCGGCCGAAGCGATGTGCGCGATCATCTCTTCGAACAGATCGACGCACTGCTCACCCGTTACGACATCGGGTATGTGAAGTGGGATCACAACCGTGACCTCGTTCAGGCGGCGAGCGGGGGTGGGTCCGGGGTGCACCTCCAGACGCTTGGCGTGTACGAACTGATCGATCGGATCCGTGCGGCGCATCCCGATGTCGAGATCGAGACATGCGCGTCCGGTGGTGGTCGGGCCGACCTCGGCATCCTCGCTCGAACTGATCGAGTGTGGACAAGCGACACGATGGACGCGATCGACCGCATCGCGATCCAACGCGGATTCTCGGTGTTGTTTCCTCCCGAGCTCATGGGCTCGCACATCGGTGCTCCCATCGCTCACACCACGCTCAGACGTCATCGACATGGGTTCCGGGCAGCGGCGGCGATGTTCGGTTCGTTCGGAATTGAGTGGGATCTACTGCGTCTCGACGATGACGGGCTCTCGACCGTGGCTCGCCTCGTGGACCTGCATAAACGGAATCGAGAACTGCTGCACACCGGCCGAACGCGACGCATCGACCATCCAGACCCGAGCCTCGTCGCGCAGGGGGTGATCTCCGTCGATCGATGCAAGGCATTGTTCGCCGTCTTCGCGATCGCCTCATCGCATTCGCATCACCGAGGGGCCCTTCGACTGCCCGGACTCGACCCCGGCCAGCGGTATCGGGTGAGGTTGGTAGGCGACATCGACGAACCGCTCGGTTGGGCACGGTGGCAACCCTCGTGGGTCGCGGACGGGGTCGAGGCCACCGGACGCCAACTGGAGCGCGCCGGTCTGCGGTTGCCAGTGCTCCACCCCGAGAGCGCGTTGCTGATCGAAGTGGTGACGGTGCCATGAGCGAATCGGGTGAAACCCGGATCGACCCACACCTTGGGACCGTGGTTCATCTCGTAGCGGCGCGCCAGCACCGTCCAAATCTTCCCACCGAAGGATGCCCATTCTGTGTGGGAGGCCTCGAGGCCCCCGAGCCCTACACCGTGATGTCGTTCCCGAACCGTTGGCCAGCATTGGCTCCCGGTCGTTGCGAGGTGGTGCTCTACACCCCCGATCATCACGCATCTCTTGCGACGATCGGTCCGGCAGGCCTTCGTGCGGTGATCGACCTGTGGGCTGATCGAACCGTCGCCCTGATGGCGGAACCCGACGTTGAGTCGGTACTCGTCTTCGAGAACCGTGGGGCTGAAATCGGAGCGACGATCGCGCATCCGCACGGACAGATTTACGCCTTCGACCATGTTCCCGAGCGACAGCGACGACTGCTCGAATCCCCGTGGCGGCCTGACATCGACCCCGGAGATCGGTTGGTCATCCGAAGCCAGCATTGGCAGGTGGTAACAGTTGAGGCGCCGGTGCACCCGGTGGCGATTGACGTGAGTCCGATCGAACTCATGCCGGATCTGGTGTCCATGTCCGACGCGATTCGTGACGACCTCGCCCATGTGCTCAGCGATCTCATGGATCGTCTTGATCGGATGTACGGAGAGCCCTTGCCGTACATGATGTGGATCGACCAGGCGCCAAAGCATCAGGTCGGGGACACCGTCCCATGGATGCACATCGAGATCGTCTCTCCATGGCGCGGCCCGGGTCTCGCGCGGTTCATTGCTGCTGCCGAAGTCGCCACCGGTGAGTACTTCAACCCGGTGCATCCAAACGATGCTGCAGAACGACTGCGTGCACTCAGATGACCGACCGCCTTGAGGTGCGTGTGCCTGGCCGAGTGAATCTCATCGGCGATCACACCGACTACACCGGTGGGCGAGCGCTCCCGATGGCGATCGACCGATGGACAACGATCACCGGACAGCGAAGCACGCAAATCGAGATGCATTCATCGTCGGAACCCGGAACTGCCAGGGTTCCTGGTGACCGGCCCAGTTCGGGTTGGACTCGACACGTACATGCCTGTGCCGACTTGCTGGCTGTCGAGGGGGCGTGGTCGGGTCTGACGGGCCAGATCAACACTGACATCCCGATTGGAGCGGGACTGTCATCGAGCGCGGCGCTCGACATTGCGCTGGCCCTTGCGCTGGGATTCTCTGGGTCGGCCGAGGAGTTGATTGTGCTCGCCAGTGCGGTCGAGCATCGTGCGACAGGAGTTCCGACCGGCCTGCTCGACCAAATGGCGATCGTCCATGGTCGTCAAGGGCACGCAGTTTCAATCGATGTTTCGAGTTCCGCCGTCGAGCATGTCGCAATTCCCGATGATCTCGCAATCGTCGTTCGCCACGTTCTACCGAGAGCGCTTGCCGGAAGCGGCTACGCCGAACGGGTGGCCGAATGCGCTGAGGTTGAGCGGCGCATCGGGCCGCTCCGACTCGCCACGCTGGACTCTCTCGTTGACCTCGATTCGACGGTGCTCGAACGGCGGGCTCGACATGTGATCTCGGAGAATCAACGGGTGGAGGCAGCAGTTGCTGCATTGTCATCTGGTGACGGCATCGCTTTCGGGAAACTCATGGATGAGAGCCATCGAAGTCTTCGAGACGATTACGACTGTTCGCTCCCGGTCGTTGATGCAGCCGTTGATGCGCTCCGAAGCGAGCCCGGCGTGCTCGGTGTGCGCATGACGGGTGGAGGATTCGGCGGTTGCATCGTGGCGCTGTGTGATGGTGCAGCCAAGGTGGAGGGTTGGCGGGTTCGGCCAGTCGACGGCCCCCTGTGACACGATGACACCATGAGCGATGAACAGGCACCGTTGACCAAGGTGTTCACCTCAGGCGACCTGAAAGAAGGGCCGCACGCCTTCGTCGAGGAACGCCCCTCGTCGTGCACCGGACGTTGAGCACCCCCTCGTGACAACTGACCTGCGGTCGCTACTCGCTGCCCAACGGGTGCCGCTGGTGGCGGCACCGATGACGGGGGTGTCAGGGCCTGAACTTGTCATCGCTTGCCGGAAGGCTGGGATTCTGGGCTCATTCCCGACGACGAACGCCGAGCAATCCGAACTGTCAACGTGGCTTGCCCAGATCGATGACGCTCGCGAGTCAAGCGACGCTGGCTATGCAGTCAACATTCCGCTGCGGCTCGCCGGCGAGCGCCTTGAACACGACCTGGCGGCAGTGCTCGCAAGCGCAGCGGATGCGATCATCGTGTCGGTAGGCAGCCCCCAGGCGCTCGTCAGGCCGGCTCATGATCACGGCAAATCAGTGATCGCCGTGGTCGCCACTCTCCACCACGCTCGTCGAGCAATCGACGCCGGCTGCGACGGCCTCGTGTTGTTGTCCGCTGGCGCCGGCGGGTTCACCGGTTGGATGAATCCGTTTGCATTTGTGCGGTCCGTTCGCGCCGAGACCCAACTTCCGATCGTGCTCGCCGGAGGGATCACCGACCGTGCGGCGCTCGACGCGGCACTCGTGCTCGGCTGCGACGCGGCCTATCTCGGCACGCCGCTCATCGCCACACATGAGAGCCTCGCAGATGACGACTATCGGAATGCGGTCGTCAGTGCGGTGATCGACGACGTCGAACTGCGAATGATGCCCAACGGGCTTCGCTCGAATGGCACCGGTGATGATGATCAATTCCATTCGATGGGTCATTCCGCCCATCGGTTCCGGCACGTCGTGAGTGTGTCGGATCTCGTTGAACAATTCGCCTGAGAGTCGCCCAGGGGTCGACAATCCCTCCTCAGCTGACGTTCGGGCTGACTGGCGTGGACGTGTCAGACTCGGGTTATGCGAGTGGATGCGAATTTCTATGGCGGAGTACCGATGCCCGATGCCGGATACGGGGGACCGGCGCCGACTGACCGGCGGTACGACAACCCTGATTTCCTCGCCTGTTACGACAACCTGACGCATTGGGCCAAGACGATGGATCGGCTCGGATACGACACGATGTGGCTTACCGAGCACCACTTCCAATACGAGGGGTATGAGGTGACACCAAACCTCATCCTGTTCGGGCTTCATCTTGCGAAGGAGACCCAGCGTCTGAGGCTCGGTCAGATGTTCAATGTGGTGCCGCAGTGGCATCCGCTGCGGCTCGCGGAAGACGCGGCGATGGCGCAGATTCTCACCGGTGATCGCATGCAGTTCGGTGTCGGTCGAGGAACTGTGCCTCGCGAGGCCCAATCACTCGGTGGAGTCGTTGCCTCCGGTGACAACGAGATGTCGGCTGAACTCGATCGCGTCAACCGAGAGATCTTCGAGGAGTCGATGGAGATCATCAAGGCAGCCTGGTGGAACGAACGATTCTCATTCACCGGCAAACACTTCGTGCTCCCGCCGCCCGGGATCCCTGATCGAGGCTCGTTCGTCACCGATCTGACATTGGTGCCCAAACCAATCGCTCCGATCGACATCTGGCAGGCGGTGACGTCGCCTCCCACGCTCGATTACGCCGCCCGAGTTGGCCATCACGCTGTGATGCCGGCCCGGGGTATCGAGGGTACGAAGAAGTGGTGGAATTCCTTCGGTGACAAAGCGGCCGAGGCCGGCTGGGACATCGGGCAGAGCGATGCCCGGTGCCTTGCGATCAACATCCATGTCGGTCGGACGACAGCCGAGGCGCATGCTGGTGGACGTAATGCGCATGACGAGTGGATCAAGTTCCTGTCGCCCTACGGACGTTTCAAGCACTATTCAATGGCGGACGGATCGGAGACGCCCTTCGATCACAAGCCGTCGCTCGAGGACTCAGTAGCCCAAGACATGATGGCGATCGGATCGGTCGAGGAGGTGGCCGACATCCTCGGTCGCTATCGCTCAGAGGTTGGGGTAGAGCATTTCGTGTTGTTCTTCGACATGCCGGGTCTCACGCTCGGTCAGATGGATGAGCAACTCGAGTTGGCGGCCACCGAGGTGCTTCCCCGTCTCGGAATCACCCTCGGCTGATGCTCGTCACCGGCCGTGCCACGGTTCGCTCAGCGGAGCTCTCATTTGAACGTGGTGGTACCGGCACATCGCTTCTGTGGGGGCATGGACTCACGAGCTCGATGCAACTTGACAGCGAGTTCGCCCCGATCGATTGGATACGGGTGCGCAGCCGTGCCGACGTCGTGCGGTACGACGCGCGAGGGCACGGCGACTCCACAACCACCGAGGAACTGCTCGGGTACGGCTGGGATGAGCTGGCTCTTGATCAACTCGCGCTGGCGGAATCGCTGGGCATTGACCGCTACGTGGCCGCTGGTAGATCGATGGGAACCAGTACAGCGCTGCATGCCGCTGTCACGGCCCCGGAGAGAATCATCGGACTGGTTCTGGTCATTCCTCCCACCGGATGGGAGACGAGAGCTGCCCAACGCGACCTCTATCTGCGGCGGGCTGATCTCATCGAGAGCGGGGACCTTGATTCCGTCATCGCAGCAGCTCGATCGGTTCCGGCACCCGATCCATTCGGTGCCGAATGGCATGACCGGTTCGAGCGAAATCTGCGAAGCGCTGATCTATCGCGCCGGGCCCACATACTTCGGGGAGCAGCAACTGCCGACATGCCGCCTCCTGATGCGATTGCGAATATCGCTGTGCCGACCACGATCCTCGCGTGGTCGGGTGATCCTGGCCATCCGGTGTCGAGTGCTGAACGGCTCGCTGAGTTGATCGACGGGGCGCGGCTGGTCGTCGCGCGAAGCAGAGATGATCTCGATGTCTGGACTGACGAGATCATGATGCTGCTCGAACAAGTCAACTGACGCCCGTACTGAGTCCTCGGAAGCGTGGCGGTCGCTTCTCAACGAAGGCCTCGATCGCCTCGGCGAAGTCGCCGGTCTGTTGGCACTCGTGTTGAGCGCCGAGTTCGATCGAGATGACCGTCTCGAGGTCGTCGACGCCGAGGCATTGATTGAGTGTGCGTTTGGACTGCAACAAGCCGAAGGGGGACACCGCGAGAAGGTCGTCGATGAGTGGTTGTGCGAGCACCATCAGGTCGTCATCGTCGCCGATTGCTGACACGAGTCCGATGGAAAGGGCCCGCTCAGCGTTGACATACCGCCCTGTGTAGATGAGTTCCCGAGCGACTGCCTCACCGACGATGCGCGGCAGGTGATAGCTCACCCCCATCTCGCAACCGGACATTCCGATACGGGCGAATGCATCGTTCATCTTGAGGCTGTGTCCGGCGTAACGGAAGTCGGCGGCGAGGGCCATGGCGAATCCACCACCTGAGACTCCGCCATGGAGTAGCGCGATGATCGGTTGCGGCGCCGATCGCATCAGCACGGGCAGATCGGAGAGCGAGAACTCGCCGGGCCTGAACACCGGCCGGTCATCGCCGGCTGCGTGAGACTTCACGTCGAGACCCGCACAGAACGCCCTCCCGGCTCCGCGCATCACGATCACCCGTGTGCTGGTGTCGGTTGTCTTTGCCGTCCAGTACTCACCCAACTCGCGGACCATCGTCTGGGTGATGCCATTCATTCGGTCGGGGCGATTCAGCGTGAGGATCTCAACGTCGCCGGTTCGTGCTACCTCAATCGTTGACCATTCACCCATGACGGGCACGGTAGATCAGGTGATGATCGGTTGACGATCCAGGAGGGCTCGCATCCAGTTGGCTGTTTCGATGGTGTGGAAGTCGCCCGATAGACGCTCGAGCGCCTCGCTGACTTCGGCTTCGCCAAAGCGTCGTCCGAGCCCCGAACGAAGAATCGCATCGGCAACTGCAGGCGAGAATTCGGGGTGTGGTTGCACGGTCAGCACTGACTCGCCGACCAGTCCGGCGATCTCGCACCGATCAGCTGTCAGGTAGTGCCGTGTTCCTTCCGGCACCTCGCGCACCTGGTCGCGGTGGAATGCGATGAGGCGCACCTCGGTGCTGTCGACACCGACTGGAGCGGGTGCGACAAATCGGTAGTCGATTCCGGCGAGATTCCAGCCGCCTGCGAAGGGGGCGACCTCGGCGCCGAGGGCGGCTGCCACAACCTGATGCCCGAAGCACACGCCGATGGTCGGAACCTGGGCGTCGATACCGGCTCTCACT
>JAQCGT010000052.1 GCA_027730505.1 Actinomycetota bacterium | reverse complement strand
GTGATTCGTTTCCGGCCCCTGAATCTTCTCGGCTTGTGGCAGTTGGTCGTCTGGCACCAGTGAAGCGCTGGTTTGCGTTGCTCGAAGCGGTGGCACCGTTGGCCGATCGCCGACCAGGCCTGACGCTCGACCTCGTGGGCGATGGCCCGGAGCGGTCTGCGATCGAGGAGTGGGCACAGCGACGCGATGCCCGGTGGTTGACCGTGCACGGCCACGTCAATGACGAGACCCTGGTCGATCTGTATCGACGGGCGACGCTCGTGGTGTCGGCCTCGTCGGCTGAGGGGTGGGGGATGACGATTACTGAGGCTGCCCGTTGTGGTGTGCCGTCGGTGGTGACCGATGTGCTCGGTCACCGGGCTGCAGTGATCGACGGTGTGACGGGTGACCTCGTGACAACCCCGGCTGATCTCGCCGGAGCGATCGAGCACCTTCTCGACGATGCCGACCGTCGTGATCGCTACGGTCGGGCGGCGATGGAGCGGGCTCACGCGATGACCTGGGATCGGGCGGCTAACCGTCACCTCGAACTGCTGCGGGGTTGTCTGTGATCGGTCTCTTCCGTGCGATGCGCCCAGCCCAGTGGGTCAAGAACCTGCTGGTGTTCGCAGCTCCCGGTGCGGCGGGTGTGCTCGATGCAACGTCCTCGTGGTCAGTGGTGTCACGGGTGTTCATCGGGTTTTGCGCAGTGTCGTCGGCGCTGTATCTCGTGAACGACGTGGTGGACCGAGCCGAGGATCGCGCGCATCCGATGAAACGTCTCCGACCGATCGCGTCGGGCGCGGTGTCGGTGCCACTGGCGTTGGCCGCATCAGCCGTCCTCGCTGCTGCGGGTCTGGCGCTGGTTGCGTGGGTTGGTGGGGGAGTGACCTTGCTGACCGTAGGCGTCTACGTCGCGGTGACGCTCGCGTACAACGCCGGTTTACGCCAGGTGGCGGTGATCGATCTGTTGGCCGTGGCATCCGGGTTCGTGTTGCGCGCGGTCGCGGGGGCGGTGGCGGTCGATGTGCCGATGTCGACGTGGTTCGTCTTGTGTGTGTCGTTTGGTGCGTTGTTTGTGGTGGCGGGGAAGCGGTTTGCGGAGTTGGTGGGTCGTGGTGATCGTGCGGTGGAGGGTCGTTCGTCGTTGGGTGTGTACACGGTTGGGTATTTGCGGTCGGTGTTGACGGTGTCGGTGACGGTGTCGATTCTGACGTATTGCTTGTGGGCGTTCGAGTCGGATGTGGCGTCGGGTTCGGTGTGGTTCGTGGTGTCGATCGTGCCGGTGGTGGGGGTGTTTCTGCGGTATCTGTTGGTGTTGGACACTGGTGGTGGTGCCGCGCCTGAGGAGGTGTTCTGGCGGGATCGCCCGATCCAGCTCCTGGGTGTGGTGTGGCTGGTTGTGTATGTGGTGGCGGTGTATTCGTGACCGATTCCCGGGTGGTGTCGGGGTGGGGTCGGACGTCACCGGTGTCGTGTCGGGTGCATGAGGTTGTGGCTGGTGATGTCGGGTCGGTGGTCGTTGCTGCTGGTGGCTCAGGTGCTGGTCGTGGGGTGTTGGCGCGTGGGTTGGGTCGTTCGTATGGGGATGCTGCGCAGGCGTCGGGTGGTGATCTGATCCGGTTGGTTGATGGTGGGATCGATCTTGATGTGTCGACCGGTGTGGTGACGGTTGATGCGGGGACGTCACTCGATGAGTTGTTGCGGGTGAGTGTTCCGGCGGGTTGGTTTGTGCCGGTGACGCCGGGGACGCGGTTTGTGACGGTTGGTGGTGCGATCGCAGCGGATGTGCATGGGAAGAACCATCATCGTGATGGGTCGTTTGGTGGATGGGTTGAGTCGTTCGACATGGTGTTGGCGTCTGGTGAGTTGGTGTCGGTGTCACCGGTGTCGGATCCCGGGTTGTTTTGGGCGACGGTTGGTGGGATGGGGTTGACCGGGGTGATCGTGTCGGCGCGGGTGCGGATGATCCCGGTGGAGACGTCGCGGATGCTGGTGTCGACTCGTCGGTTCGGTGATCTGGATTCGTTGATGGCGTCGATGACAGAACGTGATGATGCGTTTCGGTATTCGGTGGCCTGGGTGGATGCGACGGTGTCGGGTCGCCGGTTGGGTCGTGGTGTGGTCACCTGGGGTGAGCATGCGACACGCGATGCGTTGTCGGGTCGTGCGGGTCGTGAGCCGTTGTCGTATGCGCCGTCGCAGCGGGTTGGTGTGCCCGGGGTCGTCGGGTCGGTCGGGGTGGTGCGGCGTTGGAACGCGGCGGCGTTCTCCGAAGCATGGTTCCGCAAAGCACCGGTGAGTCGTGATGGTGAGGTCCAGTCGATCCCGGCGTTCTTCCATCCCTTGGACGGGGTCGCTGATTGGAACCGTGTGTATGGGCGTCGGGGGTTCGTGCAGTATCAGTTCGTGGTGCCCGACACGGCGGTTGACACGGTGCGCCAGGTGTTGGAACGGGTGGTTGTGTCGAAACCGGCGGACTTTCTGAACGTGTTGAAACGGTTCGGTGCGGCCGGTGACGGCATGTTGTCGTTCCCGATGCCCGGCTGGACCCTCACCGTCGATCTGCCTGTTGTCGACGGGTTGGGTGCGTTGTTGCACGAACTCGATGACATGGTGCTCTCAGCTGGTGGCCGGGTGTATCTCGCGAAGGACGCACACACCACACCGGCGATGATCACCGCTGGCTATCTGCGGCTCGCCGAGTGGCGTTCGGTGCGTGACCGGGTTGATCCGACCCGGGTGTTCCAGAGTGATCTCGCCCGCAGACTCGCACTATGAGTTTCAGCGAGTGGACGATCAGCGTGAGGAGATGTGATGCGTAACGCAACCGGTGAACATCAGAACGTCGTCGTGTTCGGCGGCACCAGTGAGATCGGTCTCGCCATCGTCACCGAACTCGTCACCGCGGCCACCCGTCACGTCGTGCTCGCATGTCGCGACACCCCAGCCGGTGAGACGGCCGCCGCTGCGCTCGACCTGCCGTCGGGATGCGAAACGCATGTCGTTGCCTGGGATGCAACCGCGGTGCACACCCATGCAGACTGTGTGGACACGATCGTCGGCATCGTCGGGGATCTCGACATCGTTGTTATGGCCGCCGGTGTGCTCGGCTCGCAAGCCCAGTTTGATGACAACCCGACCGACGCCGGTCACGCTGTCGCCGCGAACATGGCCGGACCGGTCACGACAATCACGGCTGCTGCCCGTCAGATGCGTACCCAACGCCACGGACACATCGTCGTGCTCTCATCGGTTGCCGGCATCAGAGTGCGCGCCGCGAATCATGTGTACGGGTCGACCAAAGCCGGACTCGACGCCTACGCCCAAGGCCTCGCCGATCACCTCGCCGGCACCGGCGTCAACGTGACGATCGTGCGACCCGGTTTCGTCACCGGCCGCATGACGAACGGTATGAAAGCCGCACCGTTCGCCACCACACCCGCAGCGGTCGCCGTCGACACCGCCCGCGCCATCAACCGCAACCAACGCATCGTGCACTCCCCCGGCATCCTGCGCTGGGTATTCCTCATCCTGCGCCACCTCCCCAACACACTCTGGCGACGCATCCCGGGTTAAGTCCGGCACGATCACGAACCGAGCGTGATCACCGCCCGCAACGTCACCTCGGCTCCTGCCACGGCGTGATCCCGCTCAATCGATTCGGCCTCGTTGTGAGACAGCCCGTCAGCGCACGGGATGAACAGCATCCCGGTGGGCGCCACATTCGAGATGTAACACGCGTCGTGACCGGCGCCTGAGGTGATGTCGACCGGTTCGTATCCCGCGGCCTCGGCACCAGCCCGAAGCGCTGCGACGATGTCGGCGTCGAACACGATCGGCGGCGAATACCAGATTGGGTTGATGTCTGGTGCTGGGTCGAGCGACGCCGCCACGGCGAGCAACTCCTCGTGCATCGCCGACAAGGTGTCGGCATCGGGATGACGGAGATCGACCGTCATCCGCACACCGCCCACGACGGTGTTGCGCGAGCCGGGAGAGACCTCCATGACACCGACGGTGGCACGGCCATCAGGCGAACGGTCACGGGCGATTCGGTCCGCTTCGGTCACCAGTCGAGCGGCCGCGACCATGGCGTCGCTGCGGCGATCCATCGGGGTCGAACCGGCGTGCGATTCGCGACCGGTGATCGTCACGTCATACCAGCGAATGCCCTGCACACCGGTCACAATGCCGATCGTGTGCCCACCGGCTTCGAGGATCGGACCTTGCTCGATGTGCGGTTCGAGGTAGTAACCGATAGCGCGCGAGCCGACCGGCTCGGGACCCGAGTAGCCGATGCGCAACAACTCGTCCATCAAGACGGTGCCGTCCATCGCCGTCGAGCCGAGCCCGGCCTCGAGTGCGATGTCACCAGAGAACACGCCTGATCCGAGCATGGCGGGCGGGAAGCGCGCCCCTTCCTCGTCGGTCCACGACACCACCTCGATCGATGCGGGCAGGCGTGTGCCCGATTCGTGCAGCACACGCAGCACCTCGAGGCCGACCATCACGCCGTACGCCCCGTCGTAGCGACCGCCGGTCGGCTGGGAGTCAAGATGCGAGCCGATGACGACCGGTGCTCGATCGGGGTCGGTTCCCTCATAGCGGGCGAAGAGGTTGCCGATGCGATCGATGTGAATGCTGCAGCCAAGTTCGGTTGCCCAAGCCACGAAACGGTCGCGACCGGCTCGGTCGGCATCGGTGAGCGCCACCCGAGCCACTCCGCCGGCGGCGGTCGCCCCGATCTCGGCCAGGTCGTGGATCGTCGTCCAGAGTCGGTCACCGTCGACGCGTAACTGATCGATCATCGCCGGATGGTACCGCGATGATCCGACGCTGGACCGGGCCGCAGCGGTGGGGCAGGATGGTGGGACCGGTGGGGGCCGGTCCGCCAGGTCGACGGTGTGTTCACAAAGGGGTCGTCATGCATGTTGGAATGTCCGTCATCTTCCAGAATCCGGGAGAGTCGATTCCCGATCGCGAGGTGTACCGGCGCGATCTGGGTCTGGCGCTCCAGGCCGAGTCGCTCGGCTTCCAGTCGATCTGGAGTGTCGAACATCACTTCACCGACTACACGATGTGTCCGGACGTCTTCCAGTTCCTGACGTACATGGCGGCGCGCACCGAGCGGATCCAGTTGGGTTCGATGGTGTGCGTGTTGCCTTGGCACGACCCGGTGCGCGTCGCCGAGCAGATTTCGATGCTCGACAACCTTTCCGACGGCCGAGTGATCCTCGGTATGGGTCGTGGTACCGGTCGGGTCGAATTCGACGGGTTCGGTGTCGAGATGGGCACCGCCCGGCTTCGATTCAAAGAATCGGCCGAGATCGTGTTGACCGCTCTGGAACAGGGCTGGGTCGAGTACAACGGCGAATTGATCACCCTGCCTCGCCGAGACATTCGACCCCGACCGCTCGGCACGTTCCGTGGCCGCACCTATGCCGCCGCGATTTCGCCCGACTCAGCGCGGATCATGGCAGAGATGGGTGTGGGAATTTTGGTCATCCCACAGAAACCGTGGAAGGCCGTGCGCCAGGAGTTGCAGGATTACAGGGACGTGTTCCGTGAAGCGAACGGCATCGAACCGCCGCCTCCGTATGTGGCCGGCTGGACCTTTGTCGACGAGAGCGCCGATCGTGCCGAGACCCTCGCTCGCCAGTACATCGGCGGCTACTGGGACTCAGTCGTCAAGCACTACGAGTTCAATGAGCCGCATCTCAAGGACACGCCCGGCTATGAGCATCATGGCCAGATGTACGACAGGTTGATGGCGCCGGGCGGGTACGAGGCGATGGTCGACTTCTTCGTCGGGCTGCAGCTGTGGGGAACGCCGGATCAGGTGATCGGGCGGATCATCAACTTGCAGGACGAGATGTACATGGATGGCTACATGGGAGTGTTCTCCTATGCCGGCATGCCGATTGAGGAGGCCGAACGCTCGATGAAACTGTTCGCTCGCTCGGTGATGCCCGAGTTGCAGGCGTTGCCAGCCGTGCACGATCGTCTCGGCCTGCCGGCCTGAATCGGGGAGCGATGGCACGATTGCGTCAGGTCCCGCGGTCCGAGGCCGATGAGCGTCGGGTCGTCCCGCTCTATGACTTCTTGTTCGGCGATCGTGACCCGGTCACCGAACCCGGCACGTCGACCGGCACCCCAGGAGACTGGTGGACGGTGTTCGCGCTCTCGCCCGACATCTTCGACCACTGTGTGCGTGGCTTCGGGCTCTATCGCAGCCCGGAACGCCAGCTCGATCCGCTGTTGCGCGAACTCGGCCAGACCCGTGCTGGCTGGCTGACCGGCTCCCAGTTCGTCTACTCCCAGCACTGCAAGAGTTGCCGTGGTCTCGGTATGGACGAGGCGAAGATCGCCGCGATCCATGCCTGGGAGGTGGCCGAGTGCTTCAGTCCGGTGGAGCGTGCACTGCTCGCCTACACCGATTACCTGGTCGACCAGCACGGGCGGGTTCCCGATGCGGTGTTCACGGCGTTGCGTGAGCACCTGAGCGACGAGGAGATCCTCGAGTTCACCTACATCACCTCGCTCTATTTCATGCACGCCGTGATGACACGCGCCTTGCGCCTCGAGTTCGATGACCGCGATGATCCGATCACCGAGGTCGATGCCCCTGTCGGCTTCGATCCGGAACGTTTCGCACGCGACTAACACGGGAGCACGCCATGGCAACCAACGAACGATTCGAGATCAGGGGCGTGAACCACATCGCGCTCGTGTCATCCGACATGGCCCGCACGGTGCGCTTCTACCGAGACATCCTCGGGATGCCGTTGGTAAAGACGATCGACATGCCCGGCGGCGCCCAGCACTTCTTCTTCGACATGGGCAACGACGATTGCCTTGCGTTCTTCTGGTTTCCAGGGGCCGCACCGGCTGAGCCGGGGGTGTCGAACGCACCCGACTTGCCGGACCGAGCCGACATCACGACAGCCCACGGTTCGATGAATCACCTCGCCTTCGATGTGCCGCTCGAACACTTCGAGGAGTACCGCCAGCGACTCATCGATGCCGGTGTCGACGTTTCGATGGTGCTCGACCATGACGACTCCGAATGGCAGGTGGCGCGCGAGTTCCATCCGGGGGTGTTCGTCCGTTCGTTCTATTTCCGTGATCCCGACGGGATCCTGCTCGAATTCGCGGCCTGGACCCGTGAGATGGGTCGTCCCGACGACGTGTCGGTCGATCCTGTCGACGCGTCAGGAACCCACGTGCCGACCTGACGTCGACGGGTATGGGCTCCAGCACCGGTGGTGATGTCTGTCACTGACAGACTCGGCACATGCGAGTCGATGTTCTGTACATCAACGGTGACGTCTACACCTTCGACGATGCCAACCCTCGAGCGTCCACCATGGCGGTGCTCAGCGGTCGATTGATCGCTGTCGGCGACGCCGATATGGCGGCTCAGTTCACTGCCGGACGAGTTGTCGACCTCGGTGGTCGCACGGTGGTGCCGGGCTTCAACGACGCCCACAACCACATGGTGTTCTTCGGTATGAACCTCGCTGATGTCGACTGTTCGAGTCCGCCGATGCGGTCGGTGCGCGACATCTGTGATGCCCTTCGTGCTCGTGCTGCTGAGACCCCGGAGGGCGGGTGGGTCACTGGTTCGGGATACGACCAGAACAAACTGGCCGAGGGACGCCATCCGCACGCTCGTGAACTCGACGAGGCTGCCCCGAATCACAAGGTGTGGTTGAAGCACACATCGGGGCACATGTGTGCGGTCAATTCGGCCGTGCTCGACATGATCCGCGATACGCCGGTGCCGTCAGGTGGTGAACTCGGACGTGACGCAGATGGTTCGCTCGACGGGTTGGTGATGGAACAGGCGCAGTCGATGGTGCGCGACCTCGTCTATCCGCTGACCGTCGATCGGATCGTCGATGCAATCGATCAGGCGTCGACGCATTATCTGTCCGAGGGCGTGACGTCTGCGACCGAAGCAGGTGTGGGTGCCGGGCTGGTGTCGCATTCGCCCGTTGAGATCGCGGCGTGGATGGCGGCGCGTCAGCGTGGTGTGCTCGGTGTGCGCGTCAACATGCTCGTGGCTGTTGAGGCGCTCCATCACATCAGTCATGCCGAAGGCGAGGATCCGTTGTTCGCCCTCGACGGCGGTATCCATTCGGGTCTCGGCGACGAGTGGCTTCGAATCGGGGGAACGAAGATCTTCTCGGACGGCTCGCTGATCGGTCGCACGGCCGCGATGTTCGATCCGTTCGAAGGCGCTGGTCACGAGTGCAACTGCGGGTTCTTCCAGACCGACCCTGAGGTGTTGCATCGCCAGATCGTCGATGCGCATCGGTCCGGGTGGCAGGTCTGCACCCACGCGATCGGCGACCGGGCCGTGGCAACGGTGCTCGACGCCTACGAGGATGCCCAACGTCGATACCCGCGTGCCGATACCCGGCATCGCATCGAGCACTGTGGTGTGCTTCAGGAGCATTTGCTCGACAAGGTCAAGAATCTCGGTGTGATCCCCGTGCCCCAGGGGCGGTTCATCTCCGAGATCGGTGACGGCATGAAGAACGCTCTCGGCATCCATCGCACGCCCGATGCGTACCGTCAACGGTCGTTCCTCGACCGCGGCATCCCCTTGCCTGGGTCGAGTGACCGACCGGTTGTGAACGGTGCGCCTCTGCTCGGGATTCACGACATGGTCAACCAGAAAACGGCATCTGGTGACGATTTCGTTCCGGCAGAGGCCATCACCGCACCCGAGGCCTTCCGCGCTTACACCCGAGGTTCGGCGTACGCCGCATTCGAGGAGAAGGTGAAGGGGGCGCTCATCCCGGGCATGCTCGCCGACTTCGTGGTGCTCGGGGCCGACCCGTTCACCATCGACCGTGATGGCATCGGTGAGACCCCTGTGGAGGCGACGATCGTCGGCGGTGAGTTCGGTTTCGACGCCGTCGGCATCGGGAACTGATCGGAGGCGAGCATGGCGACTTACGACTTCGACCATCTCGACGTGCAGATCGGCGATGGCGTGGCGACGGTGATGATTGACAACCCACCTCTCAACCTCATCACCTCGGCGTTGTTCCGTTCGTTGGCGAAGTGCTCGGCGCAACTCGCCGGCGATGACGACGTGCGTGTCGTGGTGTTGCGGTCGGCGGTGCCCGGCTTCTTCATCGCCCATTTCGACGTCGAGGCGATCGGCACGTTCCCCACCGACGGCCCTGCGGTCGAGGAGCCCGAGTTGGGTGGTTTTGATCGCATGTGCGAAGCCTTCCGCACGATGCCCAAGGTGACGATCGCTGAGCTCCATGGCCGGGTGGGCGGTGGTGGTGCCGAGATCGCGGCGGCCTGCGACATGCGTTTCGCGGACGACGAAACCTTCATGTGGAATCAGATGGAGGTGCCACTCGGGATCCTTCCCGGTGGTGGTGGGACCCAGCGCATCCCGCGTCTCATTGGGATGGGCCGTGCGATGGAGATGATCCTCGGAGCGGTCGACATCGACGCGGCGACCGCGGAGCGTTGGGGTTTTGTGAACCGCGCAATGCCGGGGGCCGATCTGCCGGGCTTTGTCGATACTTTCGCTCGACGTATCGCCTCGTTCCCGCCGGACGCGGTGCGGGTGACAAAGCAGGCGGTGCTCGCTGCTGAGGACCTGCCGTTGGTCGATGGTCTGCGTCGTGAGACGTATCTGTTCCAGATGTTGTTGCGTTCCGCAGATGCGGGTCCAGCGATGCGAGCGTTCTTGGATGCCGGCGGGCAGACGGTCGACGGGGAATCGCGCGTCGGTGATTTGATGGGAGAAATTCATCGTTGACTTTCTGCGATGAACCCCGACCTGACGGCTCTGTATGGGCGTGAACATGAAGCGATCGATTCCCGTCCTGCTTGCAGTCATCACGTTCGGCACGACGGCGTGCTCCGGTGGCGGCGCCGTAACGGAGTCGACTGCCGTGTCGGAGACGACGATCGTTCCGGCGACCGCGGCGACGACTGACACCATTGCTGTGACCCAAACAACGGCTGCGACCGAGACGAATGTTGCGACCGAGACGATTGCTGCGACCCAAACAACGACTACGCCCGAGACGACTGTTGCGACCGAGACGACTGCCGCGCCCGCGACGACCGTTGCGCCGGAGACGACGGTTGCCGGTGGTGAGGTGATCTCAGATGAACTCGAGCTGCTCACGATTACCTCGATCGGTCTTGGCGCCGGCAGCGGCGAGTACAAGATTCTGATCGCTGAGCGTCCGGAACAACTCGAGCGCTTCAAGGTGTCCACCGCTGGATCAGACGGTTTCTGCAACGCCAGGATCCTCAGCACGCAGATTGTTCCCGACGGCGTGGTTGTGACCGTGCTTCCAGGTGATTGTGGCGGCGGCACCTTCGGTGTTGCGTGGGTGCACACCGATGGTCGTCGCAGCGGCATCACCTATCGCACGTGTTCGACGGGGATCACCTACGAGACGGCGTGCTGAGCACGCTGGCGGTGATGGTGGCTCTCGTGGGACCGGTCACACGCAGGTGATCTCGAGTCCTGCAGCAGTGATGGTGTCGTCGTCGTTCCGGCAGCCGAGTCGCTCGCCTGCTTCGAGCACTGCCTGGCGATCGGTGCATCGAACGTCGATCCCGATGAGTCGCTCACCGCGTCCATCGGTCTCCGGCACGAACCGGATCGCAGCGTTGTCGAACACGAGGGTTGGCCGATTCGACTCGTCGAGGTCATAGGGCACCTGGGTGATCTCGGCCCATCGCATGGCGAGGGTCATCGGATCGGGTGAGGCGATCGTGGCGGCGGTGATGGCGTCGACGCACTCGGTGCGAACGAACGGCTGCCAGGCCGGGCCGGCCGGCCACCACGGCCCGCCTGGTTCGCCGCCACCGGCCATCGTCATCTGATCCATCTCGAGGAAGGACCCACCGGTATCGGCCGGATGCAACTGGATGCCGACGTGTCCCTCATCGGGGAAGTCGAGGTCGTAGGCGACGCGAACACCCAACTCATCGACGGTCGCGCGACGCACGGTGATGTCGTCGACTTCGCAGATCACCATGTAGCCGGTGTCGCCGCCTCGGCGGGCCATGTACCGGCCGGCGGCAGTCGACGCCGGGTCATCGCCGATGGGGGTCACACATTCGATGAACTGGGTGCCGACGGGCCAGAGAGTGTTCTTCAGCCCGAACACACCGACACCGGGATCGGTGTGGCAGGCCTCGAGGCCGAACATGCTGCCCAGTTCGACACCGACGCGGTTGAGGTCGGCGCAGGCCACGGCAATCTGACGAAGGCGGATCCACATGACTCCGAAACTATGTGCTGCAGATCACCCTCCCGGACCCCGGCCGGCGGTCGGGTCGCCAAGTCGTGCGACGCAGCGACGGAACGCTGGCAGGTGCCGGAGTCGCACGGCGTCTTGAAGGTGCCGGTACAGGCTGATCAAGTCGGGTCGGGTGGCACGGGCGAGCAGACGATCGAACAGTGCTGAGAGCCCGGTCTCCGCGGCAAGGCCGTCTTCGCAGGCGGCCAGAACAGTGTCGGCGGCGTGCACCCGACCGAGCCACGGGTCATCGGGTACTGCCGCGTGATGCTTCTCGAGGATGCGCACGATGGCGTCGACGTGATGGTCCTGGGCCATCGCCACGTTGACGAAAGGATGGGCCTGAACGTGTCGATTGAGCACGGCGTGGCTCGTTGCCCGCGCTCGACGCACCGAATTCAATGCGTCGTGCAGTCCGGCGATTTCGTCGTCGGTGAGATCGCCGTGAACTGCAGTGTGGAGATCCTCGTGCAGACCATGCCGGAGTTCGTCGCGCAGACCGTGGGACCACCAGCGGGCGATGATGTCGGCGACAGCGTTGCGATTCGGAACATCAGTTGGTGTGAGCTCGATCGGGAGTGGAACGCCGTCCGCGACGAGGGTGACCCGCACATCGCCCCCGTCGTCGATGTGCTCGATCACGTCGACGTCTTGGCCGTGCACTCGATAGCTGGTGATCGTCCTGTCCATGGCGGCGACGGTAGGACCGGGGGTCGGGATGGGGGAGTGGGAGGGTTACCTGCGATGTCGGGACGTCTCTCACTGTCATGATCGATCTCGGGCCGCGACCGTGTCGATGTGAAGGGAACAGCGATCATCGGAACCGTCCATCATCGGTCTGAACTCATCGAGGCGTTGCGCTCATCGGCCGGTCGACTCACGGGAAGCCGCCATGAGCTCGATGCGATTGTGGAGGCCGCCGCCCAGCACCGTGTGGTGCTGATCGGCGAGGCGACGCACGGGACACATGAGTTCCATCGCATGCGAATGGACATCACGCGTCGTCTCATCACCGAGGCGGGGTTCACCGTCGTGGCGGCCGAGGCCGATTGGCCCGATGCGCATCGGGTTGACCGATACGTGCGAGGGCTCGGTGACGACCACGACGCCCTCGCCTCCCTTGGCGACTTCGCACGCTTCCCCGCTTGGATGTGGCGCCACTCCGACATGTTGGACTTTGTGGCGTGGCTGCGCGCCCACAACGACAGCCGTGCGTGGGGCGATCGCCCGGTTCGCTTCGTCGGTCTCGACCTTTACTCGCTGCGCTCATCGATAGCTGCCGTCATCGAATACCTCGACAGGGTTGATCCCGACGAAGCCGCCGCCGCCCGGAAGCGCTATGCGTGTTTTGATCATGTAGGAGCGCAGGGTCAGGCGTATGGGCTCGCCATTGCGACGCGAGCAGTCCTGCCATGTGAGGACGAGGTGGTGACCCAGCTCGTGAGGCTGCGGGCGATGGCGGACCAACTCGCTCGACGCGACGGTGATTCGGCGCTCGACGAGTACTTCTCGGCCGAGCAGAACGCTGTGGTGATCCGCGACGCCGAGGAGTACTACCAGCAGATGTTTCGGGCCGACGTCTCGGCGTGGAACCTTCGGGATCGACACATGGCGGCCACGCTCACGGCGGTGATGGAACATCTCGACTCCCGTCGTGGTTCGCACGCGCACCCCGATGTGAAGGCGGTTGTCTGGGCCCACAACTCCCATGTGGGTGACGCCCGCGCCACCGGGATGGCAACCCGTGGTGAGCTCAACCTCGGCGAACTGGTCCGTCGACGCGATGACCGCGACGCATTCGTGATCGGATTCACCTCGTACGACGGCACGGTCGCCGCGGCACCGGACTGGGATGGCCCGGTTCGCAAGCGGGCGCTCCGACCGGGATTGCCGGGGAGCCTCGAAGAGCTTCTGCATCATGTCGGTCGCGATGGTGAGCCCGACCTCTGGTTCGACTGTCGTGACCACCGTGTGCGGGCCGCGCTCGGCGACCTTCGCCTACAGCGCGCCGTCGGGGTCGTGTACCGACCACAGACCGAACGTGCCAGCCACTATCTGACTACTCGCGTCGTCGATCAATTCGACCTGCTCATCCACCTGGACCGGACATCGGCGATCGAACCCCTCGAGACCGGTGAGCACTGGAACAGGGCCGATACCCCCGACGCCTACCCGACGGGGGTCTGAGATGCGACATGAGATCGATCACGATGGTTTGGGCGACTGGCCGAGGGCACATGACGACGATGTGGACATCCAGCTTGGGCGGCTCACCTTGCACGGACGCCTGACCGTTCCCGATCACGCCGTGGGTGTGGTGCTCTTCGCCCATGGCAGTGGGAGCAGTCGGCACAGCCCTCGCAATATGGCGGTCGCTGAAGTTCTGAATGATGCCGGTCTCGCGACGCTGCTGTTCGATCTACTCACCGATGACGAGGAAGTCGAGCGGGCGAATGTGTTCGATGTGGGGCTTCTTGCAGGGCGACTCGCCGAGGTGACCCATTGGGTTCGTGGCCGTCCTGGGCTGTCGATGTTGCCGGTGGGCTATTTCGGTGCGAGCACCGGAGCCGCAGCGGCCCTGCAGGCGGCGGCGACACCCCGACTGCGCATCGCAGCGGTGGTGTCACGGGGTGGTCGACCTGATCTGGCGCAGGACCATCTCGCCGATGTCGATGCACCGACGCTGCTCATTGTCGGTGGCCTCGATGAAGTGGTTCTCGATCTGAATCGCCGTGCGGCGAGAGAACTCACCTGCCAGCACGATCTGCAGGTGATCGACGGTGCAGGTCATCTCTTCGCTGAGGGGGATTCGTTGCCTCAGGTGGCGGTGATGGCGCGTAATTGGTTCTTGGAACACCGCGCGTTGATCACCGATCAGTCCGCTGGCAGCCCGGCTGGGTGACGTGCAATCAGGACGCGCTCCACCTCGACGTCGGAGATCTGTGAGAAGTCGTCGTAGTACTGGCCGACCGCATGGAAGTCGGTCGGTTCAGACACAGCGATGTATTCGTCAGCTGCGTCCCCCATCCGCAGGTGCCAGCCCTGTGGGGCCACTGGTACCGCAAGTACAACGGCGTCCGCCCCGGCCGCTCGGGCCACTTGGCATGCTGCTTGCGCTGTCGATCCGGTGGCGACCCCGTCGTCGATGACAACCGCCGTGGTTCCGGCGAGAGAGAGTCGGGGACATGTGCGTCGGTAGCGGCGCGAGCGCCGTTCGAGTTCGATGCGAGCCATCACCTCTGCCCGAGAGAACTCGGTGGGGCTGACGCGTGCGGTACGAATCACGTCGTCGTTGCGGATCGTGATCCCATCCTCGCCGACTGCACCCATGGCGAGTTCAGGTTGCGATGGTGTGCCGATCTTTCGCACGACAAGCACATCGAGCGGCGCATGGAGGGTCTCCGCCACGATGGCGGCGACGGGCACGCCACCGCGCGGGAGCCCAAGCACGGTGACTGGTCGGTCGGCGAGATGGGTCAAGGCGCCAGCGAGAGCGCGCCCGGCTTCAGATCGGTCTCGAAAATGCATGGGTCAACGCTCGTCCCACACATCTCGGCCGCCAAGGGTGGATCGTCACCGACTGCGAGATGTGCGCACCATGGGCTGGTACCACTCGCGGTCGTATTCGGCCACCATACGGCCGGCTGTGACGAGCGGCCCGAGGGTGCGCCAGGCGTGTCGCATGCGTGACGTCCACGCTGCTGACGGGTGGCCGGTTCCATCGGCGTGGAACTCGGCCGCGATCTCGGCGAGTAGTGCGAGGGTGTTCGCCGACTCAATGTCGTCGCGGGAATCGTCGGTGACGTCACCGAAGCCCTGGTCGGGATCGGCGAGGGGGATGTCCCAGCCGTTGCGACCATCGGACATCTCAGCCCACCATCCGTCGCGGATCGAGCAGTTGAGTGCCCCGTTCAGCGCCGCCTTCTCTCCGCTGGTGCCCGAGGCCTCGTGTGGTCGTACTGGCGTATTGAGCCACACATCACATCCGTGGTACATCGCTCGGGCGACGCCCATGTCGTAGTCGGGGATGAAGGTGAACCGCCCATTGGCTTCTGGGGTGCGACCGTGGGCGACCACGCCGGCAAGCAGTGCCTTGCCGGGATGGTCAGCCGGATGTGCCTTGCCGGCGAAGATGATGTGAAGCGGCCGTTCGTCGTTGCCGAGCATCGCGGCCAGTGTCTCGGGATGGCGCAAAAGGAGCGTTGCTCGTTTGTACGTTGCGAACCGTCGGGCGAACCCGATCACGAGCGCATCGGGATGGA
>JAQCGT010000051.1 GCA_027730505.1 Actinomycetota bacterium | reverse complement strand
GCCGAGTGGGCGACGCCGCCAAGCTCTACTACCGCTTCGCCTCTATCGTGCGCACGCTCACCCGTAGCGTCGACTACGAGGTCGAGGAGGACAAGCGGGTGGTTGTGCCGCTCGAGGCCGGAATCGAGCGGGTTGAGCAGGCTCTCGGCGTCGACAACCTCTACGACGACGTCCAGGCCAACCTCGTGCACCAGTTCACCGTGGCCTTGAAGGCCAAAGAGCTGTACCGCCGCGACAAGGACTACATCGTGCAGGGCGGCGAGGTGAAGATCGTCGATGAGTTCACCGGCCGCATCCTCGAAGGTCGTCGCTGGTCAGAGGGCATCCATCAAGCCGTCGAAGCCAAAGAAGGGGTGAAGATCAAAGAGGAGAATCAGACCCTCGCAACGATCACCCTCCAGAACTACTTCCGCATGTACGACAAGCTCGCCGGAATGACCGGAACCGCGTCGACCGAGGCGGCTGAGTTGATGAACACGTACGGGCTCGGTGTGGTGCCGATCCCGACCAACCGTCCGATCGCTCGTGCTGATCAGGCGGACCTGATCTATCGCAGCGAGGTGGGCAAGTTCCGCGCGGTCATCGATGACATCGTCGAGCGTCACGCAGCGGGCCAACCGGTGCTCGTCGGCACGGTGAGCGTCGAGAAGAGCGAGTTGTTGTCCCGGATGATGCGTGAGCGCAACATCCCCCACGAGGTGCTCAACGCGAAGCAGCACACTCGTGAGGCTGAGATCGTGGCCCAGGCGGGTCGCCTCGGTGCGATCACCGTTGCCACCAACATGGCTGGGCGTGGTGTCGACATCCTTCTCGGAGGTAATCCCGATCTGATGGCACGTCGCGAAGTGCTCAAGGAGGGTTTCGACCCCGCAGTGCTCGTGGATGACTACGCCCTGCCGATGCCGATCGATCAGATGCCCGAAGAGTTCCGCGAGGAGCGCTCAAAGGCCCTGGCCCGACTCGGTGAACACCTCGCACACTTCAAGCCCGAGTGCGAGGCGGAAGGCAAGCGGGTCCGCGAACTCGGAGGCCTGTACGTCGTTGGCTCCGAGCGTCACGATTCTCGTCGTATCGATAATCAGCTGCGTGGTCGCTCGGGCCGTCAGGGAGACCCCGGCGAGAGCCGCTTCTATCTGAGTCTCGACGACGAGTTGATGCGACTGTTCGCCACCGGAGCACTGCAGTGGGCGATGGGGCGTTTCGACGAGGACGAGGCGATTGAGGCCAAGATGGTCACGAAAGCCATCGAGCGTGCTCAGACCACGGTCGAGCAGAAGAACGCCGAGGTCCGCAAGAACGTCCTCAAGTACGACGAGGTCATGAACGAGCAGCGCAAGGTGATCTATCAGCGCCGCGACCAGATCCTCGAAGGCGCTGATCTCAAGGCCTCGGCGTCGGAGTATCTGAGGGAGGCGATTGACGATCTCGTCGAGACACACTGCGCGTCGGCGGCCACCGACGAGTGGGACCTGGACGGTCTCGTTGCCGAGATAGCGCTGTACTGGCCGACCGCTGTGAGTGCCGATGACCTTGCTGAACTCGACACGTCCGATCAGGTCGTCGAAGTCTTGGCCGCAGAGGCGCACGGTCACTACGAGCAGCGCGAGGCGGAGTTGGGCGAAGAAGTCATGCGCCAGGTGGAGCGGCAGGTGATGCTGCGCATCATCGATCAACGCTGGCGGGAACATCTCGAGGAGATGGACTACCTCCAAGAGGGCATCAACCTCCGAGCGATGGGGCAAAAGGATCCGCTCACCGAGTGGCAGCGCGAGGGCTTCCAGATGTTCGGCTCGATGATGACGGGTATTGCCCGTGACTTCGTGCGGTACGTGATGCATGTGCAGGTTGCTCAGCCCGAGCAGCCGCAGTTGACGCCTCAGGTATTCAATATGCAGCAGTCCTCGAGCGATGATGCGCCTGCCGATGGTTTTGCATCCGCTCGAGCGGCAGCGGTGGCGGAGGCCACCGGAGCGCCGGTGCCGACCAAGCCGGAGCCGGCGGCCAAGCAGCAGACCGTTGTCAAAGACGCGCTCGAGAAGACACCTCGCAACGCGCCGTGTCCGTGTGGTTCGGGCAAGAAGTTCAAAGCCTGTCACGGCGCCCAGTGAGACCTGAGCGAGCCATCAACAATGCGTGATCTGAGCGAAGACATCCGCGAGTTGCGTCGACGGGTCGTCGAGGCTGCTGGCTACCTGAAGGTTGACGAAGGACGTAACCGTCTGGTCGAACTCGAGGCTGAGATCTCGCGCCCCGACCTCTGGGATGACGCCGATCGGGCGAAGCAAGTCAATGCTGACTACGCAGCAGTCAAGGATGATCTCGACACGCACGACTCGATCGCTGCCCTAATCGATGACATCGATGTGCTTCATGACCTCGCCCGTGAGGAGGGCGACGAGTCGGTCATCGACGAGATCGATGCATCCATCACCGATGTGTCATCTCGTCTTGACCAACTCGAACTGCGCAGCCTCTTCACCGGCGACCACGACGACTCGGCCTGCATCGTGCAGATCAACGCAAAGGACGGCGGCGTCGATGCGCAGGACTTCGCAGAGATGCTGTTGCGTATGTATGCCCGCTGGGCTGAGCGCCGTGGGTTCACCATCGAACTGAACTACGAGTCAGAAGGCGCCGAGGCCGGCATCAACTCAGCAGAGGTCACGATCACCGGCCGGTACGCCTACGGCTTGATGACGTCAGAGCGGGGAACACATCGACTCGTTCGCATCAGTCCGTTCGACAACCAGGGTCGCCGGCAGACGAGCTTCGCCGCCGTGCAGGTGTGGCCGGTGATGGACGCTCCCGATGTCGAGATCAACGAGGCTGATATCCGCATGGAGGTGTTCCGGGCCTCTGGCGCCGGTGGCCAGCATGTGAACAAGACGTCATCGGCTGTTCGTCTGATCCATGAGCCGACCGGGTTGGTTGCGTCCTCGCAGGAGGAGCGCAGCCAGCTGCAGAACCGTGAGAAGGCGTTGAATCGTCTGCGAGCGATGGTGGCGGCCAAGATCGAAGAAGAGCACCAGGCTGAGCGTGACGCCATCGGCGGAAAGCAGGCGCAGGTCGGCTGGGGTAGCCAGATCCGTTCCTATGTGATGCAGCCATATCAGATGGTGAAAGATCTGCGCACCGAGGTCGAGTCGAGCAACGTTGCGGCGGTGTTCGAAGGTGACCTCGATCAGTTCATGGAGGGCTACCTCCGCTGGCGTCGCGCCGGCGAGGCCGAGTCCTGACCGATCGGCCGTCTGCGACCCCGTTACCCTCACGTCGACATGATTCGTCTCGAGAACGTCACCAAGAGTTACTCCGAGGAGGTCATCGCGCTGCGCGATGCGAGCTTCGACGTGGCCAAGGGCGAGTTCGTCTTCCTCGTCGGCCCGTCGGGTTCGGGCAAGAGCACCCTGTTACGGCTTATTAACCGTCAAGAACGTCCCGAACTCGGAGCGGTGTGGGTGGCAGGTCGCAACATCGTCGACATGCCGTCGAATCGTGTGCCGATGCTGCGACGAAACATCGGCAACGTCTTTCAGGACTACAAGCTGTTGACCAACAAGACGGTCTTCGAGAACGTTGCATTTGCCCTTGAGGTCATCGGGCGCCCCAAGCACGTCATTGGTCAGCAGGTACCGGCGGTGATCGAACTGGTGGGTCTTGCCGGGAAGGAGGACCGTTTCCCGCATCAGCTGTCTGGCGGTGAGCAGCAGCGGGTGTCAATCGCCCGTGCGTTCGTCAATCGACCGCTGATTCTGGTTGCTGACGAGCCGACGGGAAACCTCGATCCGGCCACGGGCGAGGGCATCATGCGGCTACTCGATCGCATCAACGGCACTGGCACCACGGTGGTCATGGCGACCCACGACCAACGCATCGTCGACTCGATGCGCAAACGTGTGATCCAGCTTGACCGTGGCGTGATCGTGCGAGATCAGGCCCGTGGGGTGTACCAGTGATATCCCGGCTGAGTTACATCTTCCGCGAGACAGGCGCCAGCATGCAGCGCAATGTGACGCTGTCGGTGGCGGCCATCATCACCTCGGCGGTGTCGTTGCTCATCTTCGGACTGACTCTGATCATCCAGCACGGCTTCGACAATCTGCTCGCCCAGTGGGAGGGCGGGGTCGAGATGATCGTGTACGTCAACGCCGGCGCCGGTGATGAGCAGCGTTCGGTCGTCGAGGAGGCCCTCACTCAGCAGGTGGGCATCACCATCGACGACTGGTCGTATTGCGATGTCGACTGCTCGCTGGCCGACGCCGACCGCCTGTTCGCCGGAGATCCTGTTACCCGCGGTCAGCTCACCGCCGAGAACATCCCGACCCAGTACAAGGTCGTTCCGCTTGATGCGACTCAGGTCGACATCTTGCGCGGCTTGCGTGATCGCTATCTCGAACTGCCGAACGTGTACTCGGTGCAGCTTGCCGAGGAGCAACTCGATTTGATCGCCAAGCTTCAGGGCTTCGTGTCCACGTATACGACGGGTCTCTGGATCGCGCTGATGGTGGCGGCGTCGTTGCTCATCTGGAACACCATTCGAACGGCGATGTTCGCCAGACGACGAGAGATCGAGGTGATGAAACTTGTCGGCGCGACCGACTGGTTCATCAGATTGCCGTTCATGCTCGAAGGCCTGCTCCAAGGGGTGGCCGGTGGCGTGGTGGCGTCGGGGGCGATGTGGTTCATCAACGACCGTTGGACGGCGGGGGTGGAGTCGTTCCCACTGAACTCGGGGATGACAGCGCTCGTCGTGGTCGACGGCTATCAGTGGCAGGTCGCACTGATCTTGGTGTTGTTCGGAGCCTTCATCGGAACGATTGGCTCGGGCACGGCTGCCTCTCGATTCCTCGACGTGTGAGTCGCCGGGGTCGATCAGCCATGATTGGGTGATGGCCGCCCCCGAATCACTCGACCCGTCAACCTATGAGAACATCGAACTCGAGGTTGATGACGGCATCGCCACGATCTGGCTCAACCGTCCCGACAAGATGAATGCGTTCACCGAGCGGATGCGATACGAGGTCATCGACGCGCTCGACCGGACCGATGCAGATGATGCGGTCCGGGCGGTGATCTTCACCGGCCGTGGCCGGGCATATTGCGCCGGCGCCGACCTGTCGTCGGGCGAGGGGACGTTCTCGCGTGGTGGCTCGGACATCATGGGAGCCAATGGAGTTCCCCGTGATGGTGGTGGCACCGTCAGCCTGCGGATCTTTGACTCGCTCAAACCGGTGATCGGCGCGATCAACGGCGCAGCAGTTGGTGTTGGGGTCACGATGACGCTGCCGATGGATATCCGACTCGCCTCGACTGGTGCCAAATTCGGCTTTGTGTTCTCTCGCCGGGGAATCGTGCCCGAGGCGGCGTCGAGTTGGTTCCTGCCTCGCCTTGTCGGGATCTCGCAGGCAATGGAGTGGGTTGCCAAAGGTGAGGTGTTCCCGGCCAGTGAGGCCCTCGAGGGAGGCTTGGTGCGGTCGGTGCATGAGCCCGAGGATCTGCTTCCCGCGGCGCGCGAGTTGGCGAAGCGCATGACCGAGAACTCGTCGGCAGTGTCGATCGCGGTTGCCCGCAAGATGATGTGGCGCATGCTCGGCGCCGATCATCCGATGGAGGCACACAAAGTGGACAGCCGGGGCATTCTCGAACGCGGTCGGTCAGCTGATGTCAAAGAGGGGATCAACTCGTTCTTCGAGAAGCGTCCTCCGGTCTTCCCCGACCGGGTGTCGGACGGTCTGGGAACGATCTTCTCCGACTGGACCGACCCGACCTACGACTGATCCGGTGGACGACTCATCGCTCTACGAACGCGTTGGTGGTGACGAGTTCTTCACGCATCTCGTTGACGCGTTCTACGACGGTATTGCGACCGACGACGTGCTGGCGCCGCTCTATCCCGAGTATCCCGAATTCGGCCCGGCCAAGGAACGCCTGACGCTCTTCTTGATCCAATACTGGGGAGGACCGCACACGTACATGGAGCGACGTGGTCACCCTCGGCTTCGCATGCGACACATGCCCTTCCACGTAGGCGAACTCGAACGTGACCGCTGGTTGATTCACATGGCCGCAGCGGTCGAGCGGGTGTGTGACGGTCGTCCCGATGGCGTTGAACTGGCTCAGGAGTTGCTCGCCTATTTCGTTCCGGCAGCGGAACATCTTCGAAACGACAGTCCGCTCGGTCTGAGGCCTTGACCCTGATCGGCTGTTCGTCGTTCGTCAGGCGAGCGCCCAGCAACCGATCGCCGACGCCGCTGCCGCATTGAGCGAGTCGACACCGGCAACCATCGGTATGCGAGCCATCGTCGCCACTGTCAGCAGTTCGTCGCTCAGACCTGCGCGTTCTGACCCGATGAGGATCGCCCGCGGTCGGGCCGGGTCAAGACCGGCCGCCACGTCACGCAGGTCGGACGCGTCGGCGTCGGGGGTGAGGGCGATGAGGTCTCGCCGGTCCGACTCGTCCCGGAGCAGTTCCGTGAGTTCATGGGTTCGGGCGTGGGGGAGCGTGAACGTCGTCCCCATCGCCACCCGCAGCGCTCGTCGTGACAGTGGATCGCCGCTGGTGCCATCGAGGAGCAGACCATCCCAACCCAGACCAGCAGCGTTGCGGACAATGCCCCCGATGTTCGCTGGGTTGTCGACCTGTTCGGCGACGACCAGGCGGCGGGAGCGAACGAGAAGCGAGATCGCGCTCGGTCGTGGTGGTCTCTCGAATACTGCGACGATCGGATGGGGCATGCCGAGTCCGGTCACCATGCGTCTGATCTCGTCACCGCCGACGAACACGTCGACACCGAGCTGGTGTGCGATGTCGGGCACTCGATCGGCATCGGCCAGAGCGGCCACGGCACGACAGCCAGCGGCATGGGCGCGGGACACGACGAGATCGCCCTCAGCGAGGAACATGCCAGCACCAGCATCGTCGCGCTTGTCAGCCCGGTTTGTCAGACCTCGTTCACGCAGTCGGAACAGCGCGAGGCGCTCGTCGTCGGTCGACTCGATCGTGACGAAGGGCATGCCGAATCAGAAGTGGTAGGGGAAGCCGGACCAGTCGGGATCCCGCTTCTCCAAGAAGGCATCTCGGCCTTCGGCGCCCTCGTCGGTGCCGTAGGCGAGTCGGGTCGCCTCACCGGCGAAGACCTGCTGGCCGACGAGTCCGTCGTCGACGAGATTGAACGCGAACTTCAGCATTCGTTGGGCAGTCGGGCTCTTGCCACAGATCTCTTTGGCCCACTGGAGCGCCGTCGTCTCGAGTTCGGCGTGGGGCACTACGGCGTTGACCGCTCCCATGTGATGCATGTCGGCCGCGGTGTAGGTGCGACCGAGGAAGAAGATCTCACGGGCGAACTTCTGACCGACCATTCGTGCGAGGTATGCCGAGCCGTAGCCGGCGTCGAACGATGCGACATCGGCATCGGTCTGCTTGAACCGAGCATGCTCTTCGCTGGCGAGTGTCAGATCGGCGACGACGTGCAGGCTGTGGCCTCCACCCGCGGCCCAACCGGGCACCACGCAGATGACGACTTTGGGCATGAAGCGGATCAGGCGCTGGACCTCCAAGATGTGGAGCCGCCCAGAGCGCGCCGGGTCGACGGTGTCGGCGGTCTCTCCCTCGGCGTAGCGGTAGCCGTCACGACCGCGGATGCGCTGATCGCCACCCGAACAGAACGCCCAGCCGCCGTCGCGCGGCGATGGTCCATTTCCGGTGAGGAGCACACAGCCCACATCGCTTGACATGCGGGCGTGGTCAAGAGCCCGGTACAACTCATCGACGGTGTGCGGTCGGAATGCGTTTCTGATCTCCGGACGATCGAAGGCGATCCGCACGCAACCGACCTCACGGGCACGGTGGTACGTGATGTCGGTGAAATCGAAACCGGGAACTTCCTCCCAAGCGTCGGGATCGAAGGTCTCGGAGACTCCGGGTAGCGCGCTCATTCCGACATCATCGCCGGTTGATCACGGTCCTCACGGATCGTTCCCGAAACCCGACAGCTGGCGGCGTTGCGCAGACGGGTGCGCAGTGCCCAAGCGAGCAATGCGATGGAGGCAACAGCGAGCAGTGGTTGGGCCGGTGCAAACCATTCGAGGGCGCCGGTGGTGCCGACGGCGATGACGACGAGTTTGTTGCAGACCGGGCAGCCGACGGCGAAGAAACTGAGTACGCCACCGATGCCGCCGAGCCGACCCGGGCGGTCAAGGTCATCCCGCTCGTCGTTGCCTTCGGTCAGGCTGACCCGCACGTAGGTGGCGGCGAGCAACCCCCCGAGCACGGCGGTCACCAGGAGTGTTGGATACGACCACCAGGTGATGTCGACGGGTCGCCCGAACACCGGGTTGGGGATCACGTCCGTGGGAAGGCCGATGAGCAGGGCGGCGACGACCGAAGCCACCGCTGCTGTCACCCATTGGCGTGGAGTCCACAGGCGCATGGCCTCACGGTATCCGGTGGGTCTGGACGGCGACAGAGTGGTCGCATACTTTGTACCGATGGGAAACCCGCATCGGGCTCGACGAGTGCGGATCAGCGGGCTGCGGGTTGTCGATGGCGATGTCGGGGGGCGGCTTGCCGATGATTGCGTATCACGATGCAACGGGCAGCTCGGCCGTAGCGAACATCTACGTGTCGTGGTGGACGGTAGGTGGGCGCTGAGCGACGTGAGTGCTCCCGCTACCGTGGCAGCGTGACCATTCACGGCGCTGTTTCGATCATCCCCGTTCCGGGCCTGCCGGAGATCGAGGTGGGTGCTGATCTTGCGTCGATGATCGTTGCGGCTGCAGGTGATGCTGGTTCGCCGATCGCTGACGATGACGTGGTGGTGATCACCTCGAAGATCGTCTCGAAGGCAGAGGGCGCCTCGATCGAACTCGACGATGTGACCCCGTCCGAGTTCGCCGAACGCTGGTCGGCCGAGTGGGAGAAAGATGCTCGTGTGGTCGAGGTGGTGCTGCGCGAGAGCCGTCGGGTGGTGAGACAGATCGGTCCGGTTCTGATCACTGAGACACACCATGGCTTTGTCTGTGCCAACTCGGGCGTCGATCAGTCGTCGAGCGGTGCCGCCGGCCGGGTGGTGGTCTTGCCGGCTGACCCCGACGCGTCGGCCCGACAGATACGGGCACGGTTCGCCGAGCTTGGTGTGCGAGTGGCTGTGGTGATCAGCGACACCTTCGGACGCCCGTGGCGAGAGGGCCAGACCGACATCTGTATCGGGTTGGCTGGGATTGCTCCGATGCGTTCGTATATCGGCGAGGTCGATCCACACGGCCATGAGTTCCGTGTGCAGGAACTCTGCGTGGTGGACGAGATCGCTGCTGCGGCTGAACTGGTGAAGGGCAATACCTCTCGGATCCCGGTGGCTGTTTTGCGTGGTGTCGAACACGAGATAGTTGACGATGCCACGATGGCCCCGGTGCTCCGAGACAGCTCGCGCGACCTGTTTCGCTGAGCGGCCGGCTGCCAGCGACCGTGGCAGACTGTTGGTGATGCGTCTTCACGACTCGTACCCGATCGGCGAGCAGGTCGCTGATGATCCCGTTGTGTGGGTGTTCGACGACTTCTTGTCCACTGAGGAGCGGGAACACGTGATCGGCGTCGCCCGTCCACGCCTTGAGGCCGCCAAGGTCACGTCGACGAAGGTGAACACCGTGTCGACGGCGCGCACCGGCTCAGTCGCCTGGGTGCGTTACGGCGATTCGCCGATGGTGCAGGGCGTCATGCACCGCGTCAGCGACCTGGTTGGGATTCCCGTGCATCACTCCGAGTCGATGCAGGTGGTGCACTACGCGGAGACCCAGGAGTACCGACCACATTTCGACGGCTGGGATCTCAACACGGAGAAGGGACGCCTACGTACCGAGAATGGTGGTCAGCGGGTGCTGACAGCGCTCATGTACCTCAACGATGTCGAGGGTGGGGGCGGAACCAGCTTCCCGAAACTCGATCTCGAGGTGGAGTCGAAGCCCGGTCGTCTGGTGATCTTCCACAACATCGTTGACACCGAGACGAACCTCCATCCTCACTCGCTTCACGGCGGGATGCCGGTGACGGCGGGGGAGAAGTGGGCGTGCAACCTATGGTTCCGAGCGCGGCCGTATCGCACGGGTGCCGACCGGGTGGCCAAGCCGATCACGGCGAGCGCCCGTACCGGTGGCGGGCAGCCGAATCGGGCGTCTCGCAGACGCGCCAAGAAACGCTGATCGGGACACTCGTACCGGATTCTTGTCCGGATGTACAGCAAATGAAGCCGTTGCTGCGCTCAATCGGCTAGGGTGCGGAACGAGGTCGTCATGCAACTGACCGGGTGAGTGATTCTGAGTGGTCTGCAACGGAGCGGATCGCCGGTTCCCCGGGAGCGGTTGCACGTGATCAGACGCCCCATTCCAATCCATGAGCACAGGACAGTGACAGGAACCATCCGCCTCGAGGGCGTGTACAAGATCTTCGGCGAGCAGCCACGGGGCCGTGCCCTTGAGTTGGCAAGAGCCGGGGCGACCAAGGGTGAGGTTCAAGCGCTCACCGATCACGTTGTCGGTCTCGCCGACGTGAATTTCTCCGTGAACGAAGGCGAGCTGTTCGTCGTCATGGGATTGTCGGGCTCCGGCAAGTCGACGGCGATCCGCACGGTCAACAAACTGCATTCGGTGACGGATGGCCATGTCTGGGTCGGTGACACCGACATCCAAGCTCTGACGGGCGCGGCACTCCAGAAGTTTCGCCGTGAGCGCATCGGCATGGTGTTCCAGCACTTCGCGCTCTTCCCGCACTGGAATGTCCTCGATAACGTCGGATATGGACTCGAGGTTCAAGGAGTCGATCGTCATCAGCGTGAGCAGCGGGCACTGGAGGCCCTCGATCTCGTCGGCTTGAAGGCCTACGCGGCATCGATGCCCGGTCAGTTGTCGGGTGGCATGCAACAACGCGTCGGTCTCGCACGAGCACTTGCTGCCGACCCGGAGATCTTGTTGATGGATGAGGCGTTCAGCGCTCTCGATCCATTGATCAGGCGTCAGATGCAGGACGAGATGATCGCCATCCAGCGCAAACTGCGCAAGACGATCTTGTTCATCACCCACGACCTGAACGAAGCGTTGCGTCTCGGCGATCGGGTCTGCATCATGCGTGGCGGACGTGTGGTTCAGATCGGCACGCCCGAGGAGATCCTCACCGAACCGGCAACGGGCTACGTCGCCGAGTTCGTGCAGGACGTGGACCAGGGGCGCGTGATCACGGTGAGCGATGTGATGGTCGAGCCGCGTCCTGTCGAACCAGGTTCGACGCTTCGCAGCGCCGTTCGAGCCATTGGTGAGCGCACCGGATCGTTCCTGCTTGATGGAGCAGGTCACCCGGTGGGCGTCCTCACCTCGGCCGATGGGATTCGGGCGCTCGATGACGGTGAAACCGAACTCTCTGGCGCAGTTCGCAGTGACTTCGACCGGGCGTCGCCAACGCAGACTTTGAACGAGGTCTATTCAGCAGCCGGGCGTGGACTTCCCATCGCAGTTGTCGATGCTGACGGAGTGCTCGTCGGCAACCTCGACCCGCAGGACATCATGGCCGAGCTCGGACGAGTCGAGTCGCTGATCGATGGCTTCGAACGGGAGGTCTTCTTGTGATGTTCCCCCTCCAAGATGCCGGTCCCGGCCTGCTCGACGATGAGGTTCTCGACGAGTACCTCATCCCGTTCGGTTCCTGGATCGAGGAATCAGTCAACTGGACCACCTTGAATCTGGGTGGGGTCCTCGATGCCATCGCGTGGCCGTTCGAGTTCCTGCTCGGCACGATCGTCGACAACTTCTTGCTGTCGATCCCATGGATCGCCGTCGTGGCGATCATGTTCGTGATCGCATGGCTCGTGCGAAACCTGACGGTGGCAACGGGCACCGCCGTCGGGCTCGTTGTGTGCGGACTTCTCGGCGATGACTTCTGGGTGCAGACCGCCCGAACGATCGGGTTCATTCTCGTGGCGGTGATCGTGTGCGTGATCATCGGTATTCCCTTGGGCATCTTGTCGGGACGATTCGACGGCGTGTGGCGCGTGATGCGCCCGACCCTCGACGCCATGCAGGTCATTCATGCGTTCGTGTACTTGTTGCCCTTCGTCTACTTCTGGGGCGTTGGGCGTATCTCGGCGACCATGGCCACGATGGTCTTCGCCCTCCCGCCACTGATCCGCCTGACGAATCTCGGAATCAGACAGGTTCCGGAAGACGTCGTCGAGGCGAGCCGGGCCTATGGCGCCACCGAGTTGCGAGTGCTGCGTGACGTGCAGTTGCCACTCGCTCGGCCGGCGATCATGACGGGAATCAATCAGACCTTGCTGCTGGCGTTCTCGATGCTCGGCATCGCGGCGATTCTGGGGGCCGGAGGTCTGGGTCAATTGTTGTTCCGGGCACTCGGTCAACAGGACGTGAATCTCGCTGCTGCAGCTGGGCTCGGGTTCTTCCTTCTCGCCGTGATTCTCGATCGGATCTCGCAGACCGAGGCGGGAACGCGAAACCTGTTCTCCAGAATGCGGATGGCATGGAAGGCCCGCTCGTCGCCCGAGCAGTTGCTTGGCGATCCTGATTTTGACCCGTCAGTCGCCGCAGCGGAACCGGCAGGGTCTGACGCTGACTCATCGGGCCGACCGGCTCCAATTGAAGGCCGTGAACGCGCTCTGCTCGTCATCGTCATCGCCTCGGCCGTGGTCGCTGCTGCGTCGACGCTCGCAACGTGGGCGGTTGATGGGGCTGGACCAAGCGCGTATGCCCGCCGTGATGATGCTGACCTCGTCGGCGCGAGCTTCTCGGGCTTGAGTGCAAGCGGTGGATCATGGTTCGCCTTTGTGCTGGTCGGGGTATCTGCGATGGTCGTCGCATCGGCGTTGTCGGTCTTGATGCAACGTTCATCGTCACGTTGGCTGTCCGCCGACGGTGCAGCACTTGCGTCGCTCGCAGCGCTGGGAACGGTGCTCGGGTATGTGCTGGCCCGACCGAGTGCATTCTCGCCGTCGTACTCGCTCGGGATCGGCGCCGTTGTTGCGCTCGCGGCGACCATCGTGGGAGCGGTTGCATCCCTTGTCTGGCTCGTCGGTGGCCCGTACAGCCCTCGCCGGCCCTTGCGCCGAAAGGTGGGTACCTCCACGGTCGTCCTCGCCGGCGTATCGGTAGGAATCGCAATCGTGTCGATGGTGTCGATGTGGCACCTCGATGAGCGCGGTGGCGTCGTGATGACCCCGGAGATCCTTGCTGAGATCGATGATCTGAAAGCCCGTGCCGAGGCAGGCGAGGTCGACATGGGAGTCGCCGCTTCCGAGATCCAGGTGATCCGTGCTCGCGCCCAACAGTCGGACCGGGTCATCATCAACGGCATCTCGGGTGATGGTGTTGGCCTCGGTTGGCCGGTGTTTGTGATGACGGTGCTCGGGGCAGCTGGCGCCGTGGTGGCGGCCGGCGTTGCTGGTCTCAGGAATCGACGTCGGTGGATCGGTGGCACCGTGGCCATGGGTCTCGGTCTGGGCGTGACCGGTCTCGCGGTCGGCTACGTCGGCACACTCGCTCGTGTTGCTGATCGGAACTACTACAGCGGTGTCGGCGCGATGTTTGCGATGTTCGCCGGACTGCTGTTGGTCGCAGCCGGAAGCGGCGTCATCAAGAACTTTGAACGATCGAGGGTGTATGCGTCGGTGAACACCGACCTCACGCCCACACCCAGTTCTCCGAGCGACGGATCCGAACGATCCGTCGAAGAGGAGAAATCAGGAGTCGCCTCGTGAGCAGCGTGAACTGCAGCGGAGTGACACACCGAACAACCCCTGAGGAGGGAACACAATGATGAAGAAGAGGAAGACGCTCGTCGCAACGGTCGCGGCGTTCAGCCTCGTGGTCGCCGCATGTGGTGGCGACGATGCGGCCGATGAGCCCGCAGCTGAAGAGCCAGCCACAGAGGAGACCGCTGCCCCGGCCGAAGAGCCGGCGGAAGAACCGGCGGAAGAGCCGGCCGAAGAGCCGGCGTCCGAGATGGCGATGCCTGGCGAGGGCGTATCGGTCACCATGGCCAAGGCCGACTGGAGCACCGAGGATCCGAACGCCTACGTGATCCGCGCCGTGATGCAGGAGCTCGGCTACGAGGTTTCCGATCCGAAGGACACCGAACTCGGCCCCGCCAACGCCTACATCGCGATGGCGCAGGGTGATGCTGACTTCTGGATCAACTCGTGGTACCCAGGGCATCGCTCGTGGCTTGAGAACGAACTTCCCGACGGCTCGGCAGTGGGCGACCACCTCGAGATCGTTGGCGAGATGATGATGGCTGGTGGCCTACAGGGGTACCTCATCACGAAGTCGTTCGCTGAGGAATACGGCGTGAACTCGCTCGATGATCTCAACAACAACGCAGAAGCGCTCGCTGCATACGACGCTGCCGACCCGGTTCCGGGCAATGGCATCGCCGACATCTACGGATGTCAGGAGAGCTACACCTGCGACGACATCATCCAGAGCCAGATCGCGTTCTCGGGCTGGGAGAACATCCAGCAGGTCATCGCTGGCTACGACGCCATGTTCGCCGAGGCCGCCACCAAGGTGAACGCCGGTGAGCCTGCCGTGATCTACACCTGGACGCCGAGCGCCTACATCACCCAGCTTCGGCCCGGTGACAACGTGGTGTGGTTGACCGTTGACGATGTGATCGACGACTCAAACCCGCTCGACGTCGAGGGTGGAGCTGAATACAGTCAGCTGCCGGGAACGGCCACAATCGGCACCGACCAGTGCCCTGGCTCGGTTGACGGTGTCTGCCAGGTTGGTTGGGTTGCCGCTGACATCCAGGCGACTGCCAATGCCGACTGGCTCGAGGCGAACCCTGCTGCGAAGGCGCTGCTCGAGCAGTTCGCAATGAGCGTCATCGACGTGTCGCTCATGAACGTCGACATGGGTGAGGGCGCCGATGTCGAGGAACTGGCGGCGACATGGATCGAGGAGAACCGGGCGACAGTTGACGCCTGGATCGAAGCGGCCATCGCCGCAGCCTGATCAGACGACCAGTCCAATGATGCCGGCCGGCCCCTCGGGGCCGGCCGGTGTCGCGTCCGGCGACGGGGGGATGGCCCCGGTCACCGATGCCACTCGACCGTCGAGGTCCCTCAACGCTGCGTCGAGCACCCGTGTGCAACGCCGTCGCGATCCGGGTGTGGCGACTTCGACCACGAGGCCGGTGACGAGCGCCGTGATGCGAGCTGTTTCGGTCTCAGCCGTGTCCCGGTCGAGTCCGATGGCGATGAGACGATCACGCATGCCAACTTGCCACGAGAATCGGGATACCCCGGGTCGTAGCCGGAGGACACCCGGTGGCAATGACGCCGCTTCGATGCCGATACGGGCGAGTGCCAGATGGTCCGGTGACGAGGTGATCCAACGCCACCAGCTTCTGATCAGGTCGCCCTGGGAGAGGCCGGGTCGGCGTGTGAGCGTGCGCTCCTGCACCACGAGTTGCACCTGCAGTGCCCGATCAAGGGCTGAACGAAGAAGGTCACCTCGTGAACCGAAGTGGTGCACGAGCACATTGACGTTCAGCCCGAGGTCACGCGCGATGCCGCGCAACGACGACACACCGACGCCGTGTTGGCCGAGGTGGCGTACCACCGAGTCGAGCAGTTCGCGGCGACGTTCGAGATCA
>JAQCGT010000050.1 GCA_027730505.1 Actinomycetota bacterium | reverse complement strand
AGCGAGGCAATCGCAACCAAGTCAGTGAACAGTTGGCCGAGGGCAACCGCCTGCCGTACTTCCATCTCTTTGACAATGGCATCGCCTTCGCTGTCTTCCTCGGAGTCGGGTTGGCGGTTTTCGTTGGGTTCGTGCTGGGCCGTACCACCTGGGGCTTCCGGCTTCGAATGTTGGGCCGCAATCCTCGGGCCGCGCAGCGAGCGGGTGTGTCGCAGCGTTCGATGGGGTTCACGGCGCTCGCGATCAGTGGAGCCTTCGCCGGCGTCGCTGGTGCGGTCATGTTCGCGGGCGGGGCGTTCGCGTTCGGCAACTATCGCTTCGTCCCCGGGTTCTCGAGCAACATCGGCTGGACCGGACTCCTCGTCGCTCTGGTCGCTCGCGAGAAGGCACTGGCGGCCCTGCCGGTGGCCTTCGTGTTCGGAGGTCTACGTACCGGGGGCGGGTTTGTGTCGAGCACCGGCGTCGAGTCGCGGATCTCCGATGTAATTCAGGGCTTCCTCGTCCTCGCCTTGCTGGTCCCACCGGCGATCATGTTCATCCGAGACCGGCGGCGGGCCCGAGCCGCGACCACGGCGAGGACCTGACATGGCTGAGTTCCTGCGTGCCGTCGGTGACATCTTCACGAGCGATTCGACGTACCTGAATGCTGCGCTTTTCGCCGGTCTGCTGCTCTTCGCCGCCTCGGGGGAGTGGGTGGCCGAGCGGGCCGGCACGATCAACATCTCCGTCGAGGCGATGTTGTTGTCCGGAGCCTTCACCAGTGCCGTCGGCTACCACATCAGCGGCAGTGTCATCGTCGGACTCCTTTTCGGGATCGCCGGGGGAATCCTTATCGCTGCGGTCCAAGCCGAGATGAGCCACCGTATGGTGGCCGACCAGTTTGTGGTCGGTCTCACTCTCAACATTTTGGTGTTGGGACTCGCCGGCTTCCTCGAGCGGGAGGTCGAGACGGTCACCCAACGAGCGGCTGAGTGGGACATCCCTGGCTTGTCCGCCATCCCGCTGGTCGGGGACGCCTTGTTCGGTCAGCCGTGGCCCTTCTATCTCCTCTACGCTCTGGTGCCCTTCACCGGTTGGTTGGTATACCGCACTCGTTGGGGTCTCGAGGTACGAGCTGCTGGCGAGGACCCCCAATCGGCCGACGTCTCCGGTGTCGATGTCAACAAGCGTCGTCGACAAACGATCTACTACGCCGGCATTACCTCCGGCCTCGGAGGGGCATTTCTTATCTTTGTGCAGGTCGGACGCTTCGACGAGGGCATTGTGAGCGGTCGTGGGTTCATCGCCATCGCCGCGGTGATCTTCGGCGGCTGGGCACTTCGCGGCACCATTGCTGGCTGTGTCCTGTTCGCAATGGCCCTCTCGTTCCGACTGTCGTTGCAGGTGCTGGGGTACGACCGGGTCAACAGTGAGTTCCTGCAGGCGCTGCCGTTCTTGTTGACCATCTTCGGCATGGCGACCTTCGCGACCCGCGTCCGACCTCCGTCGGCGCTCGCGAGACCGTTCGTGAGAGGTTTGAAGTAGATAACTGCACTGTCCGGCGCCCACCGCCGGGAACCCGGTAACCCAGGAGGAGAATCAGATGAAGGCAATGCTCTACAACGAGCCGGGCGGAACCGACGTGCTCGAGTACGTCGAGGTGCCTGACCCGGAACCGGGTGCTGCCGATGTGATCGTCGACGTCGGCGCCACCTCGCTGAACCGTCTTGATGTCGTCCAGCGCAACGGCTGGTTCCAGATGCCGGGCTTCACGTACCCGCATATCGCCGGCATGGATGTCGCTGGAACGGTGAGTGCCGTCGGTGCCGACGTCACCGTGGTGTCGGTCGGCGACCGTGTCGTGGTCGACCCATCGCTGGCCGGGGTGTCGGACGAGTCGAAGTTGGCTGGCATGGGGGATCTGTTCGGCGATCTCGGGATCATCGGGGGGACCGTCGCGGGTGGTTACGCGGAGAAGTGCCTGGTCCCGGCCTCACACGTGTATCGGGTACCCGACTCGATGCCCATCGAGCACGCAGCGACCTTTCCGACGTGCTTCCTCACCGCGGCGCACGCGCTCTTCGATGTGGGAGGTCTGACCGCCGGCGAGTCGGTCATGATCCACGCGGCCGGCTCCGGGGTGTCGACAGCCGGCATCCAGTTGGCCAAGCGTGCGGGTGCCACGGTGTTCGCGACAGCCGGGAGCGACGAGAAGTGTGAACGCGCCCTCAGCCTCGGTGCCGACCATGTCTTCAACAACCGCTCGGGTGATGTGGCGGGTTGGGCGCGAGAGGTCACGCAAGGCGCCGGAGTGAACATGGTCTTCGACCACGTCGGCACTGCACTCTTCGGACCGTCACTCTTCTCCCTCGCCGTTCACGGACGCCTGGTCAACTGCGGTAACTCGTCAGGAGACGAGGCAGTGATCCCGTCGCTCGGCTACGTGTTCCACTCGGGCATCACGATCAAGGGCTCCGATCCGTACCGTCCCGAGGAGTTCGGGCCGGTCTGGGACTCGTTCTGTGAGGGGTACGCGGCGGGCGAGATCGACGTCGTCATCGACTCCGAGTTCGCCCTGTCGGATGCCGGTCAGGCGCAGGACAAGATGTTGTCGAGTGACTTCTTCGGCAAGATCGTCCTGAAGCCCTGATCTCATGTTCGAACCTCGGGATGCCCCGTACCCGGAGCTGAAGAAGTCCCATACGATGGCCCACACGGGCCGCCCGTGGACAGACTTCAAGCCGCCCGCTTCGGCTCCAGTCTGGGCAACTATTGAAGGGCTGGGTCGTTACTACATTCTGGTGGCGGCGCTTGACCTCGGCGTGTTCGACGCCCTCCAGCGACTTGGACCCAGTAGCGCAGCAGATCTTGCTGAAGAGCTCGGCTGTCCCGTAGCGCACCTTGGCTCCCTGCTCGATGGTGTCGTGGCGCAAGGCCTCCTCGACCAGTTCGTCGACGTATACGAACTCAATGACACGGCGAAGCGTTATCTCGTCACCGATGGCCCAGCGTCTATGGCCTCGCTTATCGCAGTAGCACCAGGCCCCCACGACAACTGGACCCGTCTTGCCGACACGGTCCGCAACGGTCGCCCGGCGACCCCGATCGAGAATGACCCAGCCGCCTTCTACGTCCCGCTCGTCGAAGGGACGTTCACCACGATGCTTCGCTGCGCCACGCGAGCGGACCTCAGGGTTCGCTACTCGGCGCTGACGGCACCGCGGGTCCTCGACCTCGGAGCTGGCGGTGCGCCGTGGTCCATTGCGATTCTGACCGCCTGCGCTGAAGGCTCCGCCGTGGTGAACGATCTACCCGAGGTCCTCGGCGTGGCCGAGACCAAGACCGTCGAGCATGGGGTGGCCGACCGCTGTGAGTTCCGGCCCGGTGACTTCCATGACATCGCGATCGAGGTGGACGCTTTCGACATCGTCGTTCTCGGTCATGTCTGTCGCACCGAGGGCATCGACGGTGCTCAGCATCTGATCGAGCGTGCCTTTCGGGCCCTCAAACCGGGTGGCCGGTTGCTGCTCGCGGACTACTTTCCCGACATGGAAAGGAAATCCAATCCGCATGCCGTCTTGATGGGCACGACGATGATGGCCAGCACAAAGAAGGGGTTCACGTTTACCCACGAACAGGTTTCCCGATGGCTCGCCGCCACCGGATTCGAGGCTCTTCGGCTTATTGAGCCCATCGGTTTCCAGCAGGTGTTCGTCGCCTCGAAACCCCGGCGCGCTCCGTTGAGTGGCGCTAACTGACTACGAGAACTAGGGAGGACTACGCATGCACGAATCACCGATCCCGATTGACTCCCTCCGCCGGTCCAAGGGCACGTACGAGGACGCGATCGGGCTTCCTCCCGCTGTGTACTCCGACGGAGCCTGGCACGACTTCGAGATGGAGGCCGTCTTCGGGTCGGAGTGGTTGTGCGTGGGCCGTCAGGAACAAATCCCGGATGTGGGCGACTATCTCGCCGTAACTCGGGCCGGTGAACCGCTCATCGTCGTGCGAGGAGCGGACGGTGAAATCTCGGCGATGTCGGCGGTGTGCCAGCACCGCGGCACGTGCATCACGGCCTCGGTCGATCGCGCTGACGATGACATGCTCGACCCGCCGGAGTGGGTGAGTGGCAACGCCCGTCAGTTCCGTTGTCCCTACCACTACTGGGTGTACGACCTAGACGGGCAACTGGTGGGAGCACCAGAGATGACCCGAACCGCCGGTTTCGAAGTGGGCGATGTGCGCTTGCCGAAGATCGCAGTGGAGACCTGGCGGGGGTTCGTGTTCGTGAACTTCTCGTCGGACCCACCGGCGTTGGCCCCGCAGTTGGCCAAGCTCGACGCCGCCCTAGAGAACTATGCGGTCGACGATCTCATCACTGTTGACCCGGTCGTGATGCGCGACGTGCCGTTCAACTGGAAGATCATGATTGAGAACTTCATGGAGATGTACCACAACAGCCGTCTCCACCACGGCATCCACGACTTCGCCCCGTCGTCGGGTGCGTGGTACGCCGACCACGAGGCTGGGGACGCAGCGATGTTCGGATTCAATGCAACCGTCGAGCCCGATGGCGGGTTCAACCCAACGTTCAAGGCCCTTTTCCCTCCCTTGCCGAACCTCACGATGGAAGATCGGCAACGTATCGTTTTTGCCTTCGTGCCCCCGACGCTGCTGATGGGGTTCCAACCCGACTCGGCGTTCTGGTTCGCGGTCGACCCGACTGGTCCGACGAGCCACGACCTCTCGATGGCCTACATCTTCCCCGCCTCGACAGTCGACCTACCCGACTTCGGCGAGACCCTCGAGGCCGCTATCGACGGTGTCGCAAACTTCAACCGTCAGGACATGCCCACCAATGTGGCTACCCAGTTCGGCATGCAGTCACGGTTCGCCCCTCGGGGCCGATACTCGTGGCAGGAGGGCGTGCTTGCCCAGTTCAATTCGTGGCTGGTGGATCGCTACGAGGCGGCATCAGACTGACGGGCCGGAGATGAGGTGACGGTAGCGTCGCCGCCATTCGACGCTGGCCCGGTCGGCGGCGACGTCGGCAACACCACCGGGATGCAACGGGAGTTCGCCACGCAGGTTCTCGAGCATCTGCCGGTCCTCGTCGGTGACCTGCAGTTCGAAGTCGACGATGTCGGAGCCGGTCTCTGACACATCGTCGTTGCGCCACAGTACGAAGGTGTAGTAGCTCCGGTCGGGGGTGATCGGCGCCATCGTCATGAACAGCACCTGATCGATGCCGTTGTCCCACGACATCGTGCTGCGGATCGAGAACGGCATCGCGAAACCGGTTGACATCTCAAGACTGACGGTGTCGCGTTCGTCGGCCGACATCGCCTTGGCGTCGCCGTCGTTGTCGACAGTGACTCGGTACTCGTAGCCATAGAAGGTGTCGTCGAGTTCGGTGAGGCTGAACCGAGGTACCACCGTCTCGGCGTCACGCCCGAAGGTGCCGACGTGGGTGAAGGGGAAATGGGCGATGTCAAGCATGTTGTCGGCCATTCGGGTCGCGGAGACGTTCCAGGTCTGCATGCCGGTGTTGAGTCGGGTGAACGAGGGGTCGGCGTCTACCGCGAGGTGTGGGACCGGGCCGCTTGCCGTGCCCGGACATAGCCACACAAGGCCGTAGTGCTCTTCCACGGCGAGGGGGGTCAGGTGGGCCGCTGGCGGGATACCGGTGTCTGATCCCGACGACGGGACGGCGATGCACCGCCCGGAGGGGTCGAAGCGCCAGCCGTGGTAGGGGCACTGGATGCATCCGTCGGTGACGGACCCGAGCGACAGGCGTGCCTCGCGGTGGCTGCATCGGTCGCGGACCGCGGTGATCTCGCCGTCGTCGCCCCGCCACAGGACGTAGTCGGTCTCGAGCAGGGTGACGGGGGTGGGAGCGTCGCCGACCTCGGCGCTTGTGGCTACGGCAAACCAGCAGTCGACGAGGCCGCCTGTGGTGGTCATTGGGGTTGCGTCGTTGATAGCAGAATCATCAGGAGAATGTAGTATACATTTGGTCTGATGGTCCGACCAAAAGGGGGAGCGGAATGGCCGAACGCGCTGACCTGCTGATCAAGGGCTGGTACGTCGTCACGATGAACGAACGCCGTGACATCATCCGCGACGGCGCGGTAGTGGTGCGCGGCAACGAGATCGTCGCGGTGGGCAAGGCGAATGACCTCGAGGCGGCCTACGACGCAGCAGAGACCATCGGCGGCGACCGATTCGTGGTCACCCCAGGCATGGTGAACACCCACATCCATGTCACCGGTGAGCCCCTCACCCGGGGGTACGTGCCCGACGACACACCGTTCGAGGAGAACGTCTTCATGTGGCTGTGCCCTCTCTATTCGGTCTATACGGCTGAGGAAGAGCGCCTGTCGGCCCAGCTCGCGGCGGCCGAGATGCTCAAGTCGGGTACCACCTCATTCCTCGAGGCCGGCACCATCCGCTTCCTCGACGAGGCGGTCGACGGTCTGGTTGAGGTTGGTATTCGCGGCCGAGTCGGCAAATGGGTCTGGGACCTCCCACCCGAGCCCGATGTCTACAAGCAGGACACCGATGAGTCGATCAGGTTCCTCCAACGCCAACTCGAACAGTTCCCGGCCACGGCCGACGACCGGATCGGTGCCTGGTCGATCTTGGTGGGACACACCACCTGTTCCGACCCCCTGTGGAAGGCGGCCCGTGAACTCGCCACCGAACATGGTGTGGGCATGAGCTTTCACATGTCGCCGGCCAAGCTCGACCCTGAGGGGTTCATTGCAGAGTTCGGTCACCGACCGATGATCCATCTCGCCGAAATCGGCGTGCTCGGCCCCGATGTGGCCCTGACGCACTGTGTGCAGGTTGACGATCAGGAGTTAGCGGTCATGGCCGACACCGGTGTGCACGTCGCCCACTGCCCAACCACTGCCCTTAAGGTGAGTTACGGCGTGACCCAGGTGGGCAAGATACCCGAGATGGTTACGGCTGGGATCAATGTCGGTATCGGTACCGACGGAAACAACGCCTCCAATTACTCCGACCTGATGCGAGCCACCTATCTGGTGGCGGGCCTGTTCAAGGACGCCCGCCAAGACCCGCAGATGTTCCCCGCTGAACTGGCCTACGAGATGGCAACTCTGGGCGGGGCCCGCACCATGCAGTTGGAAGACAGCATCGGCTCGCTCGAGGTCGGCAAAAAGGCTGATGTGGTGATGCACGACACCGACCGCCCCGAATGGCGACCTTTGCTCAACGTCATGAACCAACTGGTCTGGTCGGCGGACGGCCGCGGGGTACACACCGTGGTAGTCGACGGTCGAAAGGTGGTCGAGGACGGCCGGTTGCTCACCATCGACGAGGACGATCTGTGGGCCCGCGCTCAGGTTGCCGGCGAAGCGATCACGGCCCGTTCCGGGTTGCCCGATAAGGCGAAGTTCCCGACCTATTGATGCCTCGGATCTGTTGATCGGCCGATGTTCGACATTCTCGAAGCGGAGATCTCGCCCGGCATATCGACCACCGACGCCGTCGCCCTCGGGTGCCGAATCGAAGAGGTGGGGTTCGATCGACTCGGTATCTCCGACGTGGTGTTCTGGCCCGACTGCTTCGTGCTCCAGGCGGTGCTGGCCGAGGCCACGAAGCGGGTCCGCATCGGGTCGATGGTGACCAATCCGTACACCCGACACCCCGCCGTTCTCGCCGGCATGCTGGCCACCCTTCAGGAGATCAGCGACGGCCGGATCTTCTGCGGTATCGGCGTTGGCGCCGGACTCGAGGATCTTGACATCGACTATCCCCGCCCTGTGCGGGCCCTCCGCGAGGCCGTTGAGGTGCTGCGCGCACTGCTTGCCGGGGAGCACGCCGATCTCGACGGAGATCTATTCCCGGTCCGCGGCGCCTCGCTCGTCCGGCCGCCCTCGGCCCCCGTCCCGATCTCGATCGGGACGCGCAGCCCTCAGGCCATGCGTCTGGCCGGAGAAGTCGCCGACATCGCGCTGGTCGGGGCCCGCCACTTCACTCCCGCCCTGGCCTCGCGTTATCGAGTTTGGCTCGCCGAGGGCGCCGCTCGGGTCGGCCGCGACCCCTCCGAGGTGGAGGTCGCGCCCCGACTCACTCTCTGCGTGTCCGACGACGCGAAGCTCGCTCGGGCCAGCGTGGTTCGCTACGTGGCCCACTACCTCGCAATCATCCGGCCGCCCGAAATGGAGCCCGATCGTCTGGCCGCTATCGATGCCGCTCTCAGCCGCAGCACAGGCTGGTACTTCGACGTGAACCGGAACGACGACCCCGCCCTCGCCGGACTGGTCCCTGAGGAGTGGATTACCAACTACGCCGTCGTCGGGACTCCAGGCGAGGTCGTCGAGCAACTCGGCCACATCGCTGATCTTGGCTTCACATCGGCCAGTCTCAATCTGGCTGCGGTGATGCGTGGCGACATGACCACCGGTCTGCGCGAGACCATCGATGGCTTCGCCTCCGTCATCGCCACTGTGCGTCCGTCTTGTAGAGAGGAGCAATCGTGATCTTCGATCCCGCCGAACACAGCCCAATGGAGTGCCAGTTCATGTTGTCGCAGTTGGTGGTACCTCGCCCCATCGCGATGGTTTCCACCCGCAGCCCTGATGGCATCCCCAACATCGCGCCGATGAGTTACTTCATGCCGATCACCGGAGACCCGATGCTCGTCGGTGTGACGATGGGGCTGCGCGAGGACGGTGATCAGAAGCACACCTACCTCAACGCCTCGGCGAGCGGCGATTTCGTCGTCAATGTCACCTCCGATCGCTTCGCCGATCAGATCGAAGTCGTGGCCTTCGAGTCGGATGCGACCTCCGATGAGTTCGCGGCCACGGGATGGACGCCGGTCGACGCGGCGAGGGTCTCGAGCCCGGCCATCGGCGAGGCCTCGGCCCGACTCGAGTGCGAGATCAGACAGGTGGTTGAGTTGGGAACGCCCGGCCTTCCATTCGGCGAGGTACACCTGGTGGTCGCCGAGGTGGTGTGGGTCTGGTTCGACGACGCGGTCCTCAACGAGGCGGGTCGGATCGACCCACTCCGTTTGGCGCCGGTCAGTCGGTTGGGACTCCGTTCATTCCTCAACACGGTGCCCGAGGGGATGTACTCGCTCCCCCGAATGTCGGCCGAGGAGTACGCAGCTTTGGAGGGAGACACTTGATCGGAACAGCAGCACCGGTGTCGGTCGTCGTCGGTGAGGTGGTCGTGGAGGAAGCTCGGATGATGATGGTCGGCGGGCGAGTCGATCACGGCGCGATCAGGTCTCCCGGACAAGGCGAAGTTCCCGGTCTTCTGACGGGCTCGGCCCCTGAGTCCGCAACTGCTCCAGACAGGAGCGGGCGGCTGGGGCGTCATCAGCGATGACCTGAGAGAAGGATCCTTGCCGGTGGATCGGGTTCCGAGAGCCCCGGGCCGTCGACGATGACAGGGCTGTCGGAGGCTCGATGGCGACGTGGGGGCCGATACTCAGTTCGCCGGCGACGATCTTGTGTCCGGCGGTGATCGCGGGGCCCGACCACACGGCTACCTCAGTTGGTGTGCCGACGTGCGTGGTCTGGTGCAGGACGACCGATCCGTCGTACGAGACGCGGACGCTGCTCTCCAACTCTCCGGGGCGCTCACCGCTTCTGCCGAGTACCAACATCTCGCTGAGGTGGATCGAGGAATCCGCAGCGGCCGTCACCTTCAGATGTTGGATGTGGTGGCTGTCGATGACGCTCACCAGCGGCTCCGGAATCCAGTTCAGGGTCGCACCTGCCTCGACGACGATGATGACATCGAGTCGTGACGGTTCCGGCCCCGGCAGCACGACCATGGCGGCGGTCGTTGAGATATCGAGCCGAGCTCCCGAACGGACGCGAATCACGAGCTCGAGTTGGTCACCGCCGATCGGGCCGGCCGCACCGGCCTGCAGCGTCAGACCGGAGTGAGTCGGCCGCAGGAGGAGCGGGGGGTCACTCCGTAACAAGGGATACGCGACACGTCCGTCACACGACTCAGCGATGACCTCAGCGCGCGCTCGCATCAGTCAGCGGCCACCCGGACTCGAGTCGCCGCTGAGGGTCCAATCGAGCACCTCGCGGCGCACCCAATTGGCGATCGGTTCAATGCCGCCCGGGCTGCGAACAGACGTGGCGACGACCGGACCATCGCGCCGCTCGGTTGCATCGGAGATCATGCGCTCGACGTCAGCCCCGACGTGAGGGGCCAGATCCACCTTGTTGATGACGAGCAGGTCGGCCAGTGCTACGCCGGGTCCACCCTTGCGGGGCACGTCGTCGCCTCCCGCGGTGTCGAGGACGAAAATCTGCCGATCCACAAGACCCTGGCTGAACAGCGCCGTGAGATTGTCGCCGCCACTCTCGACGAGTGTCAGCTCCACATCGCCGATCCGTCGCTCGATCGCCTCGACGGCATCGAGGTTTGCCGCGATGTCGTCGCGAATAGCGGTGTGCGGGCAACAGCCCGTCTCGACCGCTGCGATCCGTTCCGCTGGAAGCACGTTCTCCCGACGGAGCGCCTCGGCATCTTCGCTGGTGAAGATGTCGTTGGTGACCACCGCGACAGAGAGCTCGTTTCGGAGCGCTGTGCAGAGCTCAGCGACGAGTGATGTCTTCCCGCTGCCAACCGGCCCGCCGATTCCGAGTCGAAGCGGACGACCATCACCCCGAGGGGCAGGATGCTCGTGATTGTCGTGATGTGAGTGATCGTGGGAGTGGTTCATCAGTGGGGTTCAACCTTCCGTGTGATGTGGTTCTCCGGCCTCACGACTGGAAGAGCCTTCCGTCGATGTCAAGGTGCAGGCTGGCGCCGATCTCAGCGGCTGGGCCGGCGACAGCCGGAATCGCCTCCCAGGCCTCGCCCCCGACCGCGACTGCTCGGTTCGCTATCACGGCGCATCGCTCAAGGAGGTCGAGATGGATTCTCTGAGCGACGTACGGATCGAGGCCGGAGAGGCGTGTCGCCGCGCTCGTGATCATGGCGCACAGATGATGAAGATGGATCGACACCGCCGAGTGCGCGTCGAGCTCGAGGTGGTGGGCCAGCGCGGCGAAGACAGCGGCCTGATGTGGAGCCTCGACGGTGTCACGGAGTGAACGAGTCGCCTCGGACATCCCGAGCCGGTTTGCCGCTCGAACCCAGTGTCGGCCGAGCATCCGACTGGTCGCTCGCTGGGCCGCGCTGGGAGTGCGGGCGTCGATCTCGCGGTCGATCTCGCCCCAGTCAGGTTCACCGTCGGCGGAGCGAAGAATGATCGCGGCGATGAGGTTCGCCTCGGTTGCGCCGGTGGTGGTCAGACGGCCGGTCAGGAACTGCCGCACCTGCCCGGCGTCGCGGGTGCCGTCGAGATGTTGCGAGATCTCGAGACCCGAGGAATGGGCGTGCCCGCCGACCGGGAGGCGGCCGTCTGCGAGAGCCAGGACGATTAGGAGTTGTTGGCTGGGGAGCATCGCCGGCTCAGAAGAGGAAGTAGCGCTGGGCCATCGGCAAGGACTCAGCGGGCATCTCCTCGACGCTGTCGCCGTCGATGGTGACCGCGAAGGTGTCCGGATCAACATGGATGTCCGGCATCGCGGTGTTCTCCGGAAGGTCGGACTTCGTGATCGAACGACAGTCACGCACCGGCACGAGCGACCGGGAGATCGCCAGGTCGAGGTCGGCCTCGAGCGCGACGGGAGCGACCCAACTGACACTCGTTCGAGCCGCGACCGCGGGCGCGGCTCCGAACATGGGCCTCGGAAGGATGGGCTGCGGCGTCGGGATCGACGCGTTTGCGTCACCCATGTTTGCCCATGCGACGAATCCGCCTTTGACCACCACGTGTGGTCGGACGCCGAAGAACTTCGGCTCCCAAAGCACGAGGTCGGCGAGCTTGCCGACCTCCACCGACCCGACATCGGCATCGATACCGTTCGCCACCGCAGGGCAGATGGTGTACTTCGCGACGTAGCGACGCGCTCGCGCGTTGTCGGCCGGGCCGTCTCCCGGAAGCGACCCTCTCAGCCGCTTCATGACGTGAGCCGTCTGCCAGGTACGGAGGACCACCTCGCCGATCCGGCCCATGGCCTGGGAGTCCGAGCCGATGATCGAGATGGCACCGAGGTCATGGAGGATGTCCTCCGCCGCGATCGTCGATGAACGGATTCGACTTTCCGCGAAGGCGAGGTCCTCGGGCACCCGGGGATTGAGGTGGTGGCAGACCATCAACATGTCGACGTGCTCCGCCACCGTGTTCGTGGTGTGCGGGCGCGTTGGATTGGTCGACGAGGGAAGCACATTGGGGAGAGAGGCCACGGTGATGATGTCGGGGGCGTGCCCACCACCCGCCCCCTCGGTGTGGAACGTGTGGATCGAACGCCCGGCGATCGCATCGATGGTGCTCTCGACGAACCCCGCCTCGTTGAGCGTGTCAGTGTGAATTGCGACCTGAACGCCGCTTGCGTCGGCCACCCGAAGACAGGTGTCGATGGAAGCGGGGGTTGTGCCCCAGTCCTCGTGCAGCTTGAAGCCGGCGGCACCGCCGCGGAGTTGCTCCCAGAGCGCCTCCTCCGACGCCGTGTTTCCCTTCGCGAGTAGGGCGATGTTGACCGGCGCGCCGTCGAGGGCCTCCAACATGCGACCGAGGTTCCAGGCGCCCGGTGTCGCCGTGGTGGCCTTGGAGCCCTCCGATGGGCCGGTGCCGCCTCCGATCAGCGTGGTGATTCCCGTGGCCAGGGCCGTCTCGATGAGTTGAGGGCAGATGAAGTGCACATGGCAGTCGATGCCGCCGGCGGTGACGATGCGGCCGTTACCGGCGAGGATCTCCGTGCTCGGCCCGATGACGAGCGCGGGATCGACGCCATCCATCGTCTCTGGGTTTCCGGCTCGTCCGATGCCGACGATCCGACCATCGCGGATGCCGATGTCGGCTTTCTGCACGCCCCAGTGGTCGAGGATGACGGCGCCTGTGATGACGAGGTCAGGGGTGCCCTCGGCGCGCGTCGCCGTCGACTGACCCATCGACTCGCGGATCACTTTGCCGCCACCGAAGACGGCCTCATCGCCTCCGAAACAGTGGTCGTGCTCGACCTCGATGAGCAGGTCGGTGTCGGCGAGGCGGATGCGGTCACCGGTAGTTGGCCCGTAGAGCGCTCGGTACGCGCCTCGTGAGATCTCGGTCATCGTGGTGCTCCTTCCTCACGCTCGCCTTCGTCGAGGCTGCCGGCCACGAGCCCGCGGAGTCCGAGGACCTCGCGTCGGCCGGCGATCGGGATCAGGGTGACCTCGATCGCGACACCGGGTTCGAATCGAACGGAGGTGCCGGCCGGGATTCCGAGCCGTTGACCGCGCGCCAGGTCGCGATCGAACGACAGCGACGGGTTCGACTCGGCGAAGTGGAAGTGGGATCCCACCTGGATCGGCCGATCGCCGAGGTTCTCCACCCGGAGCACGGTCGTGGGACGCCCGGCGTTCAGTTCGAGCGCGCCGTCGGGGCCGAGGGTCTCGCCGGGGATCACGGGATCGGCTGATGGAGTGTCACGAGCTTCGTTCCGTCGGGGAACGTGGCTTCTACCTGTATCGCGTCGATCATCTCGGGAACGCCGTCAAGCACGTCGTCGCGCGAGAGCACCTGTCGCCCAGCGTCCATGAGGTCGACCACGGTTCGTCCGTCGCGGGCCCGCTCATGAACCCATGAGGTCAAGAGTGCGACCGCCTCCGGGTAGTTCAGCCGGAGACCGCGCTCGCGTCGTTGCCGGGCGAGTTCGGCCGCGGTGAAGATCATGAGCCGCTCCTGCTCGTGTGGGGTGAGATGCACCAGGGCTCCTTCAGTTCGCGTCGGTCGAGACGAAGATGGACGAATCGAGGATCGCGTGACAGCCGACAACTCCGTCCACCACCTGGGTGACACCGAAATCAACCGCCACTGAACACAGCGAGTACGCCTCGTCCTCGCTCAGGCCGATCGGTCCGGTCATCAGGTTGAGCATCTGCTCGGCCGCCATTCGCATGGCGGCATTCAGGTCATCTCCGAAGCCGTGGGTGATCCATTCGTCGTCGCGGAGGAGGACCGGCGCGTCCACGGAGATGTCTGGAACCCGGAACACCTGGATGACGGCGTTGATGGATGCCTCGATCGCCGTTCCGCAGATCTCGCCATCACCCTGAGCGAAGTGTGGGTCACCGACGAAGAGATTCGCTCCCTCGTGGAAGACCGGATACAACATCGCAGCCCCGGGCCCGAGCCGCCAGTTGTCGACGTTGCCGCCGAAGACCCCGGGAGGAACGCTCGAGATCCGTTCGGATCCGGCTGGGGCGACGCCCATGACCCCGAAGTGCGGCCTGACGGGAACCTGAACCGGCCGACTGAAGGGGCTGCGGTGCTCCTCATCGGGCGCCGAGACGACCCCCGGGAGGTCGTAGAGGGGGCGTTCGGTGAAGTCGAAGGCGAACATCGGGGATGCGGAGCGGCCGAACCCGCCTGCGTCGAGGTCGTTGAGGCCGTAGATCGTGATCCGCTCCTTGCCGAATCGGTCGTAGAGCAGACCCCAGTTGGCGGCGCAGTTCGACCCGAAGGGCATCCGCGGTGTCATTTCGAGAATCCGAACGAGGATGCTCTCGCCGGGTTGGGCGTCGACCACCTCGATCGGACCGGTCATGATGTGGACACCCGGCGTCCTGTCGGTCGGGTCGATCGCGTCCCAGATCGCTGCGATGCCCTCGTCGAACATCAGGTCAGGTGCGTCGCCGGAGTGGTGTGTGACCGCTTCGATTCGGATCGTCGACCCTGATGGCACCGACAGCGCCGGGGCGACGGCGGGATCGAAATAACCCCAGAAGCAGTTGTCCGGGGTGGCCGGCAGCGAGTGAGAGGGGGAGGTCGGAGGCGTGCTCAGTATCGAAGCGACTGATGGCGAGATCTCGACGGGCATGCCAAAGGTCTATTAGGGGGATGTTTCTGGATGGTTTCGGCGATGTGATCCGTGGGTGACTCGGCGTTGCCCGTCACCCACGGGGCTGCATCACTCGATGGTCCAGCCGTCGGGGAGCTTCGCGTCGCCGACGAGCTCGTGGGTCTCCTCGTCCTGCTCGATGCCATCGAGGTGCTCCCAGAGCATCAACTGATTGCCCCAAGGGTCGAGGAAGCTGGCGTTCGCGCCGCCGAACTCTGTCCAGAAGTGGTGGCGCCAAAGCTCGGTGCCACCGTTGGCCACCGCTCGATCCATGATCGCGTCCATCTCGTCGTCGTCAGACACGAGGATCCATGCCCGGGTGGTGCGCCCTCCGTCGTGCATGCGCCGCTTTGGATTGTCCTTCTCAGTCTCGTCGCGGGGGTCGGGCCGCGCATCGCCGGCGTAGGAGATTCCCATGTGGAGGTTGCCGGTCGGGCCTTGGGATCCGTCATCGACCTTGAAGTTCTGTCCCGGCACGATGCGGTTGAAGATCCCGGGGATGCGCGTCTCGACTTCCCAACCCATGACGGTTCGGTAGAAGTCGCTGGCTGCTTCCACGTCGTCGACGGGGAAGTCGACGAAGACGAGGATGTTCGGATACGGCTGAGACATGGCTACCTCCGTGTGAAAGCTGACACGTCGAACGTACCAGATGGTCTGGTTGTCTGGCCAAAGTGAGTCAGCGGGTGTGGCATCCTCTGCGGTGTGAGCGGCGAACTGTTGATTCGGGGCGAGATCGTAACGATGGACGAGTCCCGCCGGGTCATCAGTGATGGCGCCGTCGTCT
>JAQCGT010000049.1 GCA_027730505.1 Actinomycetota bacterium | reverse complement strand
GCTGGTGATTCCAGCGACAGCGACGGCCGTTGCGGTGAACGTGACGGTGACCCAGGGCGAGCGAAACGGCGACTATGGCTTCGTCACCGCCTATCCATGCGATGCCGCCACCGATGCGGCGCCGAGCGCTTCAACGTTGAACTTCGTCGAAGGCGTCGATGTGGCGAACGGTGTTGTGGTGCCACTCGGGGATGACGGCGCCATGTGCTTGTCGGTGTACGGCGCTGCGCATCTGATCGTGGACGTGTCGGGCTACTACACCGCCGCCAGTGCTGGCGCTGTGGACGCCTACACCAAGGCCGAAACCGACGACCTGCTCGACGATAAGGCCGATGCCGCCTCGGTGTACACGGCCACCGAGACCGATGATCTGCTCGACGCCAAGGCCGACGCCACTTCTGTGTACACGGAGGATGAGACTGACGCGCTACTCAACGACAAGGCCAATGTGCTCGATCCCCTGACAACGACTCACAGTGGCTTCGCTCTGCTAGAGGTCGGATCGCCAGACGCCGATGTTGTGATACGACCGACGGAACTGAATCATGTCGAGGTCTATGTGAAAGATACGTTGCCACACGTCTTCGTGCTTCCGGTTGATGCCGTTGCAGCCCATGGAAGCACCCTCAACTCGTCCGGCGTCGACGACGCCGTGCTGTACCCCGTCCTGTACGAGCTGTGCTTCGACGGCGTCACCAATGACAACCTCGCGGTCACGCGATCTGCACTGAATTATGTGGTCGAAGACACGTCTGTCGATGGATCTGACAGCATCGTCGCCGCAGCGAGTAGGCCGTCGACTCATGGCGACTGGCTTTGCACCGAAATCGCAGCAACTGATGATCAATTGCAGTCGATGATCGATCTGGATGAGATGCCGATTTCATGGTCGATCGAGTTCTCTCTGAGGAACTCAGGAACCGCCGATGCCAATGCGCTGATCGAATTCGTTGGCGCCCGCATCGTGTGGGAACGGGCAAGCGTTATCGAGAGCGACTATCTCGGCTGAGTAGCCAGCTGCCGGACTCATGGCGGACAGAATTGAACGGAGACAGATGATGGAGCAAAGGTTGACAAGGTCGCGCTGGGCGGCGATTGGTGCTGCTGTGGCGGTGACACTGGGAGCTGGAGGGCTCGTCAGCGTCGGAGCGATCAGCTCCAACGACCGGGTGTTCATCGAGACCCCGCCCATCCGTATTCTCGACACCCGTCGAGACGGCGAGAAGGTGTCAAATGAGACCTACGGTCTTCAAGTGACCGGCGATGACGTGGTTGTGTACCTCGATCCACCGGTCGATGACGGCACGGGCACGTTGATCTCAGAAGTACCGGCTCGGGTCGTTGATTCGAACGCGTCGTCGGTCTCCGTCAACATCACGGTCACCGAGGGAACCCGCAATGCCGGGTATGGGTTCGTCACCGCCTTCCCGTGCGCGGACCCGTCGGACGCGAAGCCCAACTCGTCGATTCTCAACTTCGTCGAGGGTGTCGACGTGGCGAACGCGGCAACGGTGCAACTCGGGGCCACCGGCATGCTCTGCCTCAACGTGTACGGATCCGCCCACGTGATCGTCGACCTCATGGGGTACTACGTGCCTGCCGGCACGACCCAACTCGCCTTGGGCAAGGATCTGGACGAACTTGTGGAGCGAGTTGAGGTACTCGAATCGAGCGCTGACTCCGGCACAACCGGGGTCGAACTTCCCGAATGTGATGCGAGCCAAGTGTTGATTTACCGCGAGTCGGGCGATGCCGTGGTGTGTGGCAACACGACCTTCGGCCCAACCGGTCCACTCGGCAGCACCGCTCAATGGACGTCAGCGTTTGAGACGTCGTCGTTTGCCTTGGATGACGATGGGCAGGCAATCGCGGCCGTCACCATGGGCAATGGCAAAGTTGCCCTCGTCAAATGCGAGTACGGACTGACGGAGTGCGAAGAGTTTCAGACCATTGTCCCGGACAACGCCCAGACTAGATACCTAAATGCCCGGATTGCGTTATTGCCCGACGGCAGCCCATTCGTGTTGGCAGCGAAGACGACGGGGGGTGTGTCGACGATCTTCACCTATGTGTGCGATGACCCCACATGTGCAACAGCGGTTGAGACGTCGCACAATCCTGAACTGCTCACGTCCGACGCCCCAACAGACCTCGTGATCGCTGTTGATGGCACGGCGCGAATCCTGTACGTCAACGAAGATTCGAAGGCACGGCTCATGGAATGCCTCGAAGCTGATTGCGCAGCAGCGGACACCTACACGTTCGGTGACATCGAGGTGAGCAATGTCGCCGAGCAGCAGCTGCACGCTGCTATGAAGCCGGACGGAGGGCTGGTCTGGTCGTACTACGACCCGGTGCCGCAGACGACGTTCATGACGGTGTGCGGTGCCGCAGATAGTACGTGCAACGTGCCATCCACTCGTGCTCAGATATCTCTCGGGAGGGAATCGTTTGCAGGTCCGTCTGCCGACATCGCAATCACGAGTGACGGCCGTCCCATCGCAGTGTGGGACGAAAATGGGGAAATCGCCATCACGGAGTGCCTTGACGCGATGTGCGACGCTTTTGAAACGAACCGGAGCGAACTTCCCCGAGTTGACTGGTTCGATCTCAACATCGGACTGACCGCTGACGACGTACCGGTGGTCGTCGGAGCCGTGGGAAATCGTGCGGCGACAGGAACCGTGGCGTATGTCTCACTCTCCTGCGCCCGTTGCTTAGATCCCTTCACCTTCACCACAGGGCAAGACGGGGTCCGCAAGGTGATGCTCGCAACCTCGCCAAGCGGCCACGTGATGCGATACGGCCACGAAGTTTTCGACGGGAATGCCCTGACGACAACCGTTGAGTTCGGACTCGTCAACCCGCCCGCAGTCACGGGTATCCGGGTGGACACCAGAAGCGGATGAGAGACTCAGCGGGTGCGAGTCGTTTTCGCCACCGCTGAACTCTCACCGGTCGCCGCCGTCGGCGGACTGGCCGCGGCGGCGGCCGGTCTCGTCGGTGCGCTACGGCGGTCCGGTGCCGATGTTGAGTTACTGCTGCCCGATTACGGGACGATCGACACGACCGGGTCTGAGGTGATCGAGCTCGATGTGCCGCAATGGGCCGGGCCGGCATCGATTCACGTCGTCGAACATCCGGTTGCCGGCCGCATCCATCTCGTGTCGTGCCCCGGCCTCGCTCGGAGCCACCCGTACCTGCAACCTGACGGACAGGGCTGGCTCGACAACATCGATCGCTTCCTCCGCTTCTCCCAAGCGGTGGCCGCATGGGTATTGCTGAGCAAGCCCGATGTGCTTCATCTCAACGACTGGCACACCGGCACCGTGCTCGCAGCCCTCGATGATCCGCCTCCGACCGTGCTGTCACTCCACAACCTTGCCCACCAGGGCCACGGACCCGGATCATGGCTCGCATCGATCGGCTCGAGAGCCGAACATTTCGAGTGGTGGGGAGGCATCAACCAACTCTCCGGGGCCATTGCCCTCGCCGACCGGATCGTCGCCGTGTCCCCACATCACGCCGACGAGATCCGTCGGCCCGGTGGTGGATTCGGTCTTGACGCCGCGGTCAGAGCCCGTGGTGATGCCGTGACGGGCATCCTCAACGGCATCGACACCACCGTCTGGAATCCGGCTGATGATGCATTTCTGCCGGCCGCGTTTTCCTCAGGTGATCTTGGTGGAAAGGACCGATGCCGTGACACGTTGCTAGGCCGCCTCGGTCTGAGTGACGACGGCTCACTGCTCGCCGTCGCCGTCACACGACTCACCGATCAGAAGGGCATCGACCTCATGGTGCCCACACTCGAACTATTGGACGATCTACCGCTCAACGTCGGCATCCTCGGCGCTGGTGACGCCGATCTCGCGGCGCAACTCGCCGAGATCGCCGGACGGTCTGAACGATTCGCGTTCATCGACGGATACGACGAGGCCCTATCGCACCTCATGTTCGCCGGAGCGGATCTCTTCGTCATGCCGAGCCGATTCGAACCCTGCGGTCTCACCCAGATGCAGGCGATGCGTTACGGAACCATTCCCGTCGTCACGCCAGTCGGTGGACTCGTCGACACCGTTCCTGACCTCGATCGAGAACCCCGAACCGGGCGAGGCGTGGTTGCCCGTGCAGCCGAGCCGGTTGCCATTGCGTCGGCGCTGCATCGGGCCGTGCGTCGATTCGGCCAACGCCGTCTCACGACGATCCGCCGTCGGCTCATGACGATCGACTGGTCATGGGACGCGCCAGCCGCTGAATATCGCCGCATCTACGACCAGATCTCCTGACGGGGAACTGGGGCCGGGTGTACGCTCGGCCCTGATGGCCTACGAACCGAAGGTTCTCGTGATGGTGCTCGCCGGTGGTGAGGGCAAGCGTTTGCTCCCGCTTACGAATGACCGGGCCAAGCCAGCGGTCCCCTTTGGCGGCACCTACCGAATCATCGATTTCGCTCTCTCGAACTTCGCGAATGCTCGGTATCTCAAAATCGTTGTCCTGACGCAATACAAGAGTCACAGCCTCGACCGTCACATCTCCCAGACGTGGCGGTTCTCGACGCTGCTCGACAACTACGTGACCCCGGTGCCGGCGCAGATGCGTCGAGGACCGCAATGGTTCCGTGGGTCCGCTGATGCGATCTATCAGAACCTCAACCTGATCTACGACGAGCGCCCCGACATCGTCGCCGTTTTCGGCGCCGATCACATCTATCGCATGGATCCACGTCAGATGGTCGACCAGCACGTCGCCACGGGCGCAGGCGTCACCGTTGCTGCGATCCCGGTTCCTCGAGACGATGCATCACAGTTCGGCGTGATCGAAGCCGATCACTCCGGTCGCATCCTGGCGTTCCATGAGAAGTCACCGAACCCACCGACAATGCCCGGCGACCCGACGCGTTGCTTGGCCAGCATGGGGAACTACGTGTTCGACACACAGACCCTCATCGACATCGTGACACCCAATGAAGACGAGCCCCTCGTCGACATGGGCGGCGACGTCATTCCCGCCCTGACCCGTCAAGGCGTCGCCCACGTCTACGACTTCTCCACCAACCTCATCCCCGGTCAGGACGATCGTGAACGCGGCTACTGGCGAGACGTCGGAACGATCGATGCGTACTACGAGGCCAATATGGACCTCATCGCCCCGGTGCCGATCTTCAACCTCTACAACGAGCAGTGGCCGGTGTACACCTACCGCAAGGCCCTCCCGCCGGCGAAGGTGTCACGCGGCATTGGGGGAGAACCCGCATTCGTGGATGGCAGCCTGTTGTGCCAAGGCTCGATCGTGTCCGGATCGCACGTCGAGCGGTCGATCATCTCGCCGAGCGTTTTCATCGACCATGACGCGCACGTCACCGATTCGATTCTGCTCGAAGGCGTACACGTCGGGGCTGGAGCGCGCCTGCACCGATGCATCGTCGACAAGAACGTGGTCATCCCGCCGTATGAGCGGATCGGACTCGATCACGACCACGATGCGTCGCGCTACACCATCAGCGACAACGGCATCGTCGTCATCGAGAAGGAACGCCGATTCGCCTGATTCAGCGACCGCTGAGCGCAGCGACCACCGGAGCGAACGCCTCCGCCTCATCCGGGCCGACGATCACGTAGCTGAATCCCCAACGCTCGCGGCGGGCCAAGAGGTCATCGATCAGTTTCGATGGCGGCCCGACGAGTGCGAACGGAGAATTCGCGATCATGTCGACGGGGGAGCCCGTCAAGGCGCTGATGCCTTCCATCGCTGTGTCGACATCATCGTTGACCGACACGAGGAACGCCCTGATGTTCATCTCGATGTCAGCGAGACGATGTGCTCCGGCCTCAGCCACGATGGCAACCTTGTCGTCGACCGCTTCAGCGGTCATCGACTCGAACGTGGAGTGATCGACGGCACCGGAAGTGAGCGTTGGGTTGATGCCGACGATGTCGGCCTCGCGCGCGGCGATACGAAGCATGCGGGGGCCGCCTCCCCCGATGAGCACCGGCGGGCAGGGGCCTTGGATCGGCTTTGGAAAACCGTTGTAGCCGTCGATGCGGTAGTGGTCACCCTCGAACGAGAACTCGTCTGCGCCCATGGCGCTCCGGATGATGGCGAGACCCTCGAGGAAGCGATCGATCCGCACACCAGGCGGGTCATAGGGAATGCCTGAGCGCTGGTAATCCGTCGCCATCCACCCGGCACCGAGTCCGATCTCGAGCCGCCCGCCTGACAGCACGTCGATGGTGGCCAACTCTTTCGCAAGCACGACGGGGTGTTTGTAATCGTTGTCAAATACGAGTGCTCCGATCCGGATCGTCTCCGTGGCATCAGCAAGAGCCTGGAGAGCCGGGATGGGGGCGAGTTGTTCGTCGAAATGATCAGGCATCGTCACCGCCGAATACCCGAGTTCTTCGTAGCGACGTCCGGCGTCCACCCATGAGGATGCGTCGCTGGCCTTGCGTACCTGGACACCGAATCTGAATGGACGGATTGGAATGGTCATGACCGGACACCGTAGCCACCGGTCGGTACGCTCATCGGGTGCACCGGATGACGTGGTTGGTCCGTCTCGGTCTCGTCGTCGTGGCGGGAGCGATGCTCATCACCGCTGTCACCGCTGGAGTCGCCCCACGGGTATGGCGCATAGCGAATGCTCACAACGAAGAGCCGGTGGCACTCCCTGAATTTTTGCCGCTGGCCCAGCGCAGCTACGTCTATGACTCAGCCGGCAATGAGATCGCCATCTACGAACTCGAGAATTCACAGCCGATCACCTTCGACGAGATCCCACAGTCGGTGATCGATGCCTTCATCGCAGTCGAGGACAACGAGTTCTGGGTCCATCACGGGGTGAATGCCCGGTCATTCGTCAGAGCGATGCTGTCGAACTTCGCGTCTGATGCCCCACTGCAGGGTGCTTCAACCATCACCATGCAGGTCGTCAAGAACGACTTCATGGCTGGATTCGAACGCGACGGTCGGTACAAGCTCCTGCAGATCGCCTACGCAGTGCGACTCGAGAAAGAACTCACCAAAGAACAGATTCTCGAGCGCTACCTCAACACAGTGTTCTTCGGCAACAACTCGTACGGAATCGCAGCCGCTGCCGAGACCTACTTCGGCAAGTTCGTCTTCGAGTTGACCTTCCCCGAGGCTGCGTTCCTCGCCGGGTTGGTTCGAGCCCCGTCGAGCTACGACCCGATCAACCGGCCAGAGCGCAGCCGTGCCCGCTTTATTCAGGTGCTCGATCGACTTGTCGAAGACGGGCTTCTCGCCGAGGATGAGGCCGAGTTGGTGCGCACCGAGTTCGTGATTCCCGAACGCGTCAATCGCATACCCACACGCGATGTCGCCCGCACATACTTCTCTGAGACCATCAGAGATCTGCTGCTCAATGACTCAGATCTCATCGGTCAGACCTACGAGGAGCGATACACAGCGTTGTACCGCGGCGGGCTGAGGATCCACACGACCCTCGACCCGGACCTGCAAACTCAGGCCGAAGCCGCCAGGGACGAACTCCCCGACACCGTTGAAGGCTTTGACGCAGCAATCACATCGATAGAGACGTCCACCGGCGCTGTTCGGGCGCTTGTTGGCGGACGGGGTTTCATTCCCGGGCAGAACGAGGTGAACCTGGCATTGGCGCCGAGCCAGACCGGCTCGAGCATCAAGATCTTCATCCTGGCGTCGGCGCTGCAGGCCGGCGCGATTCCCGACGATCTTCTCGACGGCACGCGACCGTGCTCATTGCCAAACGTCGGCAACAACATCGAACCGGTGTTCACCATCACCGACGGTGTCAGCGGTGGGCTCGCCTCGCTACGAGAACACACCTATCGCTCGATCAACTGTGCCTACGCTCGTCTGAGTCAGATCGTCGGACTCGATCGCGTTGTGGACACCACGTACCGGATGGCGGCGTCTGACCTGCTTCGCCCCGACCTGCCAGCGTCAGTCCGCGAGCCGATCAGGCCATACGCGAGCTTCGCCACCGGCGCCAATGAGATGAGCACGCTCGACATGGCCTCTGGTATCCAGACCATCGCCAACGAGGGCGTGCACCTCGAGCCGTACTTCATCGAACGCATCGATGACGCAGAGGGACGCAGGCTCTACACGCACAACTCCCGGGGCGTGCGAGTGCTGGATCGTTCGGTTGCGCTCACGGCGGTGAATGTGATGAAGGACACCTTGACGCTCGGCACCGCCCGTCGTGAGCTCGCCGAGTTCGCCGCGGTCCGCCCGGCAGCCGGGAAGACCGGCACCCAACAGAGCAACTACACGGCTTGGTTTGTTGGAGCGACCCCCTACCTGGCCACTGCGGTGATGGTGCGAGACCCGGACCGTTACACACCGATGGTCAACATCGACGAGTTCGTTGCGGCAGGGGTGCCTCGGGTGCAGGGAGGAACGTTCCCGGCGCGAATCTGGGGTGCGTTCATGGAGCCGGCACACCGTGATCGGCCGGTGGAGGACTGGGAGGCACCGCCGCCGCAGACCCGCCCTCCCGTTCGTCTCTACCTGCCCGGTAATGAATGCGCCGAGGTTGTCGTTGGCTACGAGCAACCCGAATCGACGGCGGTGCCCGAATCGACTGTGGTCGGCGAGCCTCCGACCACCACCATTGTCGCCGAGCCCACGCCTATCTACGAGCCGCTCACGACTGCCACGACGGTTCCAGCCGGAACCATCGATCCCTATGCGCCGATGCCATCGGTGCCCCTCGACGCCTATGTTGGTCCTTGTGAGTGACAACAACGACCAGGCTGCATCCGGTCACGGCGACATCGGCGTCGTCCTGCTCGAACTCCAAGCGATCGACACCGCCCACGATCAGTCAGTACATCGACGAGACACGCTCACCGAGCGAGTTGATCACGCCGAGGCTGTCGACAGGATGCGCAACTGGGAGTCGCAGCGGGTGACAACGATCGGGATGATCGGTGAGGCTGAAGCCGGCATAGCCGAATGTGAGGAGGCGTCGGCGGAGATTGATTCCCATCGCAAGCGTCTGGAGGCACAGCTCAAGACGGTGATCGCCCCTCGTGAGGCCGAGGCTCTCCAGCACGAAATTGCAACGCTCACCGAGCGACGCTCCGATCTCGACGATCGCGAGCTCGAGCTGATGTCGGTGCACAGTGACGCCGAGTCGAGACTGAACGAGTTGCTGGCAATCGAGGGGGCGCTCCGCGCCGAGGTCGCAGGTGCTGACGAACGACTCGCGACCGCAGAGTCGATCATCCGCAGCGAACTGGAGTCGCTGGCTGCTCGACGCGAGTTGCTCCTGCCGTCGATTCCCCCGGCCTTGGCGAAACGTTACGAGGCGGTGCGTTCGAAGCTCGGGGTGGCCGCAGCGAGACTCGCAGGGTCACGCTGCGAGGGCTGTCACCTCGATCTCTCCGCTGGCGAACTCGACGAGGTGCGGCGCACGCCGGATGATCGCATTCCGGACTGTCCCCAGTGTGGGCGAATGCTGATTCGCTGATGTTGCTCTGGTTCGCTGCGACCTCAGTGCTGACGATCCATTTCGTGTTCGGCGACCCACGGTTCGACCACCGTTGGCTCATCGTCGGCGCTGTCGCCCCCGTGCTTGCCGACGTGGTCGGCGGATGGACTTCGATGGTGTCCTCGGTCAGCGCTGGGGTAGTCGTGCTCGTTGCGGTCATGCTGGCGACGATCGGGCGACGAGAGGTCCGCCGTCGTGTTCTCGGCCTGCCGATCGGCATGCTGCTGCATATTGTTTTCGGAGCATCGTGGAACACAACCGACGTGTTCTGGTGGCCGTTTGCTGGTGTGGACCTCTCGGAATCCCCAGCGCTGGCGGTGCAGCGCTGGCCCGTTGGGGCGTTGCTCGAAGTGCTTGGGTTGCTGGGCTGTGTCTGGATCGTCCGACGCAACTCGCTGACCAATGCTGCTCGCCGTCGAGCCTTTTTCGCCGACGGCAGGTTGGAGTTCAGATGATCTATCTCGTCCGTCACGGACGCACAGCGCTGAACGCAGCAGGTCTGCTGCAAGGCCGTGTCGACGAACCGCTCGACGAGGTGGGGGTGAGACAGCTCACCCAGGTGGGGGAGCGGTTGGCGGTTGAGGCCCCCGGTGCAACGGTGATCAGCAGTCCGCTTCTCCGAGCACGACAGTCGTCCGATCTGCTTGCCGATGCGCTTGGAGTGTCCGATGTCGAAGTGGACGATCGCTGGATCGAACTCGACTACGGAGTGTTCGATGCGATGCCGGTGTCAGAAGTGCCGGCTGATATCTGGCAGGCATGGCGGACCGATCCCGACTTCCGGCCCGACGGGGGCGAGAGTTTCGCCGAGCTTGATGACCGCGTGCATCGTGCCTGTGACGATCTTCTTGAGCGCCACGTGGGGGCGGATGTGATCGTCGTATCACACGTGTCGCCGATTAAGTCGGCGGTCGCATGGTCCCTCGGCGCAGACCCGGCGATCGCACATCGCTCGCGCTTGGGTCAAGCGGCTATCTGTCGGATCGACATCAGCCGAAACGGACCAGTGCTTGTCAGCTTCAATGAAGGTGGGTGACGGGGAGTCGGCCTGTAAGCGGGGTTCTGTGACGCTTGCACGCCGGTGACCATCCATCTATGCGGCCTACCCGGGAGTTCCCCGAAGGGGTGGACGGGCGATCCCCTCCCTGCTCGGCCTTGCTCCGGGTGGGGTTTGCCGAGCCGCACGGATCACTCCGCACGCTGGTGCGCTCTTACCGCACCGTTTCACCCTCACCTGTGACCGGTTGCCCGGCCCATCGGCGGTCTCTCTCTGTTGCACTTGTCCGTCAGGTCGCCCCGACCTGGCTCTCGCCAGCACCCTTCCCTGTGGAGCCCCGACTTTCCTCGGCATGGTCATGCCATACCGCGGCCACCCGGTCGACTCCCCGTCGACAGAGAGTCTACGGCGAGCGCCTCAGCAGGACATGTAGTCGTAGACGAAGGTGTTCTCCGCTGGCGTCTGGAACGACGTTTGATAGCGAGAGCCCTCATCGTCGGGCTTTCCGACCACGACCGGAATCTGGCTGACAAGCCCGAACGAGGCGGGCACTGCGTAATGGATGGGGAATCCTGCGGCATCGTTCTCGGACGCCTCGTCCGACAACGCGGGACCCAGGTACCCGTGGCTCGGAGCGGTCCACAGAATCGACAGAAGGGCCGAGCGGCGGCTCGCCGCCGAGCCAAGCGTCATGAGCAACTTGCGATGAGCAGGTACGGACAGAAGTCCGACCATGTGCTGATACGAGTGAGCGAGCATCGTCTCGAATGCGAGAGTGGCTGATCGAGTGTCGCGGGCGACGTCGTCGGAAGATTCCACTGCTGAATAGACGGGCAGCACATAGCGATCCATGAACCACTCATTGGGGCAGGCGTATGGGCTTCCGCCGGCGGCTACTGCAGCCGCGCCAAGTGTCTCGGATGCCGCGACATGGTCGGCAACAAAGCGCTCGATGTACGTTGCCTGTGCAGCCGAATACAGGCCAGCACCCGACATGGTCTCGAGAGCCGCGACCACCGCATGTTCGAGTGACTGCATGGTGCGCACGACAGCGAGATCATCGAGAGTGCCGTCGGGCAGGACTGCAGCGGGATCCGCAAGCCCGACTCGGCCCGGTGACGTGTCCCCGCCGAAGTCCTTGGCACATGCAGACAGGATGGCTCCGAGACCGAGGACAGCACCCGAGCGACGCAACATCGCCCTCCGATCCATCGGGTTACTGAGGGGGCTGTCGCTTTGGTGTTTCTCGGTCATCGTGGGTTCCTCGGAGCGGGTGGACGGAGTCATCGGTCAGGGCAGGATCGCAGCGGCGTCGTTGTCGAGCGTGGCACCGAGTTCGTTGCCTCGGCCGAGAACATCGGCGAGAACGACACAGTGTCGAGATTCAGCAGAGATGATCGACGCCACGAGTTCAGCAGCATCGACATCAGACAGGATGCCGATGACTTCAAGATGGGTCGCCACAGCAGCAGATTCGAGGTCGTACGCCGATTGCAGCGCGCCCGCCCCTCGGAATGATGTTCGGAGACGACCGAACAATTCATCGTTCCTGCTGTCGGCGCTCAGCCCGGTGAGGCCGGCGATGCCATGGGCATACGCCTCGTGCTGCTCCGACATCGCCTCGAGCAGCGGATCATCGAGCCCCGAGGAGATCGCCTCGTCGTAGAGGTCGCGCGCCGTGAGTTCCAAGCGCTGGGCGTACTTCAACAGATCGAGTTCAGACTGGGACAGCGCCGACGGGGCTGCTGCAACGGTGCGTCCTCCAACGACTGCCACCGCTGCTGCAGCGGCCCCGCCGGCGAGAAGACGGCGCCTGACATCGGTCGGTCGGTCGTAGTTGGGGGCATCCCCTTGGCTGTTCGTCACGGAGCCGGATCCTTTCGGGGTGGTCATATCGTCTCGGCGGTCCATCAGTCTCGTTCTCGTTTTCGCCGCCACGGATTCTGCCAGCGCCGGCACACGATCTCCCAGTCTAGAAGTCCAGAACCGATAGCTCTGGAATCCATCCTGCCGATCGGCGTACGGCTTCGGCCCACCGATCACGATGTGCAGGGCCCGTCGGCTCGACGATTGCCGCCGGGCGCCAGAGGTCACTGAGCGATGTGACGCTGTCGAGTTCGCCGCTGCCCACGGCAGCGAGCAACCCGGCACCGATCGTCGTGCACTCGGTATGGGGCGCAACCTCGACAGGCCGACCCGTTGAGTCAGCCAACGCTTGAACGAATGTCGGATTCCTGCTCATCCCACCATCGATGCGGACCCTCTCAAGGCGAATACCGAGGTCGGCCTCAGCTGCCTCCACAAGATCGGCACCACGCTGAGCCACACCCTCCAACACCGCCCGAGCCACGTGAGCAGCGGTGGTGCCGCGAGTGAGTCCAAGAAGCGTTCCCCGAGCGCCATAATCCCAATGCGGGGTTCCGAGACCGAGTGGCGCCGGCACGTAGACCACGCCGTCACTATCAGGGCACGTGCTGGCGAGGTCATGGCTCTGAGTCACGTCTCGGATGAGCCCGAGATCGTTGCAGAGCCATTCGACGTTGGAACCTGCCGACAACATGATCGCTTCAGCGCCGAGGCTGAGACGCCCGGCCTCGGACCAAGCGACGATGCCGAAACAGCCGTGACCGCTCCGGCGCCCCGAGGCGACGAGCCGGTCGTCGTCGCCACTGAAGACGTCAAGCATTCCACCGGTTCCAAAGGTGATCTTTGCGTCACCTGATCGCACGCAGGACTGGCCAGCAAGTGACGCCTGCTGGTCGCCGAGCACTGCCGTGATGATCGGCGCCCCGGGCAGTGCCGACGCCTCGCCGAAGGCACCGATACTGTCAACGACGGCAGGGAGTGTCGAAACGGGTACCCGGAAGAGTTCGCAGAGCCGTTCATCCCAAGTGCCCTTGGCGTACGAATACAGACCGGTTACGGCTGCATTCGAATGATCGGTTGCGTGAATCCGTCCGGCGCTGAGCGTCCACACCGCCCAGGCGTCGACCGTGCCGACACAGAGATCCCGTGACCGGTCCGGGTCGTAGTGGTCGAGGAGCCACGCCGCTTTGGTGGCGGTCTGGTTCGGTGCCACGGCGACATGGTGTTGCGACGCCATGGACATGCATTCGCCAACCGTCCGAAGGTCTTGCCAGCCCAAGCCCGGCCCCACCGGAATCCCGGTCGAGCGATCCCACACGATCGTGCTCGCGCGCTGTGCCGTGATGCCCACAGCGTCGACGTGGCCCACCTCGACGATCACCTCGTTGGCCAATTCGGTCATCGCCGCCGCCATCGCAACCGCATCGAACTCAACCAGGCCGGCAACCGGTGTGACGGGTGGTTGGGGCCGCGATCGGATGCAGGTCACCGTGCCCTCAGCGTCCATCGCGGCAGCACGAACACTCGTCGTGCCGATGTCGATGACTAGGATCACAGCCCGACCCGTTCAGTCGACGGCAACACACCACGGTTACGCAAGCGGCGGCCGAGCATCCCTCCGAGGATTCCTACCAGCGAGACCACACTGAGGTTGAACAGGATCCCGAACCACCCGACCGAGCCGCCAGTCACGACCTTGATTGTGACGAACACCGCCTGAGCGGCAAGGTAGGTGCCCGTTGCGCTGACGAGTCCGTGGGTGAGAGGCATGCCGACACGCTGCACCCACGCACCGCACCCAGCACCGAGCCCGAATCCACCGATGGCGCCTAACACCAGCCAGATTGCAAGCGTTGAGGAACCTCTGTCCCCCGCCCAACTCGCAGCGATCGAGAACGGAACGGCGAATACGAGCGACACCGATCCACCGGCGCGCAGCGCTGCGACGTCCCAGCGGCCATTCACCAACCGGCATCCCCGAACGGATCGGGCACGCCAAGCTTGCCCGGATTCAGAATTCCCTGCGGATCGAGGGTGCCCTTCACTGCTGAGAGCACACCCGAGGCACTTCCGGCCGCACGGTTCATGAAGCGCGAACGGTTGAGTCCAACCCCGTGATGGTGCGAGAGATTGGCACCAGCATCGAGTGCAGCCGACTGGGCAGCGTCCCACATGGCTCGGTGCAAGGCATCGATCTCATCGAGCGGGGCGTCGAGTCCGGGACGGGCAGCGAGACTGAAGTAGAGGCATGCACCGTCGAGATAGCTGTGGGACAAGTGTGCCGACGCCCCGATCACACCCTCGACAGCCAACGCGGCATCCGTGACTGCTGCGTACACCGCGCCAAGTCGTGACCACGGGGCCGACACCTCCATCGTGTCGACCAGGTAGCCGCGGCGGGTCAGAGCCTGAAGCGCCGAGGTGTCATTGCGATGCTCGAGCCAATGCGCCACCCGGTCCTCCGGGTGACGATCGCCACCGCACGACCGCACTACTTCGTCCACGATTTCCAGGGTTGCCGCCACCAATTTCGGGTGGCCTTCATCGAGCACGAGAAGTACGCACTCGGTTCCATCTCCGCCGTGAGATCTCGCCGACTCGACCGGGTCATAGAGACGGAACACGGCTGGGGTGGCACCTGACCTGATGCACTGTCGACACGCCTCGAACGCAGCAGCCAAGTCTGCGAATCGATAGGTTGCGCGAGCGTCGCAATCGGGGACTGGGTGGGCACGCAGCGTCACGGCGGTGATGACGGCGAGAGTGCCCTCTGAGCCAATGATCAACTGATCGATGTCGGGCCCGACAGCGCCGGCGGGTTGGGGTCCGGTTCGGATGACGGTGCCATCGGCGAGCACCGCCTCGAGTCCGGCGACCATGTCCTCGATCTTGCCGTATCGGGTTGAGTACTGGCCCGCACCACGACACGCCACCCAGCCACCCACGGTCGAGATGTCGAAGCTCTGAGGGTGATGGCCAACGGTCAATGCATGGTCGGCGCGCAGCGCTGCTTCGAGGTCAGGTCCGAATGTGCCGGCGGCGACCTCAACCAGCCCTGACGCCTCATCCACGCCGATCACGCCGACGATCCCTGTCATGTCGAGAAGCACGCCGCCGTGAACTGGTATCGAGCCACCGCAGACACCGCTGCGCCCGCCGATGACCGTGACGGGAATTCGCTCTCGATTGCAGATCGCCACAACCGCCGACACCTGCTCGACCGTTGTCGGATGAGCGACTGCGGCGGCGACGGCTGGAACCGAACCCCGCAACGACCAGTGCAGCGCGAGTGGCCACCAGTCGCGGCTCGCTTCGGCCACAGCGCGACGATCGTCCGTCACTGTGGTCACATCGCAGACCTCA
>JAQCGT010000194.1 GCA_027730505.1 Actinomycetota bacterium | reverse complement strand
TCGATGCCGACGTTTGTCATTGATGAGCAGGTGACCGGCCAGGAGTGTCAGTGGGTGATGCCACCCGGATCGATCTGAAAGGGCGTTGCGCGTCGCGCATCGCGCGTCGGGCGCAACCGGTCGCCTAGGGTTGCCGCGTGGCGGAGCGGAGACGGACCTCCACGTCGGATTTCGGCGCGGGACGACGCGAGTCGCACGACGCCTCCGGCTTCTACGGTCGCTTCGACCCGCCTGTGCTCGATGATGACGAAACCGTCGCCGAGCCACGGGTGATCAGTGATCCGTTCGTGCACGGTGATGCTCGAGATCTGTCCATGCTCGATGACCGGTCGGTGGCGCTCGTCGTGACATCGCCGCCCTATTTCGCTGGGAAGCAATACGAGAACGAACTTGAACGAGATGGCATCCCAGCGTCATACATCGAGTACCTCACGATGCTCGGTGACGTGTTCGCCGAGTGCGTGCGAGTGCTCGAACCTGGTGGTCGGATCGCGATCAATATCGCAAACCTTGGCCGGCGGCCATTCCGGAGCCTGACCGCCGATGTGATCAACCTGTTGCAGGACCGGCTCGGGCTGTTGTTGCGCGGCGAGATCGTGTGGCGCAAGGGCGCCGGCGCCAATGGCTCATGTGCGTGGGGTTCATATCGGAGTGCGTCGAACCCGGTGTTGCGTGACCTCACCGAACGGGTGGTGGTGGCGTCGAAAGGCCGGTTTCAGCGAGCGTTGACACCGGCGCGTCGCGAGCGGGCGGGTTTGCCGTTTCGGTCCACCATCAGCGCTGAGGATTTCATGGCCGGCACTCTCGACCTGTGGGACATCCCTACCGAGAGTGCTCGGAGGGTCGGGCATCCTGCGCCGTTCCCGGTCGAGTTGCCGGCCCGCCTGATCGAGCTCTACACCTACGCCGATGATCTGGTGCTCGACCCGTTCATGGGGTCTGGCTCGACACTGGTCGCCGCATCGAGACTCGGTCGCAGGTATGTAGGCGTGGATCTCGACGCCGAGTACGTGGCGTTGGCCCGTGAACGGGTTGCGTCTGAAGGCGCGGCGAGTGATGCGATCTGGGACGGCGCATCGGGACGAGATGTGATCGAACGGGTGTTGTCCGATGCCGGGTTCGTCGATGTGACCGAACGTCGCGTCGCGGGCCTGTCGGCGACGATCGCCGTCGATCGAGCCGGGGGCCGTTGGGCGATCGAGGTTGGCGGTGCGTTCGCCCGAGAACGAACCGGTCTGACATCCGGCGACGCGCTCTGGCGATCCATTGCACGATCGGCGGTGTTGAGCGGCGCTGGTGAGCGGGTGTTGTTGCTGACGTCGGCGGCGCCGGTGCCAGGTTCAGAGGGTGACGGTGCCCTGCGTGCAGTCACCGGGTTGACGGTCACCGAGGTGATCGAGGTGTTCAACCCCGATTCGATCGCACGGCTCAACGCAATCGCATCCGGTGGTTGAATTCGCTCAGCAGCGCTCGAGGTCGATCTCGGGATCGATCCCATTGGCCAGGTGATCACGAATGGTGTCCCCGCCTCGGATCGGGTCGATTGCCCACGCCCGGTCGTCGGTGCGTCGACTGCGTGACCACACCACGGCGATGCCCTCGCCGTCGATCACCACCAGCGCTCCGGAGTCGCCCGGTTCGATGTCGGCGACCAGTTCGTATCCGGGGCGCGTGGTGCTGCCCTCGCCGTAGACGTCTTCGGTGTCGATGATGACCCGGCGGGCGATGGTGACGGGAAGGGCCACGAAGCGCTCACCACGCCGGACAACGGCCCTTCCGGTGAGGTCGGTGGCCGTATCGGTCGTGGGCGGCTTCGCGCTCAGTGCGATGGTTGCGCCGTTGGTGATATCGGTGTCGACGGCGATGAGGGCGAGGTCCATCTCGGTGTCGTACGCAACGATGGTTCCAGTGGCGCTGGTGTCGTCGTGTGTGACGGTGATCTCGTCGGAGCCGGCGAGGGTGTGGGCAGCGGTGAGAACGAGGCCGGTGTCGATGACCGTGCCGATGCCTTGGCCGAGGGTGTTCCGACAGCCGGTGGCGGTGATCGTGACGGTTGCGTCGACCGGTGCGGTGGCGTCGGTGTCATCGGCGCATCCGGTGAGCCCGGACAGGGCGACTACAAGCATGATCGCCGGGAGCTTCACGGGATCTTGGACATCCAGATCGAGTCGTCTTCGGTGTATCCAAGGCGCGCGTAGAGCTGACGCACACGGTGGTTGCGCCGCTCGGTCTCCAAGAAGATGCGCCGCACGCCACGGTCACGGCATTCGCGCTCGATGGCGCTGATCAGGCGGCTACCGATGCCCGCGTTGCGTTCGGTGGTGTACACCTCGTCGAGCACGACCTCGAAGCCGCCGATCTCGACCGACCAACTCCAACAGACCACTGCGTAGCCGATGATCCCGGTGTCTCGTCGGGCGACGAGCACGAGGCCGAGGCGATCGTCGTCAAGCAGGGGCGCCATGCCGGCCCGCACTCGTTCGGCATCGGCATCGCTTGAGGCTTCGCGAGGATCGTCTCCGTCGTGGCCGTGTTCGTCGATGAACGCGCAGCCG
>JAQCGT010000048.1 GCA_027730505.1 Actinomycetota bacterium | reverse complement strand
GGTTACTCACACTGCGGTTGCCGCCGATTTCGGCCTCGAGCACAGTCAACCTCGCCGCGGTGAGCGGCGGGGAGTGATTCCGCTGCCTGAAAACGCGGAATCCCGGAGCACACAGCCTCGGGATTCCAACGATGGTGGCGGGGGCAGGATTTGAACCTGCGACCTTCGGGTTATGAGCCGACAGCGTCATGTCCGCTCTGGTCGGCGCTCGGATGCGTTGGTGCAGGTACACGGCCGATTCGATGGGGCCATCGAGTTGTCTCGTATTCGTCGGTGGGCGCTGGTTGGTGTCAGTGGTGTTCGCGTCGTGTTCGCGCTGGCCGCCGCTCAAGCGGTTTCCGACGCTGCCCGTATCCGGCTGACGAAGGTGGGCAGAACGGCGGCGAGTCGGTCCAGGATCTCGTGCACGGCCCACGCCGGTTCACCGACCTGTTCGACGGACTGCCCGGAATCTCCACCGACCTCCTCACCGATCGCCTGCGATCACTCGAGACGGCCGGAGCCGTACGCCGACGCGAGGTTCGCACTCCGGTGCCCGCACAGCTGTACGAACTCACCGATCGCGGTGTCGAACTCGCCCGATTGGCGGGCCAGCTCGCCAGGTGGGGAGCCCCCCTGTTGCCCGACATCGCCGACGCCGGCGACCGCGTCGTCAACGTTCGTTGGATCCTGCAGTCACGCGCGAGTCGCTACCGCGGCGGCCTCCCGGACGGCGACGTCCACTTCCTGATCGACGGCACGGACGAACTCACGCTGTCGTTGACAGGAGATTTCGCCCGTCTTCGCTACGGGCACAGCGAAGCCACGCCCCTACTCGCGTTGGAAGGACCGACGCACGCCGTCGTGACGCTGTTGTCCGGAGCCGACGAGCTCGATCCGCTGTCACCGGACGTAGCCGTCGACGGGCAGACCGAATTGCTGGGGCCGCTCGTCGCCGCCCTGCGGGGCTGATGGATGACGTTCGGATCACGAGGTTGGGTGACGGCCGCGAGATCGCGTATCGGGTGATGTCGAACACCGACGGTCCGATGCTGCTGCACACCTCGTCGCCGACGTTCCCCATGGAGATGCTCGTCGAGGACCCGATGTACGAGCGCTTCCTGCTGACGCTCGGCCAATTCGGACGCCTCGTCCTGTTCGACAAGCCGGGAACCGGCGCCTCGGATCCGTTCGATTCCGACCGCGGCTACTTCGAGCAACTCGAAGAGGCATACCTGGCCGTGATGGACGCCATCGGCGTCCCGGCAGCGTGGCTGGTCGTCGCGGCCTCATGGACCACGACTGCTCTCCTTGCCTCGAACCACCGCGATCGGTTGCTCGGCGCCGTGATCTTCAATCCGGTCGATCCGGCGGCCGGACCGAAGCTCGACTTGGCTGCCGAGGACCAGCACGACCACCTCCAGCGCGTCGCACCCGGGCGAACGAACGACCCCGCCTATCGCGACTGGTTCAGCCGTGCGAGGCGGATGGGGGCGTCAGGAGCGCAAACCCGATCGTTCTACGAAGCCGCTGTCGACTCGGGCTCGCGCATCGCTGCCGGCCTCACGCCGATGCACGATGCACCCCCGGTCCTGCTCATCCGACGCCGTGACGCCGCCGACAACGCTGGTGAGCTCTTCTGGAAGCACATCTTCCCGGATGCCGAGTGCCTCACGATCGAGGGCGCCGACTCGGTCATCGAAGCACACGACGCCGGTCTCGTCGCCGAACTGATGGCCAGCTTCATCACCGGCGCACCGATCGCAGCGCCGGTTGAGCGGCAGTTGGTGGCAGTACTGTTCACCGATCTCGTCGACTCGACACCGACTGCGGCCGCGGCCGGCGATGCTGGCTGGCGCTCGACACTCGACCGATACGAGGCAACGATGCATCGCTCGATCGAACGTCACCATGGTGTCGTGGTCAAGCACACCGGCGATGGGGCACTCGCCACATTCCCGTCGGGCTCGGAGGCTCTCGCCGCCGCGCTCGGGCTTCGCGCGGCCACGCGTGACCTCAACCTCGAAGTCCGCACGGGGATCCACGTCGGAGAGGTCGAGCAACGCGGCGACGACATCGGGGGCATCGCCGTCCATCTCGCAGCGCGTGTCACCGCCGAGGCAGAGCCCGGCGAGATCATCGTGACGCTGACCGTCTCACTGTCCTCACTCGGTGGCGGCCACAAGTTCCGGCCACGTGGCGCCCGCATACTCAAGGGGTTCGAGCAACCGTGGGAGCTCTTCGCCGTCCAGCTGAACGAGAACTGACGTAGCGCCGACAGACCACTCGCCGCCGGCAACGCGGCGCTCGAACAACTCAGCTCCCGAGCGCGAGCGCGTCGACGGGATCGCATCAGCGGCAGCGCGCCCGCAGCTCGGACGCACCGATCCTCGGAATTCCGGCTTCTGTCTGGTGGGTCGTGTTGGAGTTCCGAACGGTCGGTCTGTTTGGCGCGCAGCAACTACAGTGCTGCTCGATGGCAACTCACGGAACCCGTTCTGAGCACAGCGAAGCGCGTCAGTTGCTTTCTCCGGGGGTTGCCGCCCCCAACCGCGACGTTCGTGGCGAGATCCTGGCTGCTGCGGTCGAGTTGTTCTATCGGAACGGGTATCAGGCGACCGGCGTCAAGGAAATCGTCGACCAGGCCGGATACACGAAGGGCGCGCTCTACCACTACTTCGCGAGCAAGGAGGCGCTCCTCCTCGAGATCCACGACGTCTTTATGACGTATGCGATCGAGCGCGGCCGAGAGATCATGGCCTCCGAGATGTCGGCTTCCGAAAAGCTGTCCGCCGTGATGCATGAGCTCATCCGTCAAGTCGACAAATACCGACCCCACATGACCGTGGTGCTGCAGGAGACGCCGTTCATCGACTTCAAGAAGTACCCGGAGCAGAAGTCGAAGCGCGACGAGTGGGAGGACATGCTGGTCGTGATCATCGAAGGCGGCATTTCATCCGGCGAATTCCGAGGTGATCTCGAGTCTGCACGAGTGCTCTCCTACGGCGTGAGCGGGATGTGCGTATGGTCCTACCACTGGATGTCCCACGACGGTTCGATGTCGATCGACGACATCAGCGCGGCATTCTCCGACGTGATCCTCAGGGGTCTCGCAGCTTGACGACGAAGTCGCCGAGCCGAGGTTCGCGCGTCATTCGCCAGTAGTCGACGAGCCTCCACGGCGAGTTGGTCACGACCCGCCCGCGGTCGTTCCGGTACCAGGTCGACATTCCGGGGTGCGACCAGATCATGTTGCGGTGGGCCACATCCACTCGATCCACGTAGCGGTCGAGCACCTCCGGGCGGCAGTCGACGGTGGCGATGTCGGCGCCGATCATCGACTCGATGAGCGAAAGGATGTACCTCACCTGACACTCGAAGTGGAAGATGAGGCTGCCACCGTGACCGAGGTTGGTGTTCGGCCCGTAGAGACAGAAGAAGTTCGGAAAGTCGGGGACGGTCATTCCCAGGTAGGCGCGGGCATCGTCGTCTCCCCAGACCTCGCTCAGCGTCGCACCTGAGCGCCCCCGAATCTTCATCGGCCACAGCATGCGAAGGCTTTCGAATCCCGTGGCCTCGACGATGACGTCGACTGGATAGCGCTCTCCGGTGACAGACACGACGCCGTCGCAGTCGATGCGTTCGATGTGGTCCGTGACGAGTTCGACGTTTGTGTGTTTGAGCGCCGCGAACCATCCGTTGTCGATGAGCATCCGCTTGCCGAACGGCGGGTAGTCGGGAAGCGCTTTGTCGAACAGGTCGGTCCGCTCCCCGGCCTGTGCCCTGTAGTACTCGGTGAACGCGCGCCGATGCGCATCGTTAGCTGCATTGATCGATCGGTCTGGATGCTGCCATGTCGGATCAATCTGCAGGGTGCTGTGTACCTTGTCGTTGAACATCCACAGCAGCCGAAACCGGTACCAGCCTGCGTAGTACGGCATGTGCTCGAGCAGCCACTTCGTGTTGTCGGTGACCTCGCGGAAATAGTTCTCGTTCGGTGCCATCCATTGAGCCGAACGCTGGAACACGGTCAGTGCTGCGACGCGATCCGCAATCGCAGGCACGATCTGCATCGCACTTGCGCCGGTTCCGACGATCGCCACTCGCTTTGCCGTGACATCGAGATCGTTCGTCCACTCGGCGCTATGGATGGCGATGCCGGTGAACTCGTCGCGTCCGTCGAGTTCGGCCCGCTTCGGTCGATTCAGCTGCCCGACGGCACTGATCAGGAACTGCGCGGAAGTTCTGGTCTCGGCGCCGCTCGCATCGCGAACCAGCACGTTCCAACGTTGATCGTCATCGCTCCAGTCGGCCCCGAGCACCTCAGTTCCGAACCGGATGTGGGGACGCAGGCCGAAGTCGTCGACGCAGCGGTCGACGTATCGATGGATCTCATCCTGTTTGGCGTAATATCGGCTCCAACCGGGGTCCTGCGCAAACGAGTAGGAGTAGAGATGACTCGGGGTGTCGACGCCCGCCCCGGGGTAGGTGTTTTCGAACCAGGTTCCGCCGACCGATTCGTTCTTCTCGATGATCTGGTACGGAATGCCCGCCCGTTCGAACTTGATGCCAGCGCACACTCCTGAAAGCCCTGCTCCGATGATCAGGACGTCGTGTGAGCTCGGGTCGACGGCGTCGAGGAGGTCCACCTCGCGTGATGCGAGCCCGATCTCTTCGGCCATCATCGGCGCGTATTCGGCCGAGACGCTTTCTCCGACACAGACCGACATCATCTCGACGAACACGTCATCGGTGGGTGTTGCGAGCTGCGGTCGGCCCGCAGCCTCCCATGCCTGGTAGGCGCTGGCGGCAGCCTCTCGAATCTCTGCCTGGATCTCAGCCGGCAAGTCGCCGCTGTCGTTGTCGTCGGTACCGCGCATACGAGTCGGTCGATAGCGGTCGGCGAGCCACCGCTGATCCGCGGTGAGATGGACCAACGACATCAACAGTGTCGGGACGTTTGCCTCATGAAGTACTTCGTCGAGCCCGGCGGCGTCCATCACTGGTCCACCATCAGGTCCATCACTGGTCCACCATCAGTACGAGTACGACACTGACCGCGTTGTCGTCTCCGATCCAGCCACCGGCATTCTGGCTGACTGCAACTCTTGCGCCATCGACCTGGCGACTCCCACTGCGACCTTTGAGCTGCTCGTACAGCTCGACGACCTGAGCGCAGCCACTTGCGCCGATGGGGTGCCCCTTCGACAAGAGACCGCCACTCGGATTCACGGGAACGCGCCCGCCGATCCTCGTCACGCCGTCGCGCAAGAGCTTGACGCCGTCTCCTGGTGCGCAGAGGCCGAGCTGTTCGTACAGGAGCGGCTCGGCTGAGGCCGCGGCGTCGTGCAGCTCGATGACATCGATCTCCGACGGAGCGATGCCGGCCTGCTCGTAAGCCACGTGAGCGGCACGGAAGGTCGCAGGGTCCTTGCCAGTCCGGTCGCTCCCTGTCCGCAGACCCGCTCCGGCGAGGTGGACCGCTGGGCCGCCCGCGAAGCGCTCGGCCGACATCACCACCACGGCGGCGGCGCCATCGCTGAGCGGCGAACACATCATGACGGTCAGCGGGTCGTCCACGACGCGGCTTGCGAGTACCTCTTCGGCGCTGAGCTTCATGCCGTACTGGGCGTGCGGGTTCTCGAGGCCGTGGAGGTGGTTCTTGGCGGCCACTTCTGCGAAGTCGAATCGCGTTAAGTCGGTGGTGGCCATGGCGTGACGGGCCACAGCGGCATAGTGACCGATGTAGAGCGACCGATCGTCCGGTGCCGTCCCAATCTCCTCGAGATCAACCGCAGTGTTCAGGGAGCGAAAGGAGACCGCCCGGTCTTCGTGGACCAGCTTCTCCGCACCGATCGCGAGCGCGACGTCAACCTGTCCCGACATCACCGCTTGCCGAGCGAGCAGGACTGCCGAAGACCCCGACGCACAGGCGTTCTCGACGTTCACGATTGCTGTCCCGAGAAGGCCAGAGGCGCGCAGCGCCACCTCGCCGCGCACCATCTCCTGGCCGCCGTAGAGACCACCCACGGCATTGGCGAAAAAGACCATCTCCACATCGGCCGGCGTGATCGAAGCATCCGCAAGCGCTGCGGTCGTCGCCTCCCCTGCGAGGTCGCGCGTCGTGCGATCGAGCGCCCGACCGAATCGGGTCATTCCGACCCCAGCGATCACTGCCTTGTTCGACATGAGTCAACCTGCGACTTTCCGGGAATGGCCAGCCCACGCCGCGTCACGGAGCTGGCGGTGCATGACCTTGCCTGACCCGGTCTTGGGGAGTTCGTCGACGAACTTCACCGACTGTGGCTTCTTGTAGCTGGCGATTCGCGATCGACATGCCTCGATCACGTCCGACTCGGTCGTCTCGAACCCGTCGCGACGTACGACGACGGCCTGCACTGCTTCGCCCCATTTCTCGTGGGGGACGCCGATGACGGCAACCTCATCGACTCCTTCGAGCGCAAGAATCGCGTTCTCTACCTCCCGAGGAAAGATGTTGAAGCCGCCCGACACGATCATGTCCTTCTTCCGGTCGACGATGTACATGAAGCCGTCGACCATCTTCCCGACGTCGCCGGTGGCCGCCCATCCGTCGGCGTCGATCATCGCTGCCGTTTCGTCCGGAAGATTCCAATATCCGGACATCGTGATGTCGCCGCGAGCCCAGATCTCACCGAGCTCACCCTCCGCTGCGTCGGTGCCGTCCGGGGTGACCAGACGAACTTCGACGAACGGCGTCACACGCCCGGCCGACGCCAACCGCTCGGGGGCAGGCTGATCGTGATCGAAACGATGCGCATCCTTGGACAGCGAGGTCAGCGGAAAGGGAACCTCGGTCAGCCCGTATCCCTGCAGGAACACCTCTCCGAACACCTTCACTGCTCGAGCGAGTCGATCCGGAGCGATGGCCGAGCCTCCGTACAGAATCGTGTGGACCGAGCTGACGTCATAGGATCCGCCTTCGGCGATCGGGAGCATCGCGTTGATCATCGTGGGGACCATTGGTAGCAACGTGATGCCGCGCTGCTCGATTGTCTCGAGCGTGCGTGTGGCGTCGAAGCTGGCCATCGGGAGATGGCTCGCACCGCGAAGAATGCAGGCAAGTCCAACCCACCCACTGAGGTGCGTGAGCGGAGCGACGTGCAACAACCGATCGTGCTCGGTGATGGGTGGAAGTTCGACCATCAGGTTTCGAACGCACGCAACCAAGGTTCGGTGGCTGATCATCACGCCCTTGGGCTGTCCCGTTGTTCCCGACGTGTACGGCAACCAAGCGATGTCCTCCGGGTCGGGAGCGATCGGCGTCGCTTCGTCACCGCTGAACAGCTCGAGGTACGCCGGAGTTCCATCGAGACCGTCGAACGTGATGGTTCGGATGTCGAGCCCAGCCGATTTGATGGCCTGGAGCGTCGCGGGTCCGGCTTCCTCATCTACGAAGATGGCCCGAGCATCGCAGTCCTTCGCGATTCCGACGATCTCCTGCGGGTGCAACCGGTAACTGAGACCGACACGGAGGAAGCCGCCGTTGAAGCACGCGTGCTCGATCTCGAACGACTCGCGACGATTCTTCATCATCATGATGACGCGGTCGTCTCGCTCGACGCCCAAGCGGTGCAGACCTGCGACGAGTTGAAGTGACCGACTTCGCAACTCGTCGAACGACACCACAGCGCCGTCCGCTCCGGTCACGGCGGGCCGATCGGCATACATCTCGTACGCCCGTCCGAGCAACGAGGTGATGGTGGACGACACCCTGCTGGCTACGACTTGTCCGTGCATGCTTCTCCCCTACCGACCGGTCGGTATCTAACGTACCACACTTGTGTCGTCACCCTCAAGCCTCGGCTCGCACCTTGATCACGACCTTGCCCACGGCTCGTCGTTCGTCGAGGAGCCGGTAGCCGTCCGGCGCCTGCTCCAGCGGCAACGACCTGCCGATGGGCGGACGCAGACCGCCGTCGACGATCATCGGGATCAGTTCGTCGTGGAGTGCTCGCGCGAGCAGCGGCTCGTCGACGATGGCTTCTCCCCACGCGGCTCCGACGATCGAGATGTTGCGAAGCAGGATCCGGTTGACCTTGATCTCCGGGATCTCTCCAGCAGCGAACCCGATGACGGCGAGCCGTCCGTAGCGTGCGAGGACGCGCACTGCATCGTGGAACCGATCGCCTCCCACGGGATCGCAGACCACGTCGACCCCGTGACCATGGGTGAGTTCGAGGACCTCGTCCCTCCAGGTGTCGGAGACGACGACGGCGTGGTCGGCGCCGGCCTGATCAACAATGCCGACCTTGTCCCGGGTCGAGACCAAGCCGATCACCATCGACGCCCGCATCGCCTTTGCGACCTGGATCGAGGACGTTCCGATACCTCCTGACGCGCCGAGCACCAGGACCGTCTCACCGGCCGCCAACCGGGCCCGGCGGCTGAGCGCGAACAGGGAAGTCTGATAGTTGAGCGTGAGCGCAGCGCCCTCGTCGAACGACAGCTCGTCAGGCAACGGCAAGACCCACTTCGGCACACATGCCACGGTCTCGGCGAGGGCACCGGTGGTCCAGGCGCACACACGGTCACCCGACCGCCATTGCGTGTGAGCGGGCGCGGAGCGCACCACGCCAGCCATCTCGATCCCGGCGATGAAGGGAGGCTCCCGACGGTGCTGATAGAGACCTTTGCTCTGAAGGAGGTCGGGAAACGAGACTGCGGAACTCACGACTTCGACGATCACATGTTCACCGTCGTCGTCCGGTTCGCCCCGATCAACGACACGTATGCCTGCGACACCCTCGAGCGTCTGGACCTCGACGGCACGCATCAGTTGAGTCGCGCTCAGTACGCCATCTCGAGCACTTCGACCACGTCGTCCACCGATGCAACCGGACGCGGGTTGGTGGCGACGATCATGTCTTGGAGGGCGTCGTTCGCCAGAACGCCGAAGTCGCTCCGTTCGACGCCGACGTCGCGCAGCCGGTAGGGCTGATCCAGGTCCTTGACCAATTGCACGATGGCCTCCCGCCCGGCAGCCCGCGCCTCGGCGTCGCTCATCGTCGACGTGTCGACGCCCATGATCTCCGCGATCCAGACCTGCTTGTCGCCGACGTGGTCCTGATTCCAGTCCATGACTGCGCCCATCATCACGCACGAAGTCACGCCGTGAGGCACGTTGTTCCGTGCGCCAAGCTGATGGCCGATGCCGTGACTGAGGCCGAGTTGGACGTTGGCCAGGCCCGACACCGACATCCAGGCTGCGACATGGGCGTTAGTTCTGGCCACGAGGTCTTCAGGGTCGGCTTTGCATTCACGAAGGTACCGATTGAGCATGCCGAGCGCGTGCGCCGCCAACGCATCGGTGTACGGGTGCGAGTTCAGCGAGCACATCGCTTCGATGCAGTGATCGACCGACCGCATTCCCGTCGACAACCAGAGCCATTCGGGTGTTTCAAGCGTGAGGTCGGGATCCAGGATGATCGCCTTGGCCGTCAGCTTCTTGTCGATGTACAGATCCTTGACGTCTCGGACTTCGTCGGTGATGCCGATGAAGTGCGTGCACTCGCCCCCCGAGAGGGTGGTCGACACTGCGATCAGCGGCAGAGCGTCCCCTTTCACCGGTGGAACTTCGATCGTCGCCGGATACTCGAACTTGGTGCGAGCCGCCTGGAACCCTGACCGGTCGACGATGTTCTCGGCCAGCGCGAGCACGACGGCTTTGCCCGTGTCGTTCGCCGTTCCTCCGCCAAAACTGACGACGCCGTCCGCTCCGATCGACCGCGCATACTCAGCCGCACGCAGTACCGATTCCGAATGCACGTGCATCTGCGTCTCGTGGAAGACCCCGGCGATGCGCCCGCCGGCAGCAGCGCAGACCTTGTCGACGAGATTGGTCTTGAGCGCCAGCGTGTTACCCGTGATGAGCACCGCACGTTCGACCCCGTTTGCCTCGAGCGCCGGACCCAGACTCTCGACCGCCCCTGAACCGAAGTAGACGTCGTCGATGGGCAGGAACGTGAACTGTCCTGCCAGTGGTTGCTTTGGAAGTTGGTACACGATTCCCCCAATCGCTTGCCGCCGGTTCGTTCCGAGCGGTCGGTATGTTGCAGACGATGGTACGCATCGAACGCGGTCGGGCGCAAGGGCGACATTCCAACCGGTCGGCTGGATTTCGACCGGTCGGTATGTTACGCTCAGCAGGCCGCACGGCACAGGGGGTGCCGGACGATCACATTGGGGGATGACCTATGAGAAAACCACTCTTCGCCGTTCTTGCGTTGTCGCTGGCCGTAGCGGCATGCGGGAGCGACGACGACTCGTCGTCCGACACGGACCCCGAGGCGACACCGACAGAAGCGCCGTCAACCGCCGGCACAACTGACGAGTCAGAGCCTGCGCCGCAAGGAGACGAGCGCACTCAACGAGCGATCGATGCGGGAACCGCCGCAGCGCTGGGAGAAGCGGACCTTCCGTCCGACATAACTATCGGTGCGATCAGCTTGGCGCCGATTGAGATCATCCAACGCATCGACGACGAGATGACGAGGGCGACCGAGGCGATCGGGTGGGAGTACGTGTCGTGTGACGGTCAGGGCACACCGGAAGTCATGCAAACCTGCGGCGACTCGTTGCTCAACCAGGGCGTCGATGCACTGATCCTCACGGTCATCGAACCGTCCTTCATCACCCCGCAACTGGAGCAGGCCAAGGAGATGGGCATTCCGGTCATCAACGTGGCGGGCATCATCAATGACGACCCCGAGCTCATCGCCGCACAACTGTCGCCAGCCGAACGCGAGCTCGAACTCACCGCCGCACTCAACGAATACGTCTTCGAACAACTTGCTTTGCGCGACGAAGGTGACGGTACCGAATTGTCGTACAGCTGGTTTCCGCTGAGCGCCGGCGAACTCCGCCGCCAACAGTTGGAAGCTGATCTCGAGAATCAAGCCAATGTGAGTGTCGTTGCGACGAGCGAGAACGACATGGCCGACTTCGCTGGCGATGCCCGGGCGAACACCTCGGCGGTGCTCCAGGCGAACCCCGACATCGATGCGTTCTGGGAAGCCGCCGCGCCGAACATTATCCCGGTCGCCGACGTGGTCGCACAGCAGTTCGGCGAAGTGCGATACCCCGAGCGCCCGTTGATCGTGGGTCACCTCGATGATCTGCAGAACCTGGAGACGATCCGGTCGGGACGCGCAGATGCGATCGGCACGTACCCGGTGACGATCGATGCGTGGGTGGCGGTGGATCAGCTCGCTCAGTTCTTCGCCCGGGAGGACTACGAGTTCGAACGAAATGCCACCGAGGAGAGCGAGCGGGTCTACGGCCTCACGTTCGCCGAGTACGAGGTCATCACCGAGGACAACCTTCCACCCGCAGGCGAATACGTCCCGGTGAAGGAAGACGTCCCGGCGTTCTTCGCAGCGAAATGGGCCTCGGAGTTCGGAATCACTCCGGGTTAATGACCCAGGTCGACACTAATTCTGGCACCGGTGGGGCCTCGGCCTCGCCGGTGCCTCCCGGCTCCGTACCGTCGAGCCGATCCGATCGGGCCGCGGAGTTTCTGTCGCGCTGGGGCGTTCTGGCCGCAGTGATCCTGACGATCGCCGCCTTCAGCGCCCTTCGGCCGGAGATCTTCCCGACGATCAACAACGCACGATCGATCCTGAGCCTGTCGGCACCGCTGCTCGTCGCAACACTGGGGCTGACCGTCGTGTTGGTGATGCAGGATTTCGACCTCTCGTTCGCGTCGCAGGTCGGCCTCACCGGGGCGGTCGCAATTGTTCTCATGCACAGCTACGGCTGGCCGTGGCCATTAGCGACACTCGTTGCGCTCATCCTCGGTGTCGGCTGCGGTCTATTCAACGGATTACTCGTGGCCCGTCTGGGATTTCCCTCGTTCATCTCCACGCTCGCGCTCGGCACGTTGTACCTCGGCGTCGAATTCCAGATCACAGGACAGAAGACCATCTTCGACGACAGCGATGGGTCAATCGCAGATGGGTATCGCCAACTCGCCCAGTCCCGCCCGTTCTGGAGCATCCCGATGTCGGTGTGGGTCGCGTTGACCATCGCTTTGCTGTTGTGGATCCTGCTCGAGAAGACCGAACTCGGTCGATATCTCTACGCGATCGGCGGCAACCGGGAGGCCTCGACACTCTCTGGCCTCGCCGTCACCCGCATCAGGATCATGGGTTTCGCGATCGCCTCGCTCGCGTTCGCGATCGCAGGGATCCTGCTCACAGCGCAGAGTGCTGCATCATCACCGAACCGAGGAGCGCCACTCCTGCTCCCTGCGTTCGCAGCGGCCTTCATCGGATCGTCGGTGCGGCGGCAGGGGCAGTTCAACATCACCGGAACGGTCGTCGGCGTGCTCTTCCTCCAGATCGTCGCCACCGGACTGACCATGCTGCAACTCGCCACCTCAGTGGTCCTGATGGTGCAGGCAGGGATTCTGCTCGGCGCAATCGGGCTCAGCCTCATCGGCAACCGTGCGCGCTGAATCGACGGGCGGCATGCCGCTCGTCCAGGTATCTGGGTTGGTCAAGACCTACCCCGGCGTCATTGCGGTCGACGGAGTCGATCTCGGGTTCGACCAGGCCGAGATCACCGGCCTCGTTGGCAAGAATGGGGCGGGCAAGAGCACCCTCATTCAAATTCTCGCCGGTGCAGTGCAACCCACGGCGGGCACGATCGCGATCGCTGGCGAAGAGGTGTCAGACCTCACACCGCACGAGGCGAACCGGCGCGGCATGTCGTTCGTGCACCAGCAGACCGTCGGCGTGCCGGACGTGTCGGTTGCTGAGAACGTCGAGTTGGGACTCGGGTTCCCACGCCGGTTCGGCTTCGTCGACTGGAAGCGCCTGAACAAACGTGCACAGATTCTCCTCGATCGGCTCGGAGCCAGCATCGATCCGAGGGCTCTGTTCGGTTCGCTGTCGGTTGCCGAGCAACGCATGGTCATGGTCGCTCGGGCCCTGGCCTGGGACGCCAAACTGCTCGTGCTGGACGAGCCGACCGCGTCGCTGACCGACAACGAAATCTCACACCTGTTCACCGTGCTGCGCCAACTCCGAGCGGACGGCGCCGGAGTGGTCTTCGTGTCGCACCGGCTCGACGAAGTCCTCGACCTGTGTGACCGGACGGTCGTCATGCGTGACGGCGTGGTGGTCGACGACACGGCGACGAAGCAGACGACGCGCCCCCGCTTGATCGAGGAGATCTCCGGCACAGGGCATGAACGAGCAGCGCAACTCGATCAACGCACCAAGACACGACGGCGCGTCGGCGACATCGTGCTCGAGGTCGAGAACCTCTCGGACGGGCGGCGAGTCCACGAGGTCAGCCTGCACGTACGGTCAGGCGAGATTCTCGGACTCGGCGGACTTGCCGGCTCGGGCCGGACCGAACTCGTCAGGTTGATCTACGGCGCCGACCGACCGACTTCCGGGAACGTCTTCGTTTACGGCAAGGCGCTCACCGACCCTCGACCGCGATCTCGGCTCAAGGCCGGAATCGCACTGCTTCCGGAAGATCGAGAGCGTCAGGGGACCATCGTCGAGTTCAGCGTCTCCGACAACATCACCCTGCCCAGCTTGCAGAAGCACCGCCGGCTACCAAACGTGGCAGTGCCGTTGCGGTCGAGCGAACGCACAGCCGCTCAGCGGATGATCGACCAGCTCGCGATCAAGACGCCATCGCCGCAGACGAACGTCGGCGCGCTCTCCGGAGGCAACCGCCAGAAGGTCATGCTGGCCAAATGGCTCGAACATGGCGCCGACGTCTACATCTTCGACGAGCCATCCCACGGCGTCGACGTCGACGGCAAGGAAGACATCTACGCACTGATGGAAAGGCTCGCTGACGACGGAAAGGCAGTCATCTTCATCTCGAGCGAATTCAACGAGCTCGTGGGCGTCTGCGATCGGATCTGCGTTCTGCGAGAAGGACGGGTCGTCGGTGAGCTCAAGGACGGCATCACCGAGCGAGCCATCGTTGACCTCTGCTACTCGCACGAGTTGAACGATCCCAGTCAATGAACAACATCAACGTGGACCCAGAATTGCGAGAGGCGCTCAAGACGCTTCCCACGGTTATTGACTTCGGGCATCCAGGCGACATGCCGGCGCTTCGAGCCCGAATGAACGAGCTCTACACGAGCGGCCAAGATCGTGGCGATGTCGTCCGCGAAGACGTCACCATCCCTGGACGAGATGGCGGCGCCGACGTGCACGCGCGGCTCTATCGGCCCTCGGCACCGCAAGCATCCCCTCTGCCCGGCGTCGTCGAGCTGCACGGTGGGGGTTTCATCTTCGGACACGTCGACATGATGGATCCCTGGTGTGACGTGGTCGCAAGCGGATTGTCCGCTGTCGTCATCTCCGTCGATTACCGACTCGCTCCGGAACACCCGTACCCTGGGGCACTCGACGACTGCTACGCAGCACTGTGCTGGTTCTCCAACAACGCAGTCAGACTCGGCGTCGATCCAGCCCGGATCGCCATTGCCGGTCAGAGCGCAGGTGGTGGCCTCGCGGCCGCCACCGCTCTTCTCGCACGCGACCACGGCGGACCAGCGATCTGCTTCCAGCTCCTCGAGAGCCCACAACTCGACGACCGTCTCGGGACTCCGTCGATGACCGAGTATCTCGCAACGCCAAACTGGAATCGCCCGAACGCCCTGACGAGTTGGACCTGGTATCTCGGCAACGATCTACGTCCGGGAGCCGATGACATCCCAATCTACGCTGCACCGTCCCGAGCGGACGACCTATCGGGTCTCCCCGCGGCATACGTCTCCGTCATGGAATTCGATCCGCTCCGCGACGAGGGAATCGACTACGCATCCCGCCTGCTCCAGCACGGCGTGCAGACCGAGCTGCACGCCTTTCCCGGCACATTTCATGGGTCGTCGGTGATCCGGTCCGCCGCGATGAGCAGACGGATATCGCGAGAAGCGATAGCGGCGCTTGAACGAGGCATCCGACGTTGACGGGTTACCCCGTCGCACCTGACCTACCGGTCGCAAGCGGATCACGCTCCGGTACGTCCTCACCTTCCCGACGACGACGCTCAAATCACGGACTGAGAGTCGTCTTGAAGTGCGCAGTGCCGGCGGCGAAGTGTTGGAGGTTGAGGCGGCGTGGGGGCAGCGCATGATCACTGTCATTGTCCAGTCCCGGCTGGCATTGTTCAGCCGGGTGGGCTCTCGGTCCCGCTACTCAATCGGGCGCGGGCCGGTTGTGTCGCAGTTGCATCAAGCCGCAGCAATCACGACGCGGCTCGTCTACCGGTCAGCTGGTGATAGGTGGCCAACGTTTCTTCCGACGGTTCGCAGTCGAGTGCATCGAGTTGGTGGGTCAGATCGTTGAAGACGCCATGCACTGCTGTAGGTCCGACACATCGATGCTCGAGTTGCATACGTAGTCGATAGAGCTTCTCGTGGCCGGGTACGCCTTGGAGCCCACGCACAAGAGCGTCCCGAGCCGTCGCAAGGTCGCCGGTGCGCACGTTCGTGTCGAGGAGGCGGCCAGCGCGCCGGGCGGCTGCGCGCCACTCCTCGACGTCGTCGAGTTCGGCCGTCCAGCGGACCACGCTCCCTAAGCCGGCCTCGATCTGATCGGCAATCTCAGTGACCAGTCCGTTTCGTCTGCTCTCGTCAGTGCCCGTGTGCGGTCGTCTGCTCCACGGTCCCTGAATCACGTTTCCGTCGGCGTGTTCGCGTTTTGTTCCCATTGGCCACCTCCGAGAACGCCAGAGGCCCTTTCCGGTACTTCGGAAAGGGCCTCTGAGCTGGTATTACGTTGGTGGCGGGGGCAGGATTTGAACCTGCGACCTTCGGGTTATGAGCCCGACGAGCTA
>JAQCGT010000193.1 GCA_027730505.1 Actinomycetota bacterium | reverse complement strand
GCGGCGTCGGCTCCCCAGTAATCGACGAGAGCGTTCGCGCGGGACTCGACGCGGTGGGAGAGAGCGAGGCGATCGTTAAGTCATCGCCCGTGCCACCGATCAGCACGGTGCCGGCGCCTGGAGCCTGAATTGCACGAATGGCCGCGCCTGGCGGGAGTGGAACCGTCGGTGGATCGTCCGCGAACGGGTTGAGAAAGAGATCGACTCCGCTTCGAGCCGCAACATCACTGGCCCCAGTGACGAGCCGGTCGACCCCACCGAACGAGGGAAGCGTGGCTCCGGCGAGCACAGCACCGGTCTCATCAAGGAGGCTGAGGTCACCCGTCAGACGGTCGGCGATCACCATTGCCTCCCACCCCACCGGTGGCGTTGTGACACCTCCATCGCCTCTCAGTAGGGCAGCACCTCCGAGAATTCCGGCGCCAAGGACGGTGGTGGCACCGACCGCGAGCAGCATGCGGGGGGTACGCGACCTTCGACCGGAACGAGGTTCCTCCTGCTCGAACTCGTCAGCCTCCTCGGTTCGGTCGAACACGTCGAAGACTCTACGACGGCGTTCAAGCCAGCCCGCTGGTGCTCCGGTTGTCCCAATCCGTGACGCATACTTCCCATATGTCATATCGACCCGACATCGATGGTCTGCGCGCTGTCGCGGTGCTCGCGGTCGTGCTCAATCACGCAGGATTTGGCCTGCTGCCGGGCGGATTTCTCGGAGTCGACGTGTTTTTCGTTATCAGTGGGTTCTTGATCACGGGAATCATTGAGAGGGAATTCAGTTCAGGATCCTTTTCGCTGGTGGGATTTTACGAGCGACGAGTTCGTCGGATTCTGCCCGCTCTTGGTGTCGTGATCGTCGCTGTCACGCCTGCGGCATGGACGATTCTCACTCCCGCGCAACTGAAGCAATACGGCCAGAGTGTCGCGTCGGTCGCTGTGTTCTCCTCGAACCTTCTGTTCTGGCAACAAAGCGGGTACTTCGATGTCGCGGCGGAACTCAAGCCACTACTGCACACTTGGAGTCTCGCAGTCGAGGAGCAGTTCTACCTCGTCTTTCCTCTCCTGCTTGTCGTGCTCCTCAGGCTCGGCAAGCGTGCCCGAGGCATCGCGTTGTCGTCTCTGATTATTGGGAGCCTCGTATTCGCGCAGGTTGGTGCCAGTGCTCAGTGGACTTCGAACTTCTATTTGCTGCCCTCGAGAGCGTGGGAACTGCTGCTCGGTGCCGCCCTGGCACTCCTGGGTGTGCGCGCTGGACCCGGGTCCGCAGGAAGGGCTCGCGAAGCAGTCTCATTTTTGGCGCTTATCGCCCTTGTGGGCTCGCTGGTGTTCCTCACCCAGCACGACCCGCTACCGGGCGTGCTTTCCCTCGTGCCGGTCGGCGCGACGGTCGCGCTTCTTTGGAGCAGTGGACCAGAGACCCTTGCGTACCGAGTGTTGACTTTGAAGCCGTTGGTGACGGTCGGCCTGATGTCGTACAGCATCTACCTCTGGCATCAACCACTATTCGTCCTCGCGAGACATGCCACTCGATCGGATTTAGGAGCATCCCTGGCTGCGATTCTGGTGGGGGTGACACTTGCTCTCTCAGCTATCACCTATCGATTTGTTGAGAGACCGTTTAGACGAAAGCACTGGCTGTCCCGACAGCGCATCTTCCTGCTTGGCGCGATTCTGTCGGCCGGATTATTGGCGTTCGGTGCTGCTGCGCAGATCTCGGGCGGAAATCTTCCCGGGAAGGCCGACGCGGCGGCGCGAGAGGCGCAACTCGCGCTCATGACGGAACCGCCTACCCCACCACGACCTGGTTCGCCGTGTCACTGGCAGGATTGGACACCAGTCGAGCCATATCTCGGGGGGTGGAACTGCGGTGTTGGCTCGGATGCTGATCTCGAACCAGCTAACGCGATTGTCGTGGGTGACTCCCACGCCGGTGTGTTTGCTGGCGCGTTTTTGCGGAACGGATTAAGCCCGGCGCGGGCCTCCGGTAACGGTTGCTCAATCCTTCGTCCTGATGCTGCCTCCTATCCGGAGTGCACGGCCATCCTTGACCTTGCGATCGAAGAGATCAAAAAAAAGGGGATTGGTACGGCGTACCTTGTGAATTACTACCAAGAGAACGAGTTGACAGAACTCTTCCTTCAACGCTCAACCGATTTTTGGCTTCAGTACGTTGACGAGGTAGTCCTCATGGCGCCAGTTCCTGAGTTCCCAACAGCGCATGCGACCTACGTCAATTCTGGTGAGATCGAACTCACGGCTGATTTCTCGAAAGCTGACCAATTCATGTCGATCGTTCGGGACATGGAGATGCCCTCCTCGGTGATAGTCATCGACACGGCTCGCCTCCTATGCGGTGTGGAGCGACATTGCAGATTTATTGAGGGAGATGATGTTCTGTGGCTCGATGCGGATCACCTTTCGGGTCAGGGGGCGCGTCGACTCGGTACGGCAATGCTGGAGGAGGGATTAATCAAACGCGACGAGCGATGATCTGAATCGGTCGTTAGTCGAACGAGCGGTAGCCTTCGACGAGAGGGGACGTAGCTCAGTTGGCTAGAGCACCTGCTTTGCAAGCAGGGGGTCGTGGGTTCGAATCCC
>JAQCGT010000047.1 GCA_027730505.1 Actinomycetota bacterium | reverse complement strand
GCACAACCGTGGTGATGGGGTCGTCATCAGGCGGTATGGCAGCGCTTGGCGTAGCAATCGACGGCGGTGATCTCATCGGTGGATGCGTTGCCCTGTATCCGGTGAGCGAACCCGCTGATCTAGCCGAGCGGAGCCATCGCTTCGAGGCGCACTATGCCCTCGGCCTGATCGGCCCAGATGGCGACGACGCCTACCGGCAGCGTTCGATCATCAGGCGTGCCGCCTCGATCTCAGTGCCGGTTCTGCTGCTGCATGGCAGCGATGACCCGGTCGTGCCGGCCGATCAGAGCCGGCGCCTTGCAGCAGCCATCACGGCAGCGGGTGGAGCGGTGGTCCACGAGGAGTTCACAGGCGAGGGCCATGGTTTTCGTCATCCGGAGAACCGCCGCGCCGAATACCGAATGGTGGGTGAGTTCTTGGATCGAGTGCGAAGCGGTCGCACCGTGACCGGGCAGTAGTCTCGGCCCGTGAGCGACGACTTCCGCCCCGACGATCCCGACACGGTCACCGTCCACTACGACCTACGTGCGTGGGATGTCGACCAGCGATCGGCGCTGGCTGAATCGCTCGCCAACGACGTGATCCCTCACGCGTGGCGTGGCGACGAGCTGCTCGTGCCCGAAGATGCCGAAGCAGCAGCCGATGCAGTCTTCGATCGGCTGGAGGACGAGCTCGGCCCGTTCGCCGTGCTACTCGAGGCCGACGAGCCAGCGACGGAGTTCCAGTTGGAGGATTGGTCCGCTGCCGAACTCACCACCTTGCGTGAGGCTCTCGCCGACGCTGAGATTCCACACCGTTGGGAAGGCGCGGCGCTCTTTGTTGCGAGCGACGCTGAAGGGGAGGTCGATGATCTGCTCGACGCCATCGAGGCAGGTGACGTCGCCTCGACCGAGGGGCTCGCTCCGGATGGCGTTCTTGCCGAACTTTTCTCAATCGGCGATCGCCTCGTGCGCTCGGTGGATGATGCCGAACCGCGCATGCGTCTGTTCGGTCTTGCTGGCGAGCTCGAGCCCGCCTCTCCGCCCTACGGGATCGCGGTTCGTACCTGGTCGGCGGTTGTCGAGGCCGTTCGCGAGCTCGAGACCGCATTCAGGGCGGAACCGTTCGAGCCCGAAGCAATCTCGAACGCCGCACGTGGATTGCGCGATCTCTGCCGGCCCTGGGTGTAGGTCGAGCACGGGGCGACCCGCAGCCCGCCCGTCAGTACGATCGCAGTCATGTTGCTGGCCGAGCTCGAGGTGCATCACTCGCGTCCGGCCCAGCCCACCCGCCGGCTCGCTCTCGGGCATTTGGTCCTGCCGGTCGATCCGCCTCCAGGTCTCGGTGGTGTTCTGCTCGGTGCAGTGATCGCTCAACACGCCCGCCGTCTCGATGCCGATGACCTAACCGACGTGACACGACTCATCGAGCAGGTCGAACGGTCCCACCGGGTTGTGCAGCCGAGGTTGCGCCACCGATATCAGGTCGACCGTCACGGTCTTGCTGTGAGCCGACATCGCCTCTGGGGAGAGGATGACGAGATCCGTTTCGACTTCGAGACCAACGGCACGGACCTTGCTCAAGTGCTGGCTGCCGTGTACGCACTCGAACGCCTCGATGCCGACCATCGGCGTTCGATCGGCCCGGTGATGCGTCGAGCACTGCGCTGGCGAGGTCCGATCGGGCCCGCTCTGGTCGCGCATCTCGCAGGTGCCCACAGCGCTGAGATCGCCGCCCTGGCCGACCCTCGCGGTTGGGCCCTCGGAATTCTCGGATTCCCGATCGATACCGGGGCACCGTCGAAGCGAGAGGTGACCCGTCGCTACCGGGAGCGCATGCGGGCTGTGCACCCCGACCACGGAGGTGACGGTTCGAGCGCCAGCGCAGCCATCCGGGAGCTCGCCGAAGCCCGTCGGATCCTCAGCGACACGCTCATCGGGGGTTGAGATCCTCGAGTTCTCTATGAGCCGTCTCGGGAAGGCCACCGAGCACCAGCGCCACCGCAACGAGTTGACCTGAGGCGAGCATCGCCATCACAGCGGCGTGCGACCATCCGGCGTCGAGCAGCGAGCCGGTTGCTAATAGGCCGATCACCCCGCCGAGGAGCGCAGCCACCGTCAACAAGCCCGCGGCGCGACCCCGATTGCCCGTGGGGAACAACTCGGATCGATAGACGGCCAGAGCCGGATAGGCCACTCCGCCGGCCAGGCCGCCGGCGAAAGCACTGATCCACATGATCGACCCACCGACGGAGAACGACACGGTGATGAGCGTCGCTGCGACCGGCAAAGCGACAGCAATGACCCTGCGGCGACCCTGTCGGTCAGCGAGTTGACCGCCGAGGACGAGACCGAGCGCAGCAGGTGTGGCGGTGGCGAGGGTGAACACGGCGATTCCGCTGCCCGACAGACCCCTGATCTCGTCGAGGTAACGGTTCTGAAAGAAGCTTGCTGGCGCAACGAACAAGTTCACCCCGACGGCGATCCCTGCGAGAAGAGCGAATCGTCGGCGGTCAATGGCGACATGCTCGCGATGCGGAGCGATGAACCGCCGGGTCTCGGGAAGCCGTCGGGTGATGTCGATGGCCACTACCAACCAGATCAACGTGATCAGGTAGACGAAGCGCCAACTCGACTCGCCGAGATCGGTCAGCGGCAGAGCGGCGACTGCGATACCTGCACCGAGGCCGCTCGCCATCGCCAGAATGCTCACGGCATAGGCCCGGGTGTTGCGTGGCATCTCTTCAGCAGCGATCACGGCGATCAGGAAGTCGAGGGCGAGGCCGAGGGGGCGCCCGACCGCCTGCGTTGCGACGAGTAACGGGAAGTTCGGGGCGATGGCGCCGAGTGCAGTCACGATCGGCGCCGCCCACGCGACGGTCACGACCACCGAGCGTCGCCCGACCCGGTCTGCAAGCACGGCGAGTGGGATCGTGATCAGAATGCCAACGCGGACGATCGAGCCGGCAATCCCGATTGCTGTGTCGCCGACCCCGAAGTCATCGGCGGCAAAGGTCACGGTCTGCGTGAACAAGGTGTTGACGAATGCCGATGACATCGCGGCGGCCGCCAACAGGCCGAGGATCGCTGCCGTGCGAGCATCGAGTCGATCTCGCGGCGCCCACCACGGCATGCCCGGGTCGCTTCCCGGTCGTCCGGGTTCGTGGCCCCGACGAGCGACGAAGAACCGGACCGGCAGTGCGAACAGCCAGCCGAACCAAGGGATGGCCAAGCGGTAGTCCGTCCGCTCGCTCCACCCATCCGATGTCCATCGGACCGTGCGCCGCCACTCGGTGAATGGACCCTCCAACTGCCTGAAGTGAGCGACATCGGGCTCATCGGCGTCGAGCCGTTCTTCGACGATGAGGTCATGGCGAGGCGCGAGCAGATCACTGCTCGGATCAGGATCGAGGGGCCAGACTCGCACCACGGTTCGGGTGCTCGCGCTCACCGTCACCCCCGGAGCATACTTGGCGTCATGTCGAGCATCGCTGGGTCATCCGTCGCGTCCAGCGATGGTGCTCGGATCGAGGTGAGCTCAGGCTCACCGCTGTCGGGCCGGATCGACGTGCCGGGGGCGAAGAACTCGGTACTGAAGCTGATGGCGGCGTCATTGCTCGGTGACGGCTCGTGCACGATCACCAATGCGCCGGCGATTATCGATGTCACGATCATGGCCGATCTGCTGCAGGCGCTCGGCGCCGAGGTCCACATCGAATCGGGATCGATCACCATCACCGCCGCGCAGGTGCATTGCGTCGAGCCGCCCGCTGACCTCGTCGAGCGGATGCGAGCCTCTGTCAACCTGCTCGGTCCGTTGCTGACCCGCTACGGCCGTGTCCGTCTCGCCCTGCCGGGAGGCGACGACTTCGGTGCTCGGCCCATCGACATGCACATCGCCGGACTCGAGGCGATGGGGGCGAGGGTCACGCTCGGCGAACGGCACCTTGAGGCGACTTCCGCTGGGTTGCACGGCGCAGACATCGCGTTCGACTTTCCGAGCGTCGGGGCCACGGAGAACATCGTGACAGCGGCTGTTCTGGCCACGGGTATGACGGTCATCGATGGTGCGGCACGAGAGCCCGAAGTCGTCGATCTGTGCAGATTCCTCGTTGGCATGGGCGCCGAGATCGAGGGCATCGGAGGCCCTCGGCTCACCGTGCGCGGCACCTCGGGTCGACCGCTCGGGTCAGTGGAACATCGCGTTGTGCCCGATCGGATTCAGGCGGCGACCTACATCGCCGCGGTTGCGGTGTCAGGCGGCCGGCTTGAGATCGTCGATGCCCGGCCGGACGACATGGAGATGTTCCTTCGGCGATGTGCGGAAATGGGCCTTGAGATCGAGGAGTGGTCCGACGGCCGTAGCGACGGCATTGTGGTCGCACGTGAGGGCCGGATCCGTGCGGTCGACGTCCAGACCCTTCCGTATCCCGGGATCGCCACCGACTACAAACCGCTCGTGATCACCATGCTCTCGGTGGCGAACGGGTCAGCAGTGGTGACGGAGAACCTGTATCCGGGTCGATTCCGGTACATCGACGAACTGACCCGCCTTGGAGCCGATATCCGCACCGAAGGCCATCATGCCCTTGTTAGGGGAGTGCCAAACCTTCGTGGCTGCCCGGTGCGTGCCCACGACATCCGAGCCGGAGCGGCGATGGTGGTGGCCGGGCTCGCGGCGCAGGGCACGACGACGATCACCGGTGTAGAGCACATCGACCGCGGTTATGACGATCTGGTGGGTCGCTTGCGGTCAGTCGGCGCTCACATCACACGACTCGGCGAAGCCGGGTCAGCGCTCTGACGAGTTGTCGGACTTGTCGACTGCCTGTTGAGCGGCCTCTTCGACACGCCGCTTTACGAGCGCGAGGAGACCGACGACCACCACGATCGGTCCTGCGATGAGCAAGACCTCATCCCAGCCACCCTGATGGGCGAGCACGATCGCAGAACCCGCCGCTTCGATCACAGCCGTCAGGGTACGGCCCGTTCGCAGGATCGCCCCGGCACGTCCCACAGATGGTTGAATGGGAGAGCCATGTTGGAACAGATCAAAGCCACCATCGAGGTGATCCGGCCAGCGCTGCAGGCTGACGGCGGCGACATCGAATTAGTCGGCGTCGACGTCGAAACCGGGATTGTGTCCGTACGGCTCGTCGGAGCCTGCGGAACCTGTCCCGTGTCGACCCAGACGTTGAAGGGCGGCATCGAGCGCATTATGCGAGACCGCGTCGATGGAGTCACCGAAGTCGTCGACGTCGGTGCGGCAGAGAGCGTTATCTGATGGCCCGCCCTCCGGCCGATCCCGACACGTTGTTCGATTCCGCTCGCAACGGCGACCGCGCAGCAACGGCCAGACTGCTGTCGCTCATCGAGCGAGGGGGTGAGCCGGGCCGAGCCGTCGGTCGCCTTGCCTTTCCACTGAGCGGTGATGGGTACACGGTCGGGCTCACCGGTGCGCCCGGAGCGGGCAAGAGCACCCTCACGAGCGCGCTCATCGGCCATTTGCGCTCGCTCGAACTCGAAGTCGCGGTGCTGGCGATTGACCCGTCATCTCCGTTCACCGGTGGAGCGATCCTCGGAGACCGCGTCCGCATGCAGGACCACGCCACCGACCCTGGTGTGTTCATCCGGTCGATGGCCACTCGAGGGCACCTCGGCGGACTCTCGTTGGCGACTCCGGAGGCGGTTCGCCTCCTCGACGCTCTCGGCAGGCACTGGATCCTTGTCGAGACCGTCGGTGTCGGCCAGGTCGAGGTCGAGGTGGCCGGCAAAGCGGACACCACCGTCGTAGTTGTCAATCCGGGTTGGGGCGACAGCGTCCAAGCCAACAAGGCGGGGTTGATGGAGATCGCCGACGTCTTCGTGATCAACAAGGCCGATCGCAACGGCGTCGATGAGACTCGACGCGACCTCGAACAGATGCTCGATCTCTCCGATCTGCCTCACGATGCGTGGCGGCCGCCGATTGTGCCGACTGTTGCCAACACCGGCGAAGGCGTTGCCGCACTGTGGGATGCGGTGCTCGCTCATCGAGAGTTCGCGACATCATCGGGTCTTCTCGCCGAGCGGCGAACTTTCCGGGCGTCGGAGGAACTCCGCGAGATCGTCGCCGAACGTCTCCGCGAACGCGCCCGTCAGATCTGTACCGGAAACCGATGGGAAGAAGTCACGGGTGAGGTCGTGACCTTGAAGCGTGATCCCTGGTCGGCAGCCGACGAAATGCTCGCACCCGTCGAGGCCTGAGCCCGAATTCCTGACTCAGCAAGTCGGTCCAACACCTCGATGCAGAACGAGGGGCCGGGGCGCCCACGAGTTCGCCAGCGTGCAGCTGTGGAACGCAGCTCGATCAACGGCCAACCGTCTCTCACGGCTGACGCGATGGCCCGGATAGTCGCCTCGGTCCCGCTGTGAGGTCGCAGAAGAGCGAGGGTCGTCGGTACGGAGAGCACGGGAATGCCGTCGATGTCCACGACGTCGTCATCGGTCAGGCCACGCGTGAAGTGGGTGATGACGATCCCCGGATGACCGGGCCACGATCCTTTTTTACACAGGATGTCAACCGGTTCGTGCCCGTCGAAGCCGTCGAGGCCGTGGAGCCGTGCTGCTGCACCGTGTGAGATGACACCGTGTCCGGCAGACATCGTCGCTATGCGGCATCGCTGGCGCCAAGTCTGTGGGTGCGATGTCGCCCGCACGAGCCGATGACCTGGCCGGTCGAGAATGCCTTGTTCGAGCAGCCGACGCTCACGGTGCCAGGTGATTCCGAAATCCCTGGCCGTCGCCGATGTGGCGACCCCGTCGTGCTCCCTGAGATGGCAGAAGAAGTCGAGCATGCCCGAGTGGGCACAGCGTCGGGCTCGTCAGGGAAGGCTCAGTTGCCGGTGAAGTCGGCTTTGCCGGGGCCGTGCTCAAGGAAACTCGCCACACCGATGCGGCTGTCCTCGGAGTGGAACACCTCGGTGAAGAGATCTCGCTCGATTCCCAGACCGGCGTCGAGGTCGCCGTCGAGGCCGCGATCGATGGCCGCTTTGGTGAGCGCTTGCGCAACGGTCGCTCCGTCGGCGACGGATTGCGCGAGTTCGAACACGCGTGCACGCAGCGCTTCGGGCTCGACCACCTCGTCGGCGAGTCCGATCCGGAGCGCCTCATCGGCTGCGACCTGTCGCCCGGTGATGCACAGTTCCTTTGCACGGCTTGGACCGACGAGTCGAGCCAGGCGCTGCGTGCCGCCACCGCCTGGAATGATCCCGAGCAGAATCTCAGGCTGTCCGAAGACGGCTCGAGTCGACGCAATTCGGTAATCGCACGCCATTGCCAGCTCGCAACCCCCTCCGAGGGCGTAGCCGGCGACCTCGGCGATCACGAGACGGGGGAGCGCTGCGAGAGCACCGAGCGCATCGTGGAAACGGCGCGTGATCACGGCGGCCTCCTCGGGTCCGCCGAACTCGGAGATATCAGCGCCAGCAGCGAAGATCCTTTCCCCGCCGGTGACGATCACCACCTTGGGCAGGTCGGCGGCGAGTTCACCAGCGATGGCATGGAGGCCGTCGAGTACCGCTGCTGACAGGGCATTGACCTTGCCGTTGGCCAAGGTGATGATCGCAATACCCTCAGGGAGCCGTTCGAGTCCGATGACGTTGCCGTTGTCCATCCCGACAGCATGGCGCATTCAGTTCCTTGCGTTCGGGATCGAATGAGTCACGAACCGAGGGCGTCTCGGTACCACTCCTCAGTTCGTCGGGCGATCGCTGCCCATGAGTACGACGACTCGACGAGTTCCCGTGCACGTTCTCGCATTGATGCGGCGAGATCAGGATCGGTGAGCACCTCGTGGATTCGATCGGCGAGTTGCGTGGCATTGCCGGGTTCGAACATCAGAGCCGCCCCAGTTCCCTCGACCAACTCGGCCAGGCCCCCGGTCTGTGAAACGACGAGCGGCGCCCCTCCCGCAAGGGCCTCGAGCCCGATCACCCCGAAGGGCTCGTAGAGCGACGGCAGAACGACACACGCCGCCCGGTGGATCGCGGCGCGAAGAGCGTTGTCCGAGAGAAAGCCGACGAGGTCGACCACATCGCTCACCCCGATGACATCGATTCGCGATTGGAGGTCGGCGAGATACGAGCCGCGCCCTGCGATCTCGCAACGCGCCTGGGGCAGACGCGACCTCACCGTTCCCATTGCCGCCGCAAGAACCTGGAACCCCTTCTCGAATTGGACTCGACCCCACGAAAAGACGAGATCAGAAGCTGGTGACTCGTCGAGATCGGGATCGGGGGCCGCCCACCACGATGGATCGATACCACCCGGAATGCTGCAAACCGCCGCAGGATCCAGCTCGAAATCAGTGGTCACCTGTCGGGCAAGGAGCCGGGTGATGGTGATCACCCGGCGCGAGTTCGCCGCCAGCCACCATTCGACGCCGTTGACGTCGGTCGGAACGCCCGGAGGCACATGCCCGCCGTGACGGCTCCGCTCGGTTCCGTGGAACGTGGTGATGATCGGCGCCCCGTGCCGAGCTCCGAGGACCTGCGCAGCCCATGCCGGCTGCCAGTCGTGGGCGTGCACCACGTCGGGTCGCCAGGCTCCGAGCGTGTCCGCTGCCATCACGAAGGCGTGGTTTGCCGACGCAACCCTGGCGATGGCCCGGTCGGGGAGCCAGGGCAGGTCGACCTCGGCCCGCAGTACCCGGACACCGGCGATGTCAACGCTGCGTTCGGTGCCCGGTGTTCGACGTGTGATGACGACCACCTCGTGACCCATGTCGGCCAAACCATGGGCGAGACCGTCGACGTGAGATGCCATACCGCCGGTGGTCGCCGGCGGGAGTTCCCAGGTGAGCATGAGCACCCTCACGGGCGCGCACCATAGTCTTGCCGGGTGACCCGAGCCCGCCTCGTCCCCGAACAACCGGGAGAACTCGACCTCCATCTGTTCAATGAGGGGACCCACCGGCGGCTATGGGAACTACTCGGACCACAGAGAACGGCAGACGGGTTCAGGTTTGCCGTTTGGGCTCCCGAGGCGCAGGGTGTGACGGTCATCGGGGACTTCAATGCCTGGCAGCCCACCGCTCTGCAGTCAGTCGGATCATCGGGCATCTGGTCGACGGTGGTTCGTGGGGCGCTTCCCGGCCAGCACTACAAGTTCGTCGTGACCGGTTCCCATGGCCGGGATGTGATGAAGGCCGATCCCATGGCTCGCCGCACGGAACGCCCGCCTGGCGATGCCTCAGTGATTCCGGATGATGCGGAACCGTTCACATGGAACGACCACGACTGGATGGCTGGCCGTCATCGTCACCTGGACGGTTCTGCGTCGATGCGCGTCTATGAGGTGCACCTCGGATCGTGGCGAACCGACCTCACCGACTGGGACAGCCTGGCCGATGCCCTGGCCGAGTACGTGAGCGATCTCGGATTCACCCATGTCGAATTCCTTCCGCTCGCCGAGCATCCGTTCGGTGGATCGTGGGGATATCAGGTGACAGGGTTCTTCGCCCCGACAGCTCGTTTCGGAGACCCGAACGGACTCCGTCGGATGGTCGACGTGTTGCATCGCCGAGGACTCGGCGTCATCGTCGACTGGGTTCCTGCGCACTTCGCGAAGGATTCATGGTCGCTCGGGCGTTTCGACGGGTCGGCTCTCTACGAACACGCCGACCCGAGGCTTGGGGAGCATCCCGACTGGGGAACATTCGTGTTCAACACCGGTCGGACCGAGGTGCGCGAGTTCTTGGTGTCCAACGCCCTCTATTGGATCGAGGAATTCCATCTCGATGGTTTGCGCGTCGACGCCGTGGCGTCGATGCTGTACCGCGACTACTCGCGGGCGGACGGTGAGTGGATTCCGAATGAGTTCGGGGGTAACGAGAACCTCGACAACGTGCGATTTCTCCAAGAGGTCAACTCGGTGGTCGGCGAACTGCATCCGGGTGTGATGATGATCGCCGAGGAGAGCACGGCCTGGCCCGGTGTCACCGCCCAGACGTCCGCTGGGGGACTGGGGTTCAGCCACAAGTGGAACATGGGTTGGATGCACGACACGCTCGGCTATGCGCACCGAGAGTCGGTCCACCGTCGGTACCACCACGGAGAGTTGCCGTTCACCATGCTCTATGCCTTCGGTGAGCGCTATGTGCTTCCTCTCAGCCACGATGAGGTCGTGCACGGCAAGGGAAGTCTCTTGGCGCGTATGTCGGGTGACGACTGGCAGAAGTTCGCCACGCTCCGACTGCTGCTCGCTTGGCAGTGGGCGCTTCCCGGACCACCGCTGCTGTTCATGGGTTCAGAACTTGCGCCGTGGTCGGAGTGGAGCGAGGCGTCTGGTCTCGACTGGTCGATCGGTGAGCACGCCCCGCACGCAGGTGTGCGTGATCTCATTCGCGATCTCAATGGCTGCGTCGATCGCGAGCCTGCCCTATGGAACCGTGACACCGACCCGACGGCTTTCGAATGGCTTGATGTCGACGATGCAGAGCATTCGATGTACTCCTTCATCAGGTGGTCCGAGCGAGGCCGGTCAGCGGTGATCGGGATCGCCAATTGGACACCGGTCCCACGCCCGGGTTACCGGGTCGGGCTGCCCTGGGGCGGGCAGTGGGAGGTGTTGCTCGACACCGACAGCAGCCGCTACTGGGGGAGTGGTCACCGAAACGCAGCATCGTCGGTGGTGGCAGGGGAGGAAGCGTGGCAGAACCAGGTGCACTCGACGGTGATCGATGTACCGCCCCTGGCGATGGTCTGGCTCGCAGCGAGCGTTCGGTGAATTCGGTGGACGGCGGAGTCGTGGAGCGCGATTCGTTGACCGCCCCGTGTGTGGTGCTCGGCGCTGCGGTCGGGGTGTTCGGCGTCGCCTTCGGTGTCGGCGCGGTCAGTGCGGGAGCGACCGTCACGATGACCTGTGTCATGTCGCTTCTCGTGTTCACGGGCGCCTCTCAATTCTCTGCGGTGAGCGTCATCGCTGGTGGAGGCACAGTGGTGTCGGCGCTCGCTGGAGCCTCACTGCTCGCTGCCCGCAACGCCGTCTACGGACTCACCATGTCGAGGCGACTCCAAGGGTCACTCCCGCTTCGTCTCATCGCCGCTCAACTCACGATCGACGAGTCGACGGCAATGGCGACTGCGAGGTCGGACGAGGCGTCGGTTCGCCGGGCGTTCTGGTTGACCGGCCTATCGGTCTACGTGTTCTGGAACCTCGGCACGTTGGCCGGGGCACTCATCGGCACGGCCATCGATCCGGCGACAGTCGGGCTCGATGCAGCCTTCCCCGCAGGTTTTGCGGCGATGGTCATGCCTCACCTGGCCCACCGGTCAGGCCGACGAGCAGGGCTCATCGGAGCCGCTGTATGTCTCGTCTCGATCCCATTTCTCCCGGTAGGCCTTCCGATTCTGTGCGCAGCGGTCGGGATTCTCGTGGGAGTGCCAAAACCATGACGTGGACGCTCGTACTTGCGCTGTCGGCGATCGCTTACGGATTCAAGGTGTTCGGCCTCGTCATCATCGGTGGCCGTTCACTGCCTGCCGTCGTGGAGCGGTGCCTTGCGCTTGTTCCAGCGGCACTCATCTCTGCCCTGGTCGTGAATGACACGTTCTCGTCAGCAGGTGAGATCATCATCGACGCCCGGGTGGCTGGTGTGGCGGTCGCTTCGGTCGCTGCGTGGCGACGAGCTCCATTCGTGGTGGTGATCGTTTCGGCAGCTGTCGTGACAGCGGTGATCCGGTCGACAGGAATCTTGGCCTGACTCAGACCGAGGTTGCGATGTGGTCGCTCACCGCAGCGCGCAACGTGGTGGCAGCCTGCTCGGGGGGCACCACATTGATGAGCACTCCCGTGCCACGCTCAAACCCCGCCTGGGTGACGAGGTTCGGCCAGATATGGATATGCCAGTGGAATTCACCGGTGTGCTCGTGAGGAGCGGAATGGAAGCCGACGTTGTAGGCGAGGTCGCCAAGGGTGCGACTGAGGACGCTCATCGCATCCCGTAGGCCTCGACCGATAGCAGCGAGGGCGCCGTCGTCGGTGTCTTGAAGGTGCTGGAGATGGTTTTTCGGAATGATCAGCAACTCGAAGGGTGTGCCACTCCAGTACGGGCACAGCACCATGACCTCATCGCTCTCGAACACGACCCGGTCGCCGGTCGAACGCTCGGCCTCCAAGGTGGTGCAGAGCACACATCCTCCAGCGAATCGGGCGAATGCTCGTTCTTCGTCGAGGACCTCACCTGGGACGAACGGCAGTCCCATCAGCTGTCCGTGAGGATGCGACAACGATGCTCCGGCCTCGCGACCGTGGTTCACAATTGCTTGCGTGTAGCGAATGTGCGGCAGGCCGGCGTGCTCCACGAAGCGGCGCTTCAGCGCAACCATGAACTGTTCGGCGGCGTCGTCGTCGAGGGCGTCGAGACCCGATGAATGATCGGGTGTGTACACGAACACTTCGTGCAGACCGGTCCCATCGGCGGTGACGTGCACGGGGCCCTCATGATGCACAGCGAATCCGTCCTCGCCCGTGAAGGCCGGATACAGATTGGGAATCACCCGGACACGCCATGCCCCGGACGAGTCGATCGTCTCGAGCGCCGGTGGTGTCGCTTCCTCGTTGCCCGGACAGAACGGGCATGGACGATCCTCTGGGCCGTCGGTGGCACGCGACCGGGGAGCGAAATCAGTCGGGCGTTGTGCCCGCTCGGACACGATGGTCACCCACCGACCGGTGAGTTGGTTGAGCCTCAGTTCACTCACAGTGTTGTCAGGATAGGCACGGTTCGCATCGGTTGTGCATCATGGCGCGCCAGTCGAGCCCAAGCGGTACACGCTGATGTGTCGCCGGCTCGTCGCGGAGAAGGCTGCGCGCTCGGGTGAGGCCCATCGGTACTCGAGCGCGAGCCCTGCGGCATGAGCCATGGCATCGATCTCGTCGGGACTCGAGTATCTGGCCTTCCATGGTCGAAGACGGACGCCTCCCGTTTCGGTGAACTCGATGAATTGACCCTCCGCCATCTGGGTCTCGAGGTGGTGCCGGGCAATCGACAGCACCACCTTGTCGATGCACAACTCACGGATCGACACATCGTCCACAACCAGTCCGGCGGCGACACCCATCTCGTGAACCTCGGGCACGATCCCATCGATGACGAGGCACCCTCCGGCGCGCAACCGCTGGGCGGCGGTCTTGACACAGTCAGCCTGTCGTTGTGGCTCCGTGAGGTTGAACAAGGTGTTGAAGGCGATGAGAATCATCGAGAACGGGCCCGTCGGGATGTCGTCGACCATGTCGCCGAGCACCGGTGTGACCGTGGCGAGCGGATCCTGCGCGACGAGACGGGCGAGCATCTCTGAGCTGGCGTCGACTCCAATCACGTCGACTCCGGTAGCGGCGAGGGGGATCGCAATCCGTCCGGTTCCGACACCGAGCTCACACACCGGTCCGCCGTCTGCGAGTTCGGCCAACAACTCGATGAGCACGGCGAGATCGTCGAGATCGCCGTACCACTCGTCGTAGACATCGGCGAACGACCGTCCATAGGTGTCCGAGCCGTAGCGGTCCATCGAGGCAACCTAGCGAAGGACAGGCGTCTCTCGCTCGGCGTAGCCTTTGGACGATGGATCCCGATCTGGTGTACCTCGACCACGCCGCCACAACGGCGCCGCGTCGGGTCGCGCTCGACGAGATGCGTCCGTGGGCCGAGTCACAGTTCGGCAACCCGAGTGGATCGCACCGCGCCGCTCGCATCGCGCGTCGGGCAGTCGACGAGGCACGGGACCGTGTTGCCGACGTGATCGGAGTGACGAGCGGTGAGGTGGTCTTCACGTCGTGTGGCACCGAATCCGACAACTTCGCCATCGCCGGCACCGTCGCCGCCGTCGGCGGGACTGCGGTTTGCTCGGCGGCTGAACACCACGCTGTTCTCGACCCGGTTACGCATTTGGGCGGAGTGGTCGTACACGTCGGCAGTGATGGGGCGGTCGACCTCGACGCTCTTGCCGGATCTCTGCAGGGAGTGAGCGATCGTGGCGGTCGGGTCTCGGTGGTCTCGGTGATGGCGGTGAACAACGAGGTCGGCACAGTCACCGATCTTGCAGCGGTTGCTGATGTGGTGCGTCGACTGGCACCCGATGCGTGGTTGCACACCGATGCGGTGCAGGCCGCATGCTGGCTCGATCTCCGAGCGATCAGTGCTGTGGTCGACATGATGTCGCTCAGCGCGCACAAGTTCGGCGGCCCCAAGGGCATGGGGGTGCTCATGGTTCGCGATGGGGTGAATCCACATCCTTTGCTGCTCGGTGGCGGTCAGGAGCGCGGACGTCGGTCTGGAACCACCGACGTGGCGGGGGTCGTCGGAACCGCCGCTGCTCTCGTTGCCGCCGATGCCGAACGCGACCACGAGGTGGCGAGGGTTGGGGCACTGCGCGATCGCCTGATCGACGGCATCACTTCGGCGGTGGAGATCGCTGTGGAGACCGTGCCGAGGGCATCGACGGTGCCCGGCGTAGCGCACCTGTGCTTCCCAGGTATCGAGAATGAAGCTCTGTTGTTTCTCCTCGATCAGGACGGGCTGTGTGCAAGCGCCGCATCTGCATGCGCGAGCGGCGCGATGGAGCCATCTCATGTGCTTGCTGCCATGGGCGTGGACCGCAGGACGGCGACGGGTGCTCTGCGTCTGTCCCTCGGTCACACCACGACCGTTGATGACATCGAGTCGGCGATTTCGATCATCAGCGCAGCGGTTGCACGACTCGTTGACATCGCTGGGCGCTCGCGGGTGGATGGTTGAGATGAAGGTGCTGGTCGGCATGAGCGGTGGCGTCGACTCGTCGGTCGCTGCCGCGCTGCTTCGGGACGCGGGCCATGAGGTGGTCGGGGTGACGATGCGGTTGTGGGGCGGGGACAGTGACACGGGCTGTTGCAGCGTCTCTGATGTGGACGACGCACGTCGCGCCGCTCAACAACTCGGTGTTGAGCACGTGGTCTTCAACTTCTCCGACGACTTCGATCGTCACGTTGTCGGGCCGTACGTCGATGCGCATCGCAATGGCCGCACGCCGAACCCGTGTATCGAGTGCAACCGGCACCTGAAGTTCGACCGGCTGGTGTCCCGGGCCGAACAGCTTGGCTTCGACGCCGTCGCCACTGGTCATCACGCCCGAGTCGGAACTCACGTCGATGGCTCTTTTCGTCTGGAACGGGGCGCCGACCGGGCCAAGGATCAGAGCTACGTCTTGCACATGCTCGACGCGCAGGCGCTCAAGGGAGTGCTTCTTCCGGTCGGAGAGTTCACCAAGGACGAGGTGCGGTCGATGGCGTCGGATCTCGGATTGCGTACTGCAGCCAAACCTGACAGTCAGGACGTCTGCTTCATACCCACAACCGACGGGCGACGGGGTTTCCTGGAGTCACGCATGTCGTTTACTCCGGCTCGGGTTGTCGATCGTGAGGGCGTGGAGGTTGGTGAGGTGCCGGCAGTGGAACTCGTGACGCTCGGGCAACGACGAGGTCTCGGACTGCCGGGAGGTGGTCCGGTGCGCTACGTCGTCGGCATCGAGCACAGCGTTGACCATGATGCACCACGAGTGATCGTGTCCGACGCGCAGGACCTCCTGACGGTCGGGGAGCGTGTCGGTTCGGTGGTCTGGGCCGGCGATCCTGAGCCCGGCCAGTTGCTCGTACAGACGAGTGCTCACGGCGATCCGATCCCCGCCGAGGTCTCAATGGTTGGTGGAGGATCCGTCGACATCCGATGGGCGCTTCGCCAACCGCGCGTCGCACCCGGACAGAGCGTCGTGTTCTACGACCCCAGTGATCGTTGGGTGGTCGGAGGGGGCATCGTCGAGCCGCCGGCAGTGCCCGTCAGGCTGTGATGCCGCGTCGACGCATGGCTGCGAGCGCCGCTCCGGGCCTGCTCGGAGCCACGAGCCCGGCGGTGAGGTGGATGGCGCGACCACGCGGATTTCGGCGACCATCGGTGAGAATGACGGTCATCGATTCGGTGAAGGCCACTTCGATCATGTGACCGGCAGCCGGACCGGAGAGGTCGGCCGCCGCAGTGTCCGAACGGGCGAGCGCAGCTCCGGCGACGCCGTGTCGGCGCCACATGGCGGTCTCTGACAGCACTAGTGGATCGTGGACGACTACGCCAGCGGGAACGAGCACGAGCCAACGTCGGGAGAGCCGATGCCAGCGAGGCAGTCCGAGCGCAAAGAGCCCGACGG
>JAQCGT010000046.1 GCA_027730505.1 Actinomycetota bacterium | reverse complement strand
CTGATCGATTCGATCGAAGGTCTGGTAACGGTCGGGTCAGCGCCCGACGGCACCTGGGCCACGAGCCGGGCGGGTGCTCTCGCTCGGCTCGATCACTTCGTGACCCGCTCGTTGACTGGGTTCGGACCGTACGAGGACGCAGTGCTCAGCGGCGACCGGCATCTCAACCACTCGATGCTGAGTCCGTACCTCAACCTGGGTCTGCTGCACCCGCGCGAGGTCATCGACGCTGCGCTCGCCGTGCCCGATGTGCCGATCAACTCGATCGAGGGGTTCGTCCGTCAGATGATCGGCTGGCGCGAGTACGTCCACGGGGTCTACTGGTGGCTCGGACCCAACTATGGGTCATCGAACCATTTCGGAGCGTCAGACCCGCTACCGCCGGCGTTCACCGGGGCACCGACGGAGATGAACTGCGTGTCGCACGTGGCGCGTTGGGTCAACGAGGACGCCTGGACACATCACATCCCGCGCCTCATGGTGCTCGCCAACCTCGCCACCCTCGCCGGTGTCGACCCACAGGTCATGGTGCGATGGATGTGGGCGAACTTCGTCGATGGGGCGGATTGGGTGATGGTGCCCAATCTCGTCGGCATGGGCATGTACGCCGACGGCGGGCTCATGAGCACCAAGCCATACGTCTCGGGTGGGAACTATGTGTCGAAGATGACCGACTTCTGTCGGAGTTGCACGTTCGACAAGTCGGCTCGCACGGGCGACAGCGCATGTCCGTTCACCACGCTCTATTGGGATTTCCTCGATCGCCACCGCGACCTGCTTCGCCCGAATCACCGTATGGCACGGGTGTACGCCAACCTCGACCGCCTCAGCGATCTCGACGATGTGCGCACCCGAGCCGTCGAGGTGCGCAGCCGTCTGTCCGCCGGCAGGCTCTAGGGGTACGGTGCCCGACATGGATCGGGCCCTCGGCTGGGATGATCACCTCGATGAGGTGTGGTCGCGTCTCGGCCGCCCGGCCGCTCACGGCACCCCCGGCCGTGTGGCACGGATCGATCGCGGTTGGAGCACGATCTGGCGGAGCGCTGGTGACGATCAGCCGTTGCGAGTCCGAAACATCGGCGCGGATGTCGCCGTCGGTGACTGGGTTGTGGTCGATGCCGACGCCGAGCGAGTCGAGCAGGTGCTTGAGCGTCGATCGGCGTTCGTTCGACGCGCATCACACGAGGGCGACCGCGCCGAGGCCGATGTGTTGGCCGCCAACATCGATGTCGTCGTCCTCGTCCACGCCCTGACCGCTCCGCCCAACCAACGGCGGCTCGAGCGCGAGCTCGTACTCGCATTCGATTCCGGGGCAACTCCTGTGATTGCGCTCACCAAGATCGATGCCGTCGAGGCTCCGGAGGCGACGGTTGCCGAACTGTCGGCAGTTGCCGTCGATGTGCCGGTGCTCGTCGTGAGCGGCATCACCGGTGAAGGCATCGAGCAGGTGCGCGGACTTGCGGCTGGCGGCCGCACGATCGCGTTCCTCGGCGCCTCCGGTGTGGGCAAGTCGACACTGATCAACAAGTTGCTCGGGCGCGACGCGATGGCGACCTCTGAGGTACGCGAAGGTGACCAGCGCGGTCGCCACACCACGGTCGCCACCCAACTGTTGGCGCTGCCGGGCGGCGGCTGGCTCATCGACACGCCAGGGTTCCGGGCGGTCAGCCTGTGGTTGTCGGGGCGCGGTATCGAGCGAGCATTTGTCGACGTGTTCGACCTGATGGACCATTGCCGTTTCCGTGACTGCAAGCACGACCGAGAGCCGGGCTGCGCAGTACGCGCCGCCATCGACGCTGGCGCTCTCGACCCGGCGCGCTTCGCGAGCCTCGAGCGTCTCGTTGCAGAGGAAGCTGCGCTCGAGGATGAGCAGCGCCGCCAGGAACGCCTCGCCGATCGTCGGGGAGGCCGGCCTGAACCCGACGCCTCCGATGGGGAGTGATCGGAGCGCCGTCGCTACTGTCAAGCCATGACCGCGTTGCCTTCAACACCAGAGATGTACGACCTCCGCATGTCGGAGAAGGTACGGCCGCTCTACGAGGCCGTGAAGAAATTCATCGCCGAGGAGATCGAGCCGAAGACCGAGGAGTTCCACCGGCTCGGTGAGAATCGCACCGAGCATTGGGGTTACGGCGAAGGCCAGCTCGAACTTCTCGACTCGATCAAGGCCAAGGCCAAAGAACAGGGCCTGTGGAACTTCTTCCTCCCCGACGCCGAGACCGGTGAGGGTCTGTCGAACCTCGACTACACCTACATCGCGATTGAGCTTGGCAAGAACCCGATCGCCTCGGAGTGCCTCAACTGCTCGGCTCCCGACACCGGCAACATGGAAGTGCTGGAGCGGGTGGGTACGCCCGAGCAGAAGGAGCAGTGGCTCAAGCCGCTCCTCAATGGTGAGATTCGCTCGGCGTACATCATGACCGAGCCCGATGTGGCCTCGTCCGATGCCAAGCAGCTCGCTTGCAGCGCGGTGCGTGACGGCGACGAATACGTCATCAATGGCGAGAAGTACTGGTCATCGGGTGCTGGCGATCCGCGGTGCAAGATCATGATCGTCATGGTCCAGACCGACCCTGATGGCCCTCCGCATCGCCGTCAGTCACAGATCCTCGTCCCGCGCGACACCCCCGGTGTCGAGGTTCGTGGAGCCATGCACGTGTTCGGCGAGGACGATGCCCCACACGGTCACATGCATCTGCGTTTCAACAACGTTCGTGTTCCGGCGTCGAACCTGCTGCTCGGCGAGGGCCGTGGCTTCGAGATCTCGCAGTTGCGTCTCGGACCGGGTCGTATCCATCACGCCATGCGTTCGGTCGGTGCGGCTGAGAAGGCCCTCGAGTTGATGGTCAAGCGCGGCATCAACCGTGAGGCATTCGGCAAGCGCATCGCAAACCTCGGCAAGAATCCTGAAGTGATCGCCAAGGCCCGCATCGAGATCGAGTCCATGCGCCGCATGGTGCTCACCGCGGCCCGTGCCATGGACTTGCTGGGCAACGCTGAGGCCCGGGTTTGGGTGTCTGCCATCAAGTCGATGGTGCCGATCCGCACCTGTCAGATCGTCGACGAGGCGATGCAGATCCATGGAGCGATCGGCGTCTCGCAGTGGACGCCCCTCGCCCGTATGTACGCCCAGCAGCGCACGCTTCGCTTGGCCGATGGCCCGGACGAGGTGCACTGGCACGTTGTGGGTCGCGCTGAGATCGCTTCGATGGAAGAGCCAGCTCGCGGGTACAACCCGAAAGAGGCTCACTACGCCAAGGGGTCTCCCGACCACTCGGGTGTGTTCTCGGGACCTGCCTGATCCAGGTTCCAGCCGTCAGCTGATCGGCGCCAGACCCCGACCCGGGTGACGGCGTCGATCGGCAACGGTCCATGGATGTGCGGGAACAGTTCGTCGATCCCGTCGGCGGGCGGTTCTTCGATGACCGGTGAGCCAAGCCGCTCTTGGTCGATCTGGAGGAGCAGCAGGGTTTCGCAATCGCCATAGAACCGGCGAGCCACCCCTTCGATCTGATGAGGGTGCGAGCAGTGAATGAAGCCGACCTCGTCGAGTGTCATACCGCGTGTGCTCACCGTGTACGGACCTCTCGATCTGGTCGCCGAGATCCAGTCACTCGGCAGGGCGAGGTGCCAGATCATGAGAGTGCCTTGCTGATGGCGAGGATGCGATCCAGTGTCGGACCGTGCTGACAGATCACCTGCGCCACACCGCGCTTTGCGTTGATGTCGACGATCGTCCCGCCGAGCAGGCCGATAGCAGCATCATGGATCGCAGTGAGCCCATCGAGATCAATCGTGACGTCGTCGCCCACGTTGACGTCGGCGACCGCGGTGCGAAGGGTCTGCTCGAGGTCGGGTAAGCCACCAAGGTGAGCCGATCCAACGAGGGTCAGGCGCATCCGGTTTCCCTCCCGTTCGACGGTTGGTCGCATGATCGGCAGGGTAGCGGTGCGCTCATGGCGGTTCGAGTGCCATCGCTGAGCGCCCGATGAGTGATGGCCGGCCGGAGATGCGAGCGATTACTGGAGCCGGGCGCTGGATGGTCACGGTGACGATGACGCCGGTGATCTCGACATCGACCGTCGCCTGTTCATCGAGTTCGGCCACCAGACGATGAGCGGCGTTGCTCGGATCAGCCGATCGAGATGCCGCACGGGCTGCTTCGCGGGCGATGAGGTCGACCTCGAGCTGGCCGTTCACGGTGATGAGCAGCTGCACGAGCAGGGCCACGACAGCCGCAAGGGCACCGAGCGCCATGGCGAATTCGACGGTGGCCTGACCGACGTCAGGTCTGTTCGATGACGGCGCGCATGATTCGGTCGAAGAGCCGGCCGACTGTCTCGGCGCCGGCACCGGTGGTGGCCCAGCCGACGACGAGCAACCCGACGAAGGCGGCTGCGAGTAGGACGAGGGCGTATTCAGTGGTGGCTTGCCCGGATGTGCCGGTGAGCCGGTGGTCATGATGCATGGAGTTCCCCTCACGGATCAGATGTCTCCGAGTGGGCCGGATCCGAGACCGGCGAGCGCGGCGCCGACCGCTGGCACGATGGCGAGCAGCGCGAATGACGGCAGGGTGCAGAGCACGAGCGGGGGAGCGAGACGCACCGGCAAGGTCCGGTTGCGCTTGGTGGCGATCTCGCGTCGGAGCGAGTCGATATCGTCGACCATCCGGTCGAGCACTGGTGCAAGCGGTGAGCCGTACCGCTCAGCGCGCACGAGTCCGTCGATGAGTCGCCGCCCTGTCGGCCCGATGCGGTCACCGAGGCCAGCGAGTGCGTCAGCCGTGAGCCAGCCGTGTTCGAGGCGCCAACCGAACTCTGTGAGATGGGGTGCGAGTCGTTCACCGGCATGGAGCGCTGAGCCGAGCACGGCGACGCGTGGTGTGATGCCGGCACGCACGGACAGCGTCGTCGACTCGAGCACGTCTGCCAGTTCGGTGAGCATCGCCATCTGGCCACCACCCACCGATCTGGTGATCGTCCGTCGCATCCAGCGCCATCCTGCGACGTTGAGCATGAGTCCGACCACGAGTCCGAATGCGCCGACACTGCTGACGAGATGATCACGCACACCAGCGGACGTGGCCGCCAACAGGGCGAGAACGCCGACGGGGACGATGGTGAGCACGAGAGCGGAGAGTCTGGCCGGCGCTGAGGCCAGCCGCTGTTCGCGTCGCTCCTCGGCGCGTGTCCTCAGGCGAAGGGCGCATCGGTCGAGGGTCTCAGCGCCGGCACCACCGCTATGGGTCACAGTCGCCAGCACGCTGAGCAGCAGACGCTGGTCGGAGTCATCAGTGGCGGCGAGGGCTCGCTCGATTCGTTCAATGAGGGTTGGCGCCTCGGGGAGGTCAAGTCCCGATGCTTCGTCGATGGCCGCAAGCGGTGAGTGTCCGGCGCGGAGCGCTCGAGCCAGCTCCTCGCATGTGCTCACTGGGTCGATCCGCTCATGTGTCGGTGGGGCGGTCTCGTCACAGGGTCGGCGCGCTGCTGGGCGAGCGACGAGCAATCGGTGTGCGACGACGGTGGCCGCCATGGCGCGGATCATCGTGACCTCGACGGCCGGCCGAGGACTTCGCCGTGGTCGGTGAGATATCGCACCCCGTCCCCTGTGGGCTCGGCGATGCTGACCACGTTGCGGTGTCCATCGCTGCCGCGGCCGAGGTGAATCACGGCATCGATTGAGCGGTGTAGTTGTTCGACGATCGCTGGCATCGGCCAGCCCGCCGTGGTGCGCAACACCAACTGTGCCAAACGGTTGAGCGCGTCGACCGGTCCGTTGGCGTGGCAAGTGGCCATCGACCCGTCGTGTCCGGTGTTGAGCGCCTGGACCAGCGTTGCGATCTCATCACCTCGGATCTCGCCCACCACCAGACGGTCGGGACGCATGCGGAGTGCTGTCACCAGCAGATCGTCGAGCGGCACCGGGCGGGTTCCCTCGGCATTGGCCGGGCGTGCCTCGAACCGTACGAGGTGTCCGTTGGCGGAGATTTCGGCGGTGTCCTCGAGGAGCACCACTCGGTCGCCCCCGTCAAGACACCGAGCCATCATTGCCGCCAGCATCGACGTCTTTCCCGAACTGGTCGCTCCGGTGACCACGATGTTGGCTCGTCGGTCGAGCAGATCGATGATGACACCAGCCACGTCGCTGCCACAGAAGTCCTCGAGCGTGAAGGTGTTCGGCCGATGTCGGCGCAGGGTCAGTTCGGTGCCGGCAACCGCCACCGGTTCGACCACAGCGCACAGGCGTGTGCCATCAGGCAGTCGGGCGTCGACCATTGGTGTGCTGCGGTCGAGCCGTCGGCCGATCGGAGCGAGGGCGCGTTCGAGGAATCGCGTGACCTCACCCTCGGCGATTGTGCCGAGATGCTCGAGTTGACCGGCCCGGTCGATCCATAGGCCGCTGCCGGCATGGACGATCACCTCGTCGATGCCATCGTCACGAAGGAGCCGTTGGATTGGCCCGACTCCGAGGAGTCGATCGGTGACAGCGTTGACCATCGCAGCACGTTCGTTATCGGTCGCGAGTGGCAGGCGGCGCGAGACGGCATTCTCCGCACATCGGCGCATCTGGGAGGCGGTCGATCCGGGTCGGAGATCGATGTCGGCGACGATCGAGTCGACCGGATCGATCACGAAGCGGCCAACTTGGCGATTGGAATGAGCGAGCGAGGTGCGCGCACGGCGAGGAGTCCGGCATCGACCGCCCTCGCGACCGATGGGTCGACCATCACCTCGGCCAGGACGGGTGCACCGATGCAACGCTCGACGTCGGTGGCGGTCAGAGCCCTCCCTGGCTCATCGAGGAGAATCACCCCGTCGGGAACGACGGCACTCTCATGAGCGCGGCGTAATGCGACGTAGCAGGGACGCAGCACCATCAATCGTCGGTCGGCCCGCTCGCTGAGCACGCTGGGTGGCCGATTGATCGTGCCTGCGTCGACGACGACGTCGGAGGCGTCGATCGACGCCAGATGGTCGGCGAGCACCGCCCATCGGCGAGCCGGCACGCTCCCGGGTCGGCCAGCACATATCAGGTGATGATCGGAATCGATCTCGATGCATAGGTCGTCGAGCCGCAATGGATCGGTGTCTGATCGCATCCAGTCCAGGATTCCCTCAGAGCCTGCCGACACCCCGAGCGCAGCGGGTGCGTCGCCTGCGAGGTCGATGAGAACCGACGTCGTTGCGTTGAGGGCGAGGGTTGCCGCAGCGACCGTGGTTCCCGAACCGCCTTTGGGCGACCAGCACAGGGTGAACATGCGTTGAGGGTGGACGCCCACCCACGGCCTGTCGCCACCGCCGTCACACCGTTCGCGCCAACTGCTCCAAGAACGCGTCCTCAGCCCGACGGGTCGAGCGCTCGGTGAGACCAGAGGCGTGGGGCGACACGATGACGCGGTCCATCGACCACAGCGGGCTCTCAGCGGGGAGTGGCTCAACGGCGAAGACGTCGAGCCCAGCTCCAGCGAGGTGCCCGGACTGGAGAGCAGCAATCAGATCGGCCTCGACGACACACTCACCGCGTCCGACGTTGACGAAGATCGAGCCGGCACGCATGAGTTCAAACTCTCGAGCCGAGATCGACCGGCGGGTGGTGTCGGTCAGTGGCATCGATGAGATCACCACGTCGGCGAGAGCCAACAACTCATCGCGCCGATCCTCGGGCCATGTCTCGCACGGTTCGTCGCCGGTGGGAGTCCGGCGGATTCCGATCACCCTCGCTCCGGTGGGGGTGATCAGGCGAGCGGTCTCGGCCCCGATCGAACCCATACCGAGAATGCCGATGGTGAGGTCACCGAGATCACGAGTGACAGCCGGCTCCCACGAGCGCCGCCGTTGGGCGTCGATCAATTCGGGCAACCCGCGCACGAGAGCGAGCACCATCAACATCACGGTCTGCGCGATTGACGGAGCGGAACCGCCGGGGGTGAATCCGAGGCTGACCCCTCGTTCGGCGAATCGTGCGAACACGGGGGCATCAGAGCCTGCCGAGAAGTTGTGCATCCAGCGCAGGTTGGGCGCCGACATACAGGCCTTCAGAAACAGAGTGCCGCGATCAGGCCACGCATCGGCCGAGAAGAACGCATGGGTTATCCGGTCGAGATCAGCCTGGTCGGGCAGAGTCTCGCCGGTCAGTTCGAGCAGTTCCATCGCCGGGGCTGCCTGTCGGATCTCGGCGCCGCGACGCCGCGCAACGGTGTCGGTCAAGAACAGGACGTCGTTCACGTGCCACCGACCCGACGATCCATCCCCGCCCAATAGGGCTCGCGCAGGCTTCGTCGTTGCACCTTGCCAACAGGACTCTTCGGCAATGGTTCAGTGCGCACCTCGACGACGCCGGGCTTCTTGTACGAGCCGAGTCGCTCGGCGCACATGTCTCGTATCTCGCCGGCGATGCGCTCGCGTTCAGCATCGTCAGGGTCGCTGCTCACCACGCAGACGGCGGCCGGGGTCTCGCCCCAGCGATCGTGCGGCGCGGCGAAGACGGCCACCTCGGTGACGTCGGGATGGTCAGCGATCACGTTCTCGAGTTCGGCGGGCCAGATGTTGAAACCGCCGGAGATGATCATGTCGTCCTTGCGATCGAGCACGTAGAGATAGCCGTTCGAGTCGAGTCGCCCGATGTCGCCCGTCAGCACGAAGCCGTCGGGGGTCATGCGTTCGGCGGTGGCGTCATCGTTGTCCCAGAACCCCGTCATCTGGCCGTCGCAGCGGATGGCGATCTCGCCTTCGGCACCGATCTCGAGCGACACCGTCGGATCGTCGGGATCGCGGATGTCGAGCAGAGCAAACGGCAAGGCCCGACCGGTGGATCGAAGAGGGTTCGATCCGGGGACCTCGGAGAACCATTCCTCGGGGCCCATCATGCATACCGGAACCGCCTCGGTCTGTCCGTATCCCTGATAGAGCACCATCCCGAACACGTCTCGGGCCAGGAGCGCCGTCTCGTCGGCGATCGGCGCCCCGCCGATCTGGATCACCTTGAGTGCCGAGAAGTCGCGATCGGTGGCCCCGGGTTGGCGGGCGAGGGCGTTGAGCATGGCGGGAACGGCGAACATGTACCCAATCCGCTCGCGCTCGATGACCTCGATGGTCTCGGCCGGATCGAAATGGTCGAGCATGACGTTGGTGCCACCGCTCAGCCACGTCGGGGTGTAGAGGTAGCCCGAGCCGTGGGAGATCGGACCGACGTGCAGACATGACTCCCCGGCGATCATCGGCGGGAAGTTGTAGAACCAGTCGCGTCCCGCCGCGAGCCAGGAACGGTGGCTGTACGCCACTCCCTTCGGCTTGCCAGTGGTGCCGCCGGTGTGGCGGATGATGTACCAGTCGTCGGGCTCGATGGGTGCTTCGGGGTCGGTGTCGGGGAAGCCGGCCAGCCAATCCTCGTAGTCATCACCCCTGACGATGACGTGCTCGAGATGGGGCAGCGATGCCCGCAGCGACTCGATCTCGGATGCGTAGTGACCAGCGACCACCACCGCTCGACAGCCCGTGTGGTCGAGCATGTGGTGGTGGCTTTCCGGCGCGTTGCGGGCGTAAAGCGGAACCCGCACAAAGCCTCCGGCGGCGGCGCCGGCGAAGAAATCCTGCGCGCCGATCGAGTTGTCCTCGAGCACTCCGATCCGATCACCGGGCTGAAGGCCCAGGTCGGCGAGGGCGTTTGCCATTCTGAGCCCGCGTGACCATGCTTCGGCGAAGTCGAGACGACGCGTCCCCGACTCCGACACATGGACCACGGCGGTGCGGCTGGCGTTGAGCGTGGCAGATTGGCGCATGAGGCTTCGCACGTCCATGCCAGTCGACTCTATGGTGGAGGGATGCCTTCGGTAACGGTCGAGCCAGCAGATCCGCGTCCTCTCGTGGATGGCGATGTCGTCGTTGGCAGTCGCTGCACGGGATGCACTCGACCCGATGCGTGGCAGCGTGAGCGGTGTCCCGCATGTCTCGGTGTCTGCGTGTCGGAGCGCTTCGGACCAGGTGGCATTGTCTGGTCGTCGGCTGATGTGCATCTGGCGGTGGGGCACCGTGAGCCCCCGTTCACTCTGGCCCAAGTCGACCTCGATGACGGACCACGGGTGCTCGTCACCGTTCGACCCACGGGCGAGGTCCCTCCTGGCACTCGGGTGCGCATCGTTGGCACCGACGATGGCGATGTGGTGGTGGAGTCATGAATCCGTCGATCGTCGGTGTCGGCACATCGGCCTTCGGGCGGTTCCCGACGGCGCGGATTGAATCGCTCGCCCACACCGCGATAGTGGAAGCCCTCGATGATGCCGCGCTTCGCCCCGGTGACATCGACGCGGCCTATGTGGGTTCAGTGTTCGGTCCGGCAGGCATTGCCAATCGTGTACTCGCTGGCGTCGGGTTAGCGGGCATCCCCGTGTACCGGATCGAGGCGGCATGTGCGAGCGGGACGGTGGCCCTGCACGAGGCTCAGCGCGCTGTGCGCACCGGAATGCACCGCCGGGTGCTCGCCGTCGGGGTCGAGCAGTTGTCCGTGGTGTTCGATGGCCCGATCGTTCCGGAGCCGACTGACCCTGAGGGTCGTTCTGGCCTAGCACTGCCGGCGTTGTACGCCCTGCAGGCGAACCGATACCTGGCGGAACACGGACTCGATCCCGCAGTGCTCGCCCACATCGCGGTGAAGAACAAGTTCGCCGGATCGATGAACGAACGCGCCCATCTGAGCGGTGCGCCACCCTCGGTCGAGCAGGTGCTCGCGTCTCGTCCCATCGCCGGTCCGCTCACGCTCTTGCAATGTTGTCCCATGACCGATGGCGCCGCTGCGGTGATCGTGGGTGACGGAACCGAAGGGGGTGTCCCGATCTTGGCGAGTTCGTTCGTATCGGGCCCAGCCTGGGAGTCGGGCAGCGATGAACCGTGGAGTATGCGGACTGTTTCTGCCGCCGCATCTGCGGTATGGGAGGCGTCGGGTCGTGGACCCGACGATGTCGATGTCGCTGAGATGCATGATGCCTTCACTATCGGTGAGATCCTGACCACCGAAGCCCTCGGGCTCGCTGAGCCGGGCATGGCTGGCAGACTCGCCGCTGAGGGAGTGACCGCGCTCGGTGGTCGCCTGCCGATCAATCCGAGCGGCGGACTGCTCTCGCGCGGGCATCCGCTCGGCGCAACCGGCCTTGCTCAGGCTGCCGAGTTGGTGTGGCAGCTGCGATCGCAGTCGGGTCGACGTCAGGTCGATGGGGCGCGAACGGCATTGCTCGAGACGATGGGCGGCGGCGCAGCCGGTGTTGACGGCAACGCGTGTGTTGTAGCGCTCCTCGGAGGCGACCGATGATCTCGAGTGATATCGATCTGCTCGATCCAGCGGTGGTGCGAGATCCGCATCCGGCATTCGCCGAACTCCGGTCGCATGGGCGCCCGGTCTGGCTCGAGCGCCATCGGGCCTGGATCGTTGCCGAACATGGCGCAGTCAACGAGGGATTCCGCGACCTGCGGTTATCGAGCGACCGGCTGACCCCGATGGAGCGGCGACTCAGCGCCGCCAACCGTGACACCCTCGGGGCGACGATCGAGTTGCTCCGAGGCTGGATGGTCTTTCATGATCCCCCGGATCACACGCGGCTGCGTGAGCCGCTGCGACGTGCGTTCACCCCGGCCCGCTTGGCGGGACTTCGTCCACGCATCACGGCAATCGTCGACGAACTCTGCGATGAGATCTCGAGACGTGACGAGGTCGACCTGCTCACTGACTTCACCTTCCCGCTGCCGGCAATCGTCATCGCCGAGTTGTTGGGCGTGCCCGCTGAGGACCGGGAGGATTTCAAGCACTGGAGCGACCAGTTGTCAGCGATCGTGTTCGGCAGCCCTGACCGTGCCGGTCGGGCTGCGGTGGCAGCAGCTGGTAGCGAACGCTTCTCGAACTACTTCGCCGAGTTGATCGAGCGATATCGATCGCACCCTGAAGACAACCTGGTGTCGGCGCTGATTGCGGTGACCGAGGACGACCCCGATGGCGCCGGGCTCGCAGCTGATGAGCTGGTGGGTGCGTGCACGATGTTGCTCTTCGGTGGTCATGAGACCACGACGACGTTGGTGTCGAACTCGATGCGCTCGTTGATGTCACACCCGGACGAGCGTCGTCGACTCATCGATGCACCAGACCTCATTGGCCAGGCGGTGGAGGAACTGCACCGCTTCGACGGTTCGACGAAGGTCATGGTTCGTGTGGTCGGCGAGGCGCATGAGCGCGGTGGCGAGTCGTTCGAGCCCGGCCAGACCGTGTTCTTGGGGGTGATGGCGGCCAACCGCGATCCGTCGGTGTTCGATGATCCTGATCAACTCGACCTGGCTCGGGCGAACTCGCGGAGCCATCTCGGGTTCGGCTATGGCATCCACTTCTGTCTCGGCGCCGCCCTTGCACGACTGGAGGCCGAGATCGCCATCGGCACTCTGGTCAGACGATTCCCGGAGATGAGTCACGACCCGGCTCGGGTGGTGTTCCCCGAGACGCTGCTCTCGAGGAGCGTGGCTTCGCTGCCGGTGTCGCTCAGGCCGTGAAGCCGTCCATGCGGGCGAGCACCTGGAGCATCACTTCGTCGGCGCCGCCGCCGATCGACGACAGGCGGTTGTCGCGGAAGAACCGGGCGGTCCAGGTCTCCTCGACGTAGCCCATGCCTCCGTGGTACTGCAGGCAGGTGTCGGCGACACGGCGGATCAGCCGTCCGGCGGTGAGCTTGGCGATCGTCGCCTGTCGGGTGGTGTCTTCACCACGCTGGTAGGCCGCTGCGATCGAGTAGTTGTACGTGCGGAGCATGTCGACCTCGGCGGACAGCTCTGCAAGGGTGTACTGGAGATGCTGGTTCGCGAGCAGTGGACGACCGAATGCGTGGCGCTCGCGCAGATACTGGGCGGTGCGCTCGAGCGCCAATTCGCACGCGCCAACGGTCGAGTAAGCGGCCCACATGCGTTCCACCACGAATTGGGTCATCTGCTGCTGGAAGCCGCGACCAACCTCACCGATGGTGTTGGCCAGGGGAACCCGGCAGTCGTCGAATGACAACAGTCCAGTATCAGAGGCGCGCATCCCCAACTTGTCGAGTTTCTTCGACACCGAAAAGCCGGGAGCACTCGTCGGGACGATGATCTGGCTCATGCCGTGGTAGCCGCCCTCATCGGAGGTGCGAGCGAGCAGACAGAGCCAGTCGGCCTGAAGGCTGTTGGTGATCCACATCTTCGAGCCGTTGATGACCCACTGGTCACCGTCGCGTTCGGCCCGGGTCCGAATCCCGGCTACGTCTGATCCGGCATCGGGCTCACTCACGGCGATCGAACAGACCATGCGGCCTTCGAGCGCCGGCTTGAGATACGTCGACTTCTGTTCGGGCGTGCCGAACGATGCAAGCGATGGGGTGGCCATGTCGACCTGGACGCCCAGGGCCATCGGCAGCGATCCGTGGTCGCAGCGCCCGAACTCCTCGGCGAGGATCACCGTGAACAGATGGTCGGCGCGTTGGCCACCGAACTCAGGTTCGTATTCGAGGCCCAAGAATCCGAGGTCGCCCATCTTTGAGAAGACCTCGTGGAGGGGCATCATGCCTGCCGCCTCCCACTCGGGAATGTGTGGGTTCACCTCGTTCTCGATGAATGATCGGACGACAGAGCGGAACTCGTGATGTTCGGCAGTGAACTGCATGCCCAGAAACTAGGTCGCCTATGGTGCTGGCATGGCAATCGAACATCAGCAACGGGCGATCGACCTCGGGATCGTCATCTCCGATTCGGAACGGTCACTCGCCTTTTACCGCGATCTTCTCGGCATGGTCCACGAGGGCGACATGCCAATGCCGATCGGCGGTGGCGGAACGATGCACCGTCTGCGCTGCGGTGACTCGCTGATCAAGCTCGTCTGCTTCGATTCGACACCGGAGAGCCGTGCCGCCTCGGGCGGCATCGAAGCGGCAACGGGTTATCGCTACTTCACCATCCACATGTCGAACATCCACGAGGTCGTCGACGCCTGCGTGGCGGCAGGGGTCACCGTGGTCACACCGGTTGTGGAACTGCGACCCAAGGTGACGATCGCAATCGTCACGGACCCCGACGGAAACCTCGTCGAGTTCCTTCAGATGGGCTGACTCAGACGGCCAGCAGGTCGCGAGCGCCAGTGTCGCTCGAGGGGTGGCGAAGCTTCGACATCGCCCTCGCCTCGATCTGACGGATGCGCTCACGGGTGAGGTTGAAGTGCTCACCCACTTCTTCGAGCGTCCGTGGCTCGCCACGGTCGAGGCCGAATCGCAGCTTCAGAATCTCGCGTTCGCGCTCGTCAAGTGGGGCGAGCAGCCGGGCGATCTCCTCGGGCAGGAGCGCTGTTGCTGCAACCTCGAAGGGCGACTCAGCCGAACGGTCCTCGACCACGTCGCCGAGTTCGGCGTCGCCGTCCTCGCGCAAGGGCTCGGACAGCGACAACGGTTCAGCGGCGAATCGGAGCGCTTCGGTCACCTTGTCCTCGGGCATCTCGACCTCCTTGGCCAACTCGGCCAAGGTTGCGGGTCGGCCGTACTTCAATTCGAGCCGTGAGCGGGCCTTCTGCAGACGCGCAAGGGTGTCGCCAGCGTGGACCGGCAGTCGAATGGTGCGGCCGGTATTGGCGATGCCGCGGGTGATGGCCTGTCGGATCCACCAGGTGGCGTAGGTGGAGAACTTGAAACCCTTGCGCCAGTCGAACTTCTCGACGGCGTGCATGAGGCCGAGGTTGCCCTCTTGGATGAGGTCGAGCAAGGGCAAGCCCGATGCCTGGTACTTCTTCGCGATCGACACCACGAGCCTGAGGTTCGATTGGACGAACTGGCGCTCTGCTTCCTCGCCACGGCGGGCCGTACGCCTGAGTTCACGCTTCTTGTTCGGCGTGAGGGCCTTCCCACCGGCATCGAGGAGCTCGATGGCCTCTTTGCCGGCTTCAATCTCCTTTGCCAGACGTACCTCGTCGTCCTTGGTGAGCAGCGTGTACTGCCCGATATCGGTGAGGTACAGGCGGACGAGATCTTCGTCGTCCCGATCGACACGATCCTTGGCCACTCCGGCTCCCTTCGTAGGTGTGTCAGACGGCGGATGAGACGTTCGTCACGATACCCACTGATACGGCTTGAACCACCTGCCCAAGTCCTTCTTTCTGGTTCCAGTACAATGCTTTTCATGTCAAATCCGGTTCTCAACGATCGAGTCCTCAACAACTGGGCGCCGCCGGTCAGCGATGGGCCCATCTCGGCTTGGCCAGCGCCCCCGACGTCACGGATGACCGTCGGTGGATCGGTGTCCGCCACTGCCGTTCTGTTGGTGTTGCTACTGGCCTCCGCGACGGTCGGCTGGCTGATGACGGGAAGTCCGGATGTGGCCGCCGATGGCACTATCGCCTACGGCGTTCCGGGAGCGGCGATGGTCGGCGTGATCGTCGGCTTCGGGCTCGCGATCCTGCTCATGTTCAAGCCGCATCTGGCCCGCATCCTCGCCCCGATCTATGCGTTGGCTGAGGGCATTTTCGTCGGTGCGATTTCGCGGATGTTCGAGACCTTCTACGACGGGATCGTCATTCAGGCAGCCGGGGCGACTGTGGCCGTGGTGGCGGCGATGCTCGTGCTGTACGCGACGGGCATCGTGAGGGTTACCGACCGATTCCGTCGCATCGTCATGGCGGCGACGATGGGCGTGATGGTGTTCTACGGCATTTCGTTCATCATCAGTCTCTTCGGCGGCTCCGTCTCGTTCTTGTCGAGTTCGAGCGGCCTGTCGATCGGGTTCAGCTTGGTTGTTGCCGGTTTGGCGGCGTTCAACCTGGCCCTCGACTTCGACTTCATCGAGAAGGGTGCTGCTCAGGGCCTCCCCAAGCACTTCGAATGGTTCGCTGGATTCGGGATCCTGGTCACCGTCGTGTGGCTGTATCTCGAGATCCTGCGGCTGCTCGCCAAGATGCGCGAACGGTGATCCGTCGCCTGGTTGAGGCGGGTGTCGTCGGAGCTGGTGGTGCCCTTGTCGGCTCCGCTGCCGGGTCGCTCATCGGACTCGGTGTTCCGGCAACTGTGGTCGCTGGTGCGAACGGTGTGGTTTCGGGTTGGCGTGGTGTCTACGACTGGCGTTGCTCAACCGGGGTGATCGCTGCGCTACTTGATTCGTCCTGGGCGCTTCTCACCACCGCCGGCTCGCTCGGATCGCATGCGATTGCGCTTGTCACCCGCAGCGACTACGCGGCGTCGATGA
>JAQCGT010000192.1 GCA_027730505.1 Actinomycetota bacterium | reverse complement strand
TCTCGGCGGGCTTGACCCGTGATGACGCCTACCGGGTGGTGCAGCGCAACGCCATGAAGGCGTGGGACGAGCGTCGGTCGTTTCGTGGCCTACTCGAGGCCGATGCGGAGATTCAAGCGCTCAATGGAGCCGTCGACTTCGACGCTGCTTTCAACCTTGAAAGTTCGCTTGTGAATATCGATCGGACGTTTGAGGCGCTTGCCGCAATTCAAAAGTGAAACGGCGCGCCCGCAGAGCGGACGCGCCGTAACAGATCCTGAGCGGTTGGAGAATCAGAGCGAACGGGGAACGCCGGCGCGCTTGAGGACCGCCGCGTCAACGCCGATCTCACGCCAAGTGGCATACGAGATATGACGACGCTGGCTGTATGACCTCGCCACAGCAACGAATTCATCTTCAGCAGCGTTCACGTCGGCCCCAGAGCCGAGAGCCTCGAACTCGTCTTGCAGATCACGGCGCTCCTGCAGGAGAAGCAGCTCGGTGAGCGGATCGGCAGCAGCCAGCTCGCTCTCGATCTTGGCCAGGCGCTTCTGAATGCTTTCAGCGGTGCGCTTACGACCCCGCTTCGGCTTCGAGGAGCGAAGCGCTTCGAGATAATCACGAACCACACGGCTCTCGTGTCGACCTTGGGCCAACGCGGCCTTGTGCTCGTCGCTCATACCATTCTTGGTGTTGCTTGAAGACCTGTTAGCCATGGGGTACGACTATACAAACATATTCCCTTTGTGAGAAGTTGAGATGTACTTCATTTGAGAAATTGTCTGTAAACCATTTGGGTAGAAGCCGATTCAGGTTGGCCATCAAGGGACATTTGTCATTCCACTGATGCCGTTGCGGGCGCAGGCCGAAGCGGCGAGGATGCAGCGATGTTCGAACTCACCCCACACGGAAACGACACCTTCGTCGGCACCGGACCCCGCTATCCATGGGGCGGTCTCTACGGCGGCCAGATCGTCGCTCAAGCGTTGCGAGCAGCATCACTGACCGCCGATCCTGACTTCCGGCCGCACTCGATCCGTGCGTACTTCATTCGACCCGGTGACCACACCGAACCCGTGCGCTACGAAGTCGATCGCATCCGCAACGGCCGGTCGTTCCTCACCAGACGCGTCGTCGCCCGCCAAGCCATCGGTGCGATCCTCAACGCCGAATGCTCATACCAACGCCCCGCTGGTGGTCCTGACGTGCAAACCGTTGAGATGCCGACCGTGCCCCCACCCGATGTGCTCGAACAGACCTCATTCACCCGTCGTTTCGATCGGTGCTTCATCCCCGTTGCTGACCTCGCGAGAAGTGAACGCACCGGCGCCGGACGCACCGCCGCATGGATCAAAGTGAACGAACCGATCGAGAACCTCGACGATGCCGCCGACGAGCAACTCAAGCACCTGTGCTGGCTCGCCTACACCTCAGATGACCTCGCCACCGACACCGTGCGATCCGCTGCGGTCGAAGCCACCGGTATCGACAAGGAGCACTGGTTCGGCGTGAGCCTCGACCACACCATCTGGTTCCATCGTCCGATGCGCAGCGACGTCTGGCACCTCCACGACGTCACGTGTCACCACTTCACCGCCAGCCGAGGACTCGCTCTCGGCCACGTGTTCACCGCCGACGGCGAACACGTTGCCACCGTCGCACAAGAAGTGCTGCTTCGAGACCGTCGCGACAAACCCGGCACCTGATCCGGACAGGGTCAGATCAACCCGTCAGGCGAGTCCGAGTACGAACGACATCGCGTCATCGACCGCCCAAAGATCTTCGAGACCGAGGTGGTCGACCACGTCGGTGGCGAACGACGCATCGATGGTCACCATCTGTTCGACGAGCACGCGAGTCGAAATGCCATCGACGGAAATCAACGGCCGTGAGCCGGCCGGTCGCACAACCGTCGACGTCGGCGCCACGATCACCGTCGACAGTCGCATCAGCGCGTCCGACTGCACGATGACGGCATATCGAGCGCCTTGCTGCTCATGCCCCGATCGACCCCGAGGCCGAAGTCGGATGACATCGCCACGTCGCATCAGGTACCCGGCTCGAACTGAGCCATGAAGGTCCCAATCTCACGTCGCTCCGCCAGATCGTCAGGATCGTGATCGAGTGCCAGCAATTCGTCGGCCATCGCCTGGCGTCGCTGCTGATCTCGCATCATCGACACCAACGCCTGGCGGATCGCCTCGGAGCGACCAAAGCCCGCGTCCTGGAGCCAACGCAGCGCTCGGGCTGCATCATCGTCAAGACGGAACGAGATCAACGTCGACATGAAGTGAGTATCACGAAATGTCATACGTCGTGTCAATGGCCCCAAAGACGTCACGAGTCAGATGTGCATCGACCGCACCGCTGCTGGGTAACGGACCACCTCGGGAGACAACTGTCAGTCGGGAAGCATCGCGGCAATCAGATCGAGATGATCCAGATCGCCGAGATCGAGCACCTGCAGATACACCCGCTCGGCACCCGCCGCACGCCAACGCGCCACTGTCTCCGCTGCTTCAGCCGGCGTGCCCGCCACACCGTTCAACCGCAACTCCTCAGGCTCCCGACCGATCGCCGTGGCCCGCCGCGCGAACTCGGTCTCATCAGCGCCAACACAGGCCACCAGCGCAACCGAATACACCAACGACGACGGATCGCGACCCACCGCATCACACGCCCCACGCACGTT
>JAQCGT010000191.1 GCA_027730505.1 Actinomycetota bacterium | reverse complement strand
CAACCTGCCACGACCCGCTTCGGCGCGCCCATGGGCTTATGTGAAGGTCGCAGAGGGTTGCAACCGATCCTGCGGCTTCTGTGCCATCCCCTCGTTTCGAGGTCCCCAACGGAGTCGTGATGTCCAGTCGATTCTCGACGAGGTCGAGGCGCTGCAAGCCCGTGAGATCGTCTTAGTGGCACAAGACCTTGCCTCGTACGGGACCGATCGCCCCGACGAACTCGGAGCCGGTTCGATCGTGCCGCTTGTGAAGGCAGTCGGCGATCTGGTCGACCGTGTTCGGCTTCTGTATCTCTATCCGAGTGACCTCAACGATGCATTGATCGATGTGATCCTCGACTCTGGGGTGCCCTACTTCGACCTGTCGCTCCAGCATGTGAGTCGTCCGCTATTGCGCCGCATGCGCCGATGGGGTGACGGCGATCGGTTCCTCGAGCGAATCCAAACGATCAGGGCACGCCAGTCCGACGCCGCCATGCGGTCGAACTTCATCGTCGGCTACCCGGGGGAGACCGAGGAAGACCACGATCAATTGTTACGTTTCGTCCAAGAGGCGCAACTCGACTGGTGTGGCTTTTTCTCGTTCAGCCCCGAGGAGGGCACGCACGCCATGTCACTCGATGGCCACGTTCCAGAGGGGCTCATGGCTGAGCGACTCGCCGAACTGCGCGAGCTACAGGACGGCATCACTGCCGAGCGTCGTGATGCGCTCATCGGCACCGATCTCGCCGTGCTTGTCGATGAGGTCGGGATCGGCCGTAGCCATTATGAGGCGCCGGAAATCGATGGAGTGATCCATCTCGCACCCGACTTGGTCGTCGGCGACGAGGCAATCGTGACGATCGTCGATGCCAACGGTCCCGATCTCATCGCCGAGGGCGGATTCGTTCCCGACGACCCCGATGCGGCGATGATGTCCTGATGCCGGTCGATCCCAATGCTCTCGCCACCTGGGCGAACGCGATCACTGCGGGACGACTGGTGCTCTCGCCGGTGATGTTCCTTGTGATTCCCGACCATCCAAGGGGCTCATGGGTCGCTTTCGGCCTGTGGTTCGTGCTGAGCCTGTCGGATGGCATTGACGGATGGATCGCACGTCGACACGGAACGACCGCCTCGGGGGCGTTCCTGGATCCGCTCGCCGACAAGGTGCTCGTACTGGGTGCCATGTTCACACTCGTCGGGCGTGAGGTCTTCTGGCTGCTCCCCGTTGCGCTCATCGCCGGCCGAGAACTCGTGATCAGCGTCTTTCGAATCCTCGTGGGTTCGAAGGGCATCAGCGTGCCGGCCTCAAAGATCGCCAAGTACAAGACCTTTGTGCAACAACTCGCCGTGGGCTTTGCCCTGTGGCCGTGGTTCGCAGTCGATCATCGGTGGCTGTGGAACGGACTGCTCTGGCTGGCAGTATCGCTCGCTCTTGTCAGTGGGGCCCAGTATCTGATGGCGAGTCGAGCTGGATCGAAGGAGGCTGTGGATGCGCTGTGACGTGCTTGCTGTCGGAACCGAACTGCTGCTCGGCCAGATCATCGACACCAATTCGTCGTGGCTCGGTGAGAACCTGGCATTGCACGGGTTCGACTCGCTCAGCCAGGTGAAGGTCGGGGACAACGTCGAGCGCATCATCGGGCACCTGGGTCGAATGGTCCGCGAGGCCGACGCCGTCATCATCTGCGGTGGCCTCGGACCGACCCACGATGACCTGACGCGGGAGGCCATTGCTTCGGTGATGGGAGTCGACCTTGTCCTTGATGATGATGTCGCCGACGTGATCAGGCACATGTTCAGTTCGCGGAATCGCCCGATGCCTGAGAACAATCTCCGTCAGGCGATGGTTCCCGTCGGCGCGCAGATCATTGAGCAAACCCGCGGCACTGCTCCCGGACTGATCTGTCCGGTCACCGTCGAGACAGATCGTGGGCCGGTCGAGCGAGTGATCTACGCCGTTCCCGGCGTGCCTCACGAATTACGCGACATGTTCGAGCGGGCGATACTTCCCGATCTCCAGAGTCGTTCGGGGGAGCAGTGGACGATCGCCAGCCGCACTCTGCGCACGTGGGGTGAGAGCGAGAGCGGCCTGAACGAGCGGCTTGATGGCGTGATCGCCGATCTCGATCGTGCGGGAAACCCGACGCTGGCGTTTCTCGCTAGCGGCTGGGAGGGGCTGAAGGTTCGGCTGACCGCCCGCGCTGAAGACCGTCGAGCGGCGGAAGCGCTGCTTTTGCCGTGGGAGGAGCGAATCCGGTCGATACTCGGGTCGCAGGTGTTCGGTGTCGACGACCAGACCATGGAGTCGGTGGTGCTCTCGATGCTCGCCGATCGGGGGTGGACGCTCGGAGTGGCCGAGTCGGTCACCGGCGGCCTCGTGACTGGTCGACTGACCGCAGTGCCAGGAGCGAGCAAGGTCCTTCGTGGAGGAATCGTCTCATATGCAAGCGAGGTGAAGTTCGATCTTCTCGACGTCCCAGAAGGGCCAGTCGTGACCGAGGAAGCCGCGTTGGCGATGGCGCACGGTGTGCGGCGGGTTACCAGTGCCGACGTTGGTTTGGCACTCACCGGTGTCGCAGGTCCTGACTCCCAAGATGGGATGAGGCCCGGAACGCTCTTCGCTGCTGTGGTGTGGCCTGAGGCGGGTGGCACCACGGGCAGGGTCGCCCACATCAGGCTGCCGGGTGATCGAGA
>JAQCGT010000190.1 GCA_027730505.1 Actinomycetota bacterium | reverse complement strand
GGGCGGGAGATTGTCGGGGTCGCCCCATTGCACGTATGGCCCGTATCGGCCGTTCTTGGCATACACCGGGAGTCCGGCGAGTTGACCGATCGGCTCGTCGCTCTTTGGCAGTGACAGCAGTCGGATCGCTTCATCGATGGTCAACTCGTCCGGTGGCAGATCGTCGGGGATGCTGGCGGTGTCCTCGCCGCGCTTGATGTACGGCCCGTACTTGCCGGGTTTGGCGACGATTTCGACACCATCGGAATCGTGGCCGATCGGGAACGAGTTGATGGCAGCGGCGTCGATCTGGTCGAGGTTTTCCTCGACGAGTTTCTTCAGACCGGGCAGCGCGGTGTCGCCGAAGTAGAAGCGAGTGAGCCAGTCGACCTTGTGCAAGCGGTTGCCGGCGATGTCGTCGAGGTCTTCTTCGATCTTGGCGGTGAGTTCGTAGTCGACGAGATCGGTGAAGTGATGTTCGAGCAGACCGACCACGGCGAATGCGGTCCACGTCGGGACGAGGGCTTGGCCCTTCTTCCAGACGTAGCCGCGGTCTTGGATTGTCTGAATGATCGATGCCCACGTCGAGGGTCGGCCGATGCCGAGCTCCTCGAGCTTTTTCACGAGGCTCGCCTCGGTGTAGCGGGCGGGCGGCGTGGTGGTGTGCCCGTCCGGGCGGAACGCCTCGGCGGGCACCGTGTCGCCGACAGCGAGGGCGGGCAACAACGCCTCATCGGCATCCTCGGTGCTCTCATCGTCGTCTGAGGGAGCGGAGAGCACCGCCCGGTGGCCCGGGAACTCGATGGTGGTGCCACTCGCCGAGAACTCGCAGTCGGTTGACTCGTGAGCTGACACGGCGCCGAGTCGCAGGCTCAAGGTGGTGCCGCGGGCATCGGCCATCTGCGATGCGAGCGTGCGTTGCCAGATCAGTGTGTAGAGCGCAAGCTCTTGACGATCGAGCTCAGACGAGATGCTCTGCGGGTTGCGGAACGGCGTGGTGGGCCGGATCGCCTCGTGAGCCTCTTGGGCATTCTTCGATTTCGAGGCATAGTGGCGCACTTTGTCGGAGAGGAACTGCTCGCCGTAGACGTTGCGGATCGTGTCGCGGGTAGCGCTCATCGCCTCGTCGGACAGCGCCACGCTGTCGGTACGCATATAGGTGATGAAGCCTCGCTCGTAGAGGCCCTGAGCCACCCGCATCACCTGCGATGACGACAGTCGGAGGCGACGTCCGCCCTCCTGTTGCAGGGTCGACGTCATGAACGGTGCCTTCGGCGACGAGCGATACGGCTTGGTGTCGACCGACCGCACGGTGACGGCAACATCGGTGAGGCCATCGGCGATCGCCGTCGCCCGCGACTCGTCGAGTGCAACAACCCGATCGGTCGGATGGCCGTCAGCACCGAAGTCTTTGCCGGAAGCAACCTTGATGCCGTCGACGGCGACGAGTTTGGCGGTGAAGCGCGGGCTGGTCGCAGCATCGAGTTCGATTGACCAGTAGCCGGCCGTGACGAAGGCCATGCGTTCGCGTTCGCGCTCGACGATGAGCCGAATTGACGGACTCTGCACGCGGCCGGCCGAGAGGCCCCGGTTCACCTTGCGCCACAGGATCGGTGACACCTCATATCCATAGAGCCGATCGAGGATGCGGCGGGTCTCGGCGGCATCGACGAGTCCTTGATCGATCTCGCGCGGATTCGCAACCGCGTGATCGATGGCGCTGCGGGTGATCTCGTGGAAAACCATCCGCTTGACCGGGAAGCCCTTCTTCGGCTTCAGGTTCTCGAGCAGGTGCCACGAGATCGCCTCACCCTCGCGGTCCTCATCGGTGGCGAGATAGAGCTCGGAGGCGTTCTTCAGGTCGGCTTTCAACTCTTTGATCACCTGACGGCCACGATCGGTGAGCTCATAGGTGGGGGCGAAGCCGCGGTCGACATCGACGGCCAGACCCTTCGACGGCAGGTCGGCCACGTGGCCCACCGAGGCGCGCACGACGAACTCGTCACCGAGGAACTGCGAGATCGTCTTCGCCTTCGCCGGTGACTCGACGATGACGAGGGGACGTCCCACGGAGGATTTCGACGTTGATGTGGTGGCCATGATCGAGGTGAGTGTGCCGTCGCTCGGGGAGGCAGGCAACCGGGACGGTACCTAGTGTGGCGCGGTGGGCGACACCTCTGCTCGAACCGTCTGGGTTCTCGGCGACCAGTTGGGCCGTCGACTCGCCCACCTGGCTGGAGCATCCCCCGCCGACACCACGGTGCTCATGGTGGTAGCCCTCGACAAGGTTCGCAGCGCTCCGTGGCACCGCCAGCGGCTGCACCTGATCCTCACCGCCATGCGTCGATTCGCCCTCGATCTCATGGCTGAGGGGTTCACCGTCGATTGGCGGATCGCCCCCGATATGTCGAGTGGGCTGGCCAGCCACGTCGCTGATCATTCACCGGAGCGGATCGACGTGATGCAGTCCATGAATCGGGCCGGGCAGGCGCTGATCGATCGGCTGGCCGCGCAGTATCCGCTCAGGATCATTCGCAGCGATCAGTTCCTTTGTCACCGGGACGAGTTCGCCGACTGGGCCGATGCGAATCGGCGGCGTGATGGGTCGGTGCTGCTTGAGGACTTCTACCGCTGGCAGCGCCGCCGGCTCCAGGTGATGATCGACGACGACGGCGAACCCATTGGTGGGCGCTGGAACTTCGACGACGAGAACCGGCTGCCTCCGCCCAAGGACGG
>JAQCGT010000045.1 GCA_027730505.1 Actinomycetota bacterium | reverse complement strand
GGTGTTTGGCTCGTCGTCTGCGGCTTCGTCGATGGCGGGCTCGTTGGTATTTGGTTGCTCGGTGTTTGGCTCGTCGTCTGCGGCTTCGTCGATGGCGGGCTCGTCAGCGGCGGGTTCGTCTGCCGGTGTCATCGAGTGGTCAGCAACCTCGCCGCCATCCTCGGGGGCGGCGGGGCTCTCCTCGGCGGGCGGCTCGTCGGTGTCGGGGTTCGGGTTGAAGACAATGTCACCGATCGGTTCCATCCGGCACGGAATCTCTGCGACCCTGCCATCAGCGAGGACCAGTTCGCACATCTCGGGTTCGGGGCTCTCGTCTTGGCCATTCCCATCGGTGGGGCCCGCGGGGAGCGTGATATCAGCAAGCGAGTCGAGGAGTCGGTCGAATGCGGCGTTGCCGGCAACCGCTGACTCAACTGCGGAAAGTTCGATTGGGCAGGGAACGGTTCGTGGGCCGTCGGGGCCGGCTTCAAGACAGAGTGCTGCCTGAGCGGAACCAGTCCCGAGCGCACCAACAGCCAGCAGGGAGATGACGCCACCGGTGGTGAATGTCGTGGCGATGCGACGGATGTTCATGTTCGGGTCCTCTCGTTCGGGTGCGGTGTGTTCCGCACGTCGTCCAAGAGGACCTGCTCAGAGATGTCTCGCGCTTTTTTGCTGCGACGTTCTCGAATTCCTCGTCGGCCGGTCAGCCGCGGTCGCGAAGCACTCGGCGCAGGATCTTGCCTGACGCTGACTTCGGGATCTCATCGACGAACTCAACCAGCCGAATCTGTTTGTACGTGGCCACGTGCTCAGCCACGAAGGCCTGGAGATCCTCAACGCTCGGTGCGGCACCGGGAGCAGCGACCACGAACGCTTTCGGAAGTTCGCCAGCCTCGTCGTCGGCGATGCCGATCACTGCGACATCCATCACGCCGGGATGGGTGACGAGCAAGGCCTCGAGCTCTGCTGGCGGCACCTGGAATCCCTTGTACTTGATCAGTTCCTTGACCCGGTCGACGATCGTCATGTGACCTTCGGCGTCGATCACGGCGACATCGCCTGTGTGGAGCCAGCCATCCGCATCGATTGTCGACGCGGTCGCCTCGGGATTGTTGAGATAGCCCTTCATGACCTGGGGGCCCCGCACCCACAGCTCGCCGCGGCCATCAACCGGTTGGTCCTCGCCGGTATCGGGATCGACAATTCGACTCTCGGTGTTCGACACGGTGACCCCAGATGTTCCCGGCTTGAACATTCCGGGAGGAGTTGTATGGCTGACCGGGGACAACTCGGTCATGCCATAGCCCTGCACGACCTCGCAGCCGATTCGGCCGGCCGCCTCAAGAGCGATTTCAGCTCCGAGCGGTGCAGCGCCCGAGAACACCTGCGTCAGTGACGACAGATCGAACTGATCGATGATCGGGTGCTTGGCGAGCGCGAGCACCACCGGTGGCACGGCGAAGAGCCGTGTGATCCGATGCTGCTGAACGAGGCCCAGCGCCTGCTCGAGATCGAACCTTGGAAGAGTCACCACCGTGACACCGTTGGCGAGCAGACCGTTCATGAGCACTTGCATGCCGTAGATGTGGAAGAACGGGAGGAAGGCGAGCGCGACCTCGCCGTCAGGTGAGTAGACGATGGCGTGGTCGCACTGGGCAATGTTCGCCACGAGGTTGTGGTGGGTGAGCATGACTCCCTTGGGGAGCCCAGTGGTCCCCGATGAGTAGGGAAGCACCACAACCGACTCCATTGGATCGAGCGGCACTTGGCCGATCGGTTCGGCCAGCAGTGACATGAGTGGGGTGGTCCCATCGGCGGCGTCGATCGTGATGATCTCGGTGATCGGCGTCTCGGCGATCGCAGCCGTCGCGACGTCGATAAACATGCCGATCGTCACCAGTTCGGTGGCTCCGGCATCGCGCAACTGGAAGGCCACCTCCTCAGCCCCGTATGTCGGATTGATAGTGGTCACGGTGCCTCCGGCAACCGCCACGGCGTGGAAGACGATGGCGTATTCGGGAAGGTTGGGAGCCATCAACGCAAGGGTGTTGCCCGGGCCGAAGCCGCGATCGGCCAGTCCGCCGGCCAGCCGATGAATGGCGTCGGAGAGTTCAGAGAACGTGTAGGTGCGGCCAGAGGTGCCGTCGATCAGGGCTGGCCGTTCGGGGTGCGCCGACGTCCGCCTCAGCACGTACTCGGTAATTGGAACCCCGGGAATCTCGACAGGTGGAAGAGGACTGTTGTGGATGATCATGACGCTCCGCGGGAGGACGGTGGACGGGTGAGATGGTGCCGTGACGAGTGTCACGGGGCTCGAACATCCTACGCTTGGACCCGACGTCATCTCACCTAGCAAGAAGGAGTCCCCAATGATCCGACATGTCGTCATGTTCCGATTCCACGATCACGTCACCGCCGAACAGATCGCCGAATTCGGGCGAGGGCTCAGCGAGATGGTCCCTCAGGTGCCGGGGATCTTGGCGTATGCGCACGGCCCCGACATCGGAGTGAACGATGGCAATTATGACTATGCCGTCACCGCGGATTTCGCCTCGACCGACGACTATCGGATCTACCGCGATCATCCCGTGCATCGGGCCGTGATCGAACGATTCACCGGTCCGTTGGTGGCCGCTCGCTCCGGCGTTCAGTTCATGTTCGGAGCCTGAGATGGAACTCGGACTTCACGGTCGTCGCGCCCTCGTCACCGGAGCATCATCGGGGCTCGGTTTGTCGACCGCTCTGGCACTTGCGGCTGAAGGTGCCGAGGTGATGATCGTCGCCCGGTCGGCTGAGCGACTCGCCGGAGCATCGTCGTCATTGCAGTCCCAGGTTCCTGGTGCCATCGTTCACACCCACATCGCTGATGTCAGCGAGCCTGGTGCGGTTACGTCGATGGCGACGGCAGCGGTAGCCACGATGGGTGGCGTGGACATTCTGATTGCCAACGCTGGCGGACCACCGCCCGGAGGATTTGCGAGCACGCCACTCGAGGCGTACCTCCCGGCGCTACAACTGAACCTCCTGTCGACCGTCGCTATGTGCGACGCGTTGGTGCCTGCGATGCAGACACAAGGCTGGGGTCGGGTCGTCGCGATCACATCGATCACCGTCCGTGAGCCAAATCCCAATCTGATCCTCTCCAACATGGCTCGAGCAGGCCTCACCGGATTTCTGCGCACACTTGCTCGAGAGGTGGCTGCTGATGGCGTAACCGTCAACTCGGTTCAACCCGGACTACATCGGACGGCTCGCCTTGAAGCCCTCCATACCGACGTCGACGCCGTGGCGGCTTCGGTCCCGACGAGAACCATCGGTGACCCCGACGACTTTGGGCGCGTGGCGGCATTCCTCTGTTCGGACTCGGCGCGGTTCATCACCGGATCGGCGATCCCCGTCGACGGCGGGGCTTCGCACGGTCTGCAGTGATCAGCGAATGCGGCGCCAGAGTGTTCGGCGAGTCAGGTCCATCCGCAGATGGCGTGTCGCTCCTCGTCGTGCCTCGCGCCACGCCTGTGATTCACTGCAACGGGCGTCAAAGTCGATGAGGGCTTTCATATCCGACGCACTCCGCATCAGGCTGAATGAGGGCCGATCTGCCCAGACCGTTGAGATGAGGACGTCGCCCGGGCCGTTGAGATTGTTTGCGGCGACACACATCTGCTGGAGCCATCGCAACCCTGCGACCCGATCGCTGCCGTCAATCGGAATCTCGCGATCATCCAGCAGATCCCCGACTCGGGTGGTTTGAAGAGCACCGTCACCCTCGACCACCGAGCCCAGGGCATCTCGGTGGCGGCCGTCCCACCCATGGCCAACCAATTCGTCGAGTAGCGCAACCGTTGCTCGGTCGCCTCGGAGCACGTCGAACGCCGCGCGCAGGCCGTCAGGGTCAGAGCCATGCATCTCCCATCGGAAGTCGAGGTTCGACGGTCCGGCCGCACCCCTCCACATGGAGATCTCTTGTCCGCTGGCCTGCTGTGCCGTGTCGAGCACGTCAGCCATCAAGTGCGGGATGACCGAAGCGGGCCCCGTGCAGGTGAAGGATCGGCGGTACAGATACATGTCATCGCTCCAGTGTGAGAGGGTATCGGTCCGAAAGAGACCGTCCAGAGGGAGGATTGGATGACTGGGTTCGCTGCACCGCACTATCTCGTCTCAGCGGATGAGTTGGCTGGCATGGTTGGCTCAAACGGAGTCCGGGTTCTCGACGTGACGACGCGGCTCACCTCTGCGCTCGAGAACACCGCCCGCTCCAAGGTCTTCGACCTTGGGCACATTCCGGGCTCGGTGTTCTTCGATGTTGGGTCCGCCAAGGGCGCGATCTCCGATCCGTCGGCCGAACTCCCATGGATGTGGCCTGATCAGGATCGGGTGAACGAGTCGCTGCGGGCGGCGGGTGTGAATGATGGGGACCGAATCGTCATCGTGGCATCGACCCCACGGAGTGGTATCGACTCGGGAACGATGTGGTGCACTCGGGCATGGTGGACCCTGCACCACATGGGTCTCGACGTTGCGATCCTGCGCGGCGGCGTTGAAGCGTGGGCTAGAGCGGGCCACCCTCTGGCCGCCGACGAGACACCTGTTGCGCCGGGCTCAGTCGCGGTGACCTCGGACGGCATCGTCGGACGAGCGTTGATCCCCGACGTGTTGTCGGCGCTCGAAGGTGCTGCCTGTGTCGTCGATGCGCTGTCCGCCGACAACTACAACGGCATCGACCCGGGGTACGGGCCGCGCCGTGGCCACATAACCGGCGCCGTCAACATGCCGTATCTCGATCTGATCTCGTCTGAAACAGCTGGCTTTGTCGATGCCGATGAGATGGGGCGGCTGCTGTCAGAGCGTGGACTGCTCGACGGACCCGTCGTGTCGTACTGCGGCGGAGCGATCGCGGCGACGGTTGTGGCGTTCTGTTGCGCGTTGATGGGTAACGACGACGTAGGGGTCTACGACGGAAGCCTCATGGAGTGGACGAGAGACTCGTCACTTCCGATGACGGACCCGTCGGCGCTCTGATCGGCGCCTGTCGGACCGCACAATCGACCAGATGATCGCCCCGCTCCCGATCGCAAGCACGGCAAGGCCCGTCGCTGCGTCGTACACGCCGATCACGATTGAGAGGGCCAGCACGGCGGTAACCGCTACCAGGCGGACGAGAGCGCGAATGAGCCGCCGACCTGCGCCGGCGGCTGCCGAAACTGCAGCTGCCGCAGTATCTGCGGCGACACCGCGAAACTGATCGGCGACTCGGTCGGCATCGCGGCGTAGGCCGCGCCATACGACGCCGGCGTCGGATCCTGCTGCGATCACCTGCACGCCCGCACCGGCTGCTGATGCTGCGCCCGGCGCAGGATTCTGGCCGATGACCAAGTCATGCAGCGGGTCGTCAGGGTCACATGGGTGGAGCAAGATCACCGGCGTGAGTCCCCGCGCGGCCATGCGACGCACAGCGACCAACACCGACACACCGAGCACGTCGGGAACCTCGACCGGACCGGTGCCGCCGGGCCGGTGACCGCGGTCGTGGTCGCGTCGTCGTCCGGGGTCACCGAGAATCTCCCACGCCACCTGCACCGCATGAAACTCGGCGGCATTGCCACCGGTGTCGGGGTGTGTCTCCCGAGCGCGACGGCGGTACGCGGCTCGAATTTCGTCTGCTGTGGCGTCCGGCGTCACGCCCAGCACAGAGTAGAGATCGGCGGGTTCACCGCCGACGTGGCCTCCTGCAGTGGAGCCCAGTCGCACCCGGGTGCCGCACGAGCACGTCACCAGCAGCACGTGCGCTGGTGCGCTCAGCAGCGCTGAGCAGTTCGGGCAGGGTGTCGCTGCCGCCATGCCCCTGACGCTAACGGCACCGATGTGCGAGGCTGGGCCGGTGCGTGCGGTGGAGCGAGAGATCGGATACCGCTTCAGCGACGATGAGCTGCTTCGGGGCGCAACGCATACGTGGCATCGGCTGTTTGGCCCGCTTGAACACTTGGGAGATGCGATCGCCGATCTCGCAGTTGGGCTGTCTTGTCACCGCGTTGGGCTTGGGCCTGAGGTCGCATCTCGGATTGTTGACAATGCTCATCTGGAGTCGGTGTTGGCACGACGCCTTCGAAGGGTGGTGCGACCCCGGACCGGGGACGTGATTGAGGCACTGGTTGGAGCAGTTCACCTCGACGGCGGATTCGACCATGCGGCTCGGGTCACAGCGGGTTTGTTGATGCCTGACGTCGGTTGGCGACCGATACATGAGAGTGCTGTGGCGTCGCTCGAGATTGGCACCCCGGATCAGGTCTGGCTCGGCGCTCTTGTTCTCGACGCAGTTCTGGCCGACGACCTCATCCGGCGACGGGGTCCAGCGAGGACATCGCAGCGAGAGCTTTCCCGTCGCCGTTCCGAGATTGTTTCGACGTCGAACCTCGACCGTGTGATCAACGCTGATGGACTTCTGCGGGAAACGGTTGGTGATGTCCGGGGACTCAAATCTGCTCTTGCTGCGACTCTGCTGGCCCATGGATGGGCTCCGACCAGTGGCGTCGTCCTTGACTTGTTGGGACGCAGTTGAGTGCTCGTTCGTGCGAGAGTCAGGCGGTGGGGCCGAATCCGCTAAGGCCAAGTTGTTCGACGGCGGCATTGCGCAACAGGTACTTCTGGATCTTGCCGGTGACCGTCATCGGAAACTCGTCCACGCAGATCACGTATCGGGGCACCTTGTAGTGGGCGATGCGGCCGTTGCAGAAGTCGCGGACCGAATCGGTGTCGAGACTGGATCCGGCCTTCGCCTGCACAAAGGCACAGACCTCCTCGCCGAATCGCTGATCGGGAACGCCGACGACTTGGACGTCGACGATGTCGGGATGACCGTAGAGGAACTCCTCAATTTCGCGCGGTGAGACATTCTCTCCGCCACGGATGATGAGGTCCTTGATGCGCCCGGTGATGTTGACGTAGCCCTCGTCGTCCATCACCGCGAGGTCCCCGGTGTGCATCCATCCCTCGGCATCGATCGCCTGAGCGGTCTTCTCCGGTTCGTTCCAGTAGCCCGACATGACCGAGTAGCCCCGGGTCTGGAACTCGCCGGCGACCCCTCGGGGGACGGTCTCGCCGGTTTCGGGATCAGCCACTCGAATCTCAACATGCGGGTGTACCCGCCCGACCGAACCGACGCGCTTGTCGATCGAGTCGTCGGCGCTGGTCTGGGTCGACACCGGTGAGGTCTCCGTCATCCCGTAGGCGATGGTCACCTCATCCATATTCATGCGGTCGATGACCTGCTTCATCACCTCGACCGGACAGGGGGAGCCGGCCATGATCCCGGTGCGCAGGCTCGACAGGTCGTACTGGTCGAAGCCGGGAACGGCGAGCTCGGCGATGAACATGGTCGGGACCCCGTAGAGCGAGGTGCAACGCTCTTCGGCCACGGTGGCGAGCACCGAAACCGGTTCGAACGCGTCATTCGGGATGACCATGGTCGCGCCGTGTGTTGTCGACCCGAGGTTTCCCATCACCATGCCGAAGCAGTGGTAGAAGGGGACGGGTATGCAGACGCGATCGTCGGGTGTATAGCCACACGCCTCACCAACGAAGTAGCCATTGTTGAGGATGTTCCGGTGCGTGAGCGTTGCACCCTTCGGAAGTCCGGTGGTGCCCGAGGTGTACTGGATGTTGATCGGGTCGTCGGCTGACAGCGACTCTGAACGTTCACGGACCTCGTCACTTGAGACCCCGGCTGCGCGTTCAAGCAGTCCGGTCCAACTCTCGGAGTCAAAGAACACGGCCTCGTTCACCCCCGGGCAGCCCGTTGCCACCGATTCCCACATGGCGCGGTAGTCGCTCGTTTTGAATTCGGGTGCGGCAAGGAGCATTGAGCAGCCGGACTGGTTGAGCGCGAACTCGAGTTCGTGAGTCCGGTAGGCGGGGTTGATACACACCATGATGACGCCGATGCGGGCCGTGGCGTATTGAACGAGTACCCACTCGAAGCGGTTGGGCGACCAGAGTCCGACTCGGTCGCCGACGGCGAGTCCTGAGGCCATGAGTGCGCGGGCGAGTTCATCGACATGAGCATCGAGTTCGGCATATGTCCAACGAATGCTCTGGTGACGAACGACGAGTGCCTCTCGGTCGCCGTGCGTGGCAACGGTGTTCTTGAAGTTGTTGTCGATCGTGTGCTCGAGGAGCGCCACGTTCGTCGGCCCGGCCGTATAAGACGATTCGCTCATGTTGACCCCCAGAAAATCTGTCATCCGGCCCCCATGCCGGCGATGTCAGCGTAGTTCGGTCAGCTGTTCGGTTTCCGCGGCGAGCGCTGCGAGCACCCGTTGGGCGGCGAGCGCGTTGTGGCGTCGCCAAAGCGAAACGATGTCGTTCACATCGACGTTTGGATCGTCGAGTGCGGTGAAGGCGCCGGCGAGGTGCGTCGCCTGTTGTCTTGCGAACCGAGCAGGGTCTCGGCCCAGTCGGCGGCGCAGTTCGTACTTGATGAGAAAGCCGGTGCGCAGATCTCTGATGTGGTTGACGGGTTCATCGAGCCATCGGTCCGCCGCCCGTCGCCCAGTTGCCGTCGGCGTGAGTGCGTGGCGCCGACTGTTCGAATCGCTTCGGTCGCGGTGGATCAATCCGCTCGACTCAAGGGCGTCGATGCTCCGGTAGGTGAGTGGTCGGCTGAGCGACCAGATACGTCCGAGTGGGCCGTTGGGCGAGAGTTCTCGGACGAGCTGCCACCCGTGCGCAGGTTGTGCCTGTGGCGGGTTGACCACGAGACACAGGCAGACGCCGTCTGCGAGTGGAAGGTCCTCGTGCATGCAAAGAGCGTAGACCGATCTGTGCAGATAGTCAGTATGTGACTATCGTCGTGTTGTGTCCTTCACCTTCCACAGATCCGCTCAGCGGTTGGGCGTTACCGTGCTGGTGGCAGGGCTCATCACGTCGATGACGGGTTGTGGGTCGGCACGAGGTGACGGCGAAGTCATGGTCTTCGCCGCGGCGTCCCTCACCGACGTATTCACACAGATCGCCGCCGACCTCGAGGCTGAGGGCGGACCGAGGGTGACCGTCTCGTTCGCTGGGTCGTCCACCCTTTCGGCGCAGATCATCGAGGGCGCGCCTGCGGATGTCTTCGCGTCGGCGAGTCTCGTGCAGATGGAGGAAGTGATGCGAGCGCGCCCAGAGGCGGGCGCTCCAGTGGTCTTCGCCACGAACGGCCTCGTCATCGTGGTCGAGCGTGGCAATCCGCTCGGAATCCGGGATGTCGCGGATCTCGCTGACGACGATGTCACGGTCGCCGTTGCTGATGCTCAGGTTCCGGTTGGCGCGTATTCCGCAGCGATGTTGGCCGCCGCAGGCGTCGCTCTCGAACCGGTCACACTCGAATTTGATGTTCGAGGAGTGCTCACGAAAGTGGAACTTGGCGAGGTGGACGCGGGGGTGGTGTATGCCACGGATGCGTCGAGCAGCGATGGGGTGGACTCGATAGCCGTGCCGGACGAGTTCGACCAGCAGGCCGAGTATCCGATTGTGGCCCTCTCCGACGATGACGCCGACGCCCAGGCTTTCATCAGCTACGTCCTGTCAGATGCAGGGCGTGTGCGCCTGGACGAGTTCGGATTCGGTGCGCCGTGAACCGTCGGAGGGGTCGACCACGGGTTCCAGTCGTCGTGTTGGTTCCGGCGCTTCTCGCCATTGCGTTCTTCGTGCTGCCCATCGTCGGTCTGGCATCACGGGTGCCATGGTCAGACCTTCGCCGACTGGTGTCCGATGATGCGTCGCGGGAGGCCCTCGGCCTGTCACTGATCACGAGTCTCACGGCGACGGTGATCGCCACGCTCTTCGGGCTCCCCTTGGCCTGGTTGCTCGCCCGGGTGCAGTTTCCCGGGCGTCGCCTCGTTCGGTCGATATGCACGCTGTCGATGGTCCTGCCACCGGTGGTGGCGGGTGTGGCTCTGCTCGCAGCACTCGGTCGTCGCGGTGTTGTCGGTGCTCGACTCGACGCATGGTTCGGTCTCGCGCTGCCGTTCTCAACTCCGGCGGTGGTGATAGCGCAGGTGTTCGTTGCGATGCCGTTCTTGGTGCTCACCGTCGAGTCGGCAATCGTTGCGACAGACCCGACGGTGGAAGAGGCGGGTCGAACGCTGGGCGCAAGTCCATTCTATCTCTTCTCTAGGGTGACGCTGCCGTCGGTGCGTCCGGCGATTGTGGCCGGGATGGTGCTGACGTGGGCACGAGCCCTAGGCGAGTTCGGCGCCACCATCACCTTCGCCGGCAACTTTCCCGGCACCACACGGACGTTGCCGATTGCGACGTACTTGGCGCTCGAATCCGATATCGATCAGGCCTTGCTGATGAGCCTCGTGCTGGTCGCCGTGTCGATGGCGGTCCTGATTTCGATGAGTGATCGCTGGACCGGTGTCGTCGGGGGACGGCGGTAATGCTCCGGGGGAAGATCTCGCTCACGGTCGGGTCGCTGGTTCTCGACGTTGAATTGGGACTTGGCGAGAACGAGACGTTGGTGATCGTCGGTCCGAACGGAGCTGGCAAGTCAACACTGCTGCGAGCCATCGCTGGTCTGGCACCCCTTGAGGAGGGACGGCTCGAGTTGGGAGATGAGGTGTGGGACGACCCCGCCGCCGATGTGTTCATTGACGCCTCTGAGCGAGGGGTCGGGATGGTCTTTCAATCGCACGCGCTCATCGCGCACCTCGATGCTCGCTCCAACGTCGCGTTCGGCCTGCGAGCCCGAGGTCAGGCCAAATCTGCTGCCATTGCACGGGCTGATCGGCTCTTGGATGAGATGGGGGTCAGCGAGGTGGCGACATTGCTCCCTCGACAACTGTCGGGCGGTCAGTCGCAGCGAGTTGCACTGGCCCGGGCGCTCGCCCCCGATCCGAGAGTTCTGTTGTTCGACGAGCCGCTGTCGGCGCTCGATGCCCAAGCGCGGTCCTCCGTGCGCCGGTTACTGGAGAACCAGCGGAATGTCCCCAGAATTATCGTCACCCACGATCCAGTCGACGCGCTCACATTGGCGGATCGGGTGATGGTGCTCGAAGGCGGTCGGGTTGCGCAGATGGGGCGCCCTTCGGAACTGATCGAGTCGCCACGTTCCACTTACGTGGCTGAGATACTCGGACTGAATCCACTGCACGGTGTGCTCGTCGGCAATCGCCTCGACGTCGGCGCAACGTCGCTCACCGTGGGGGCACACACGGCTCCCGACGGGCCGGTCATCGCTGTCATTCGCCCACGATCGATCTCGTTGCACCGAGAACGGCCGGAGGGAAGCCCGCGGAACGTGTGGTCAACTCACGTCGCCGGAGTTGACCGTTCGACGGACCGGGTCCGAGTGCGGCTCGGCGACCCGCTTCCGGTCACTGTCGAGGTGACGCCTGCCGGTCTTGCCGCCCTCGATGTGTCGATTGGTGACACCGTGTGGGCGTCGGTGAAGGCGAGCGAGATCGCTGTCACCGAGGGTTGATCACAACAGGCTGGCTCGACCGATCGATGCGCCTCCGTCGACGCGCAGCGTCTGTCCGGTGATCCATCCGGCATCATCGGACATGAGGAAGCACACCGCGGCGGCGATGTCGTCGACGGTGCCGAGTTTGCCCATCGGCACCATTGAGAGATAGCGAGCCTCGCCCGGTGAGCCCTCGGGATTCGACTGCCGGAACAGATCGGTGGCCACCGGACCCGGCGCAACGTCGTTGACCGTCACCCCGTGTGGAGCGAGTTCTTGGCCCCAGATTCGAGTGAGATGCTCCATGGTGGCCTTCGCTGCGCCATATGAGCTGCGACCAGGCACTCCGCCGAGTGCAACGACACTCGAGATGTTCACCACACGCCCCCAACCGCGCTCCACCATCCCGGGCATCAAGGCTTGAACGGTCTGGATCGTCGACCGGACCGTGAGATCGAAGACCGCTTCGAAGTCGACGAGTCCGATCTCGCCGAGCATCTGGGGTCGCACGGTTCCGACGTTGTTGAGCACGCCGTCGACCGGCCCAGACGCGAGGGCGGTCTCGATTGCATCAGCGGTTGCATCCCGGTCACCGAGGTCGACGGCGATGAACTCACCGGGGAAGTCAGCCGGCTCCGTTCGTGCGAGCCCGACGGGGGTGTCGCCGTTGCGAGCCATCCGCTGTGCTGTGGCGAGACCGATGCCTTTTGATGCACCGGTGATGAGAAATCGATGTCCGCTCATACGGCTGACCGTACTGGTCAGATGCGATTCGAGTCGTCCCGGACGCGGCAGATCCGTGAGGTGAGTCCTGCTCGACCAGGATGGTTCGGACCAGGGGCCCCGACAAGCGGGGAACTGGGTCCCGTTGTCACCTCACGGATCGCTGGGAACAGTGTCTCCCGGTTTGACCGGCGGAAACAGAGGAGAACGTCACGTTGTCAGGGAACGAGGTTGACCATCCGGCCCGGGACGATGATCACCTTGCGCAAACTTCCCGGGTCGGCGCCGTCGAGAGCGGCGATCACACGCTCGTCTGCGAGGACGATCGCGCTGATCGTGTCCTCGTCGGCGTCAGCGGGCACCATGATTCGTGTCTTCACTTTGCCGCGGACCTGCACTGGCATCTCGACCTCATCGTCGACGAGGAGTGACGGGTCAGCCTCAGGGAAGGGGTGGTGTGTGAGCGACTCGCCATGTCCGAGCCGCGCCCAGAGCTCCTCGGCCACGTGCGGAACCAGCGGTGCAACCATGAGTGTCATCGCCTCGGCAACCTCGCGCGGGGTGGAACCGGTTGCGTTCACCTGTTTGGTCACGTGGTTGTTCAATTCGATCAACTTCGCAATGGCGGTGTTGAAACGCAGGGCGTCCATCTCGGTGCGCACCGTGTCGATGGTGCGATGGAGCAGCCGCCGGGTCTCGTCGTCGGCTGGGGTGTCGGTAACCACGCTCGCGCCGGAGCCTTCGTCGACCATCGTCCGCCACAGGCGCTGCAAGAAGCGATACATCCCGACCACGTCACGGGTCTCCCACGGGCGGCTTGCGTCGAGCGGGCCCATCGCCATCTCGTAGAGACGCAGCGTGTCGGCGCCGTACGCGTCGTACATCTCATCAGGGGAGACGGCGTTCTTGAGGCTCTTGCCCATCTTGCCCCACTCCCGAGTGACCTCGCGGCCCTCGTGGAACCAGCGGCCTTCCTGCTCGGCAACGGAGAACGCGTCGACGTAGATCCCGCGCTCGTCCTTGAACGCGTTGGCCAAGATGTACCCCTGGTTGAACAGGCGGGCGTATGGCTCTTTCGATGACAGGTGGCCGAGGTCGAACAGCACTTTGTGCCAGAAGCGTGCGTAGAGGAGGTGCAGCACGGCGTGCTCAACCCCTCCGACGTAGAGGTCGACACCGCCCGGATGGTCGGTGCGCTGCTCGGTCCTCGGCCCCATCCAGTAGCGCTCGACTTCGGGGTCGACGAAGCGTTCGCCGTTGGTCGGGTCGAGGTAGCGGAGCTCGTACCAGCACGACCCGGCCCATTGGGGCATCACGTTGGTGTCACGGCGGTAGGTGCGCGTTCCGTCACCGAGGTCAAGGGTCACCTCGACCCATTCGCCGAGACGGTCGAGCGGACTCTCGGGATCGGAGAACTCGTCGTCGGCGTCGAAGGTCCGCGGGCTGAACGAGTCGGTGTCGGGCAGCGCCACTGGCAACATGTCGTCGGGGAGCGAGTGCGGATTTCCGTTTTCGTCGTAGACGATCGGGAACGGCTCGCCCCAGTAGCGCTGGCGGCTGAACAGCCAGTCGCGCAACTTGTAGGTGACGGTCCCTTCTCCGAGGCCGCGATCGGTGAGCCATGCTGTGGTGAGTTCTTTGCCTTCGGCCACCGATTCCAATCCGTCGAGGCTCAGTGACTCGTTGGATGAGTTGACGTACGGGGCGTCGCCGACAAATGCTTCCGGCCAGGTTGCCGTGTCGAGCGATGGTTCGAGTCCTCGTTCGGCGAACCACTCATCGGGCGGTGACTGAATCGCCGGAATGGGAAGGTTGAAGCGACGAGCGAATTCGAAGTCGCGTTGGTCGCCGCATGGCACGGCCATGATCGCACCGGTGCCGTAACCCATCAGGACGTAGTCGGCGATCCACACTGGGATGTTCTCGCCGGTCAACGGGTTCACCGCAGTCGATCCGGTCGGTACGCCGGTCTTGTCTCGGGTGTCGTCTTGGCGGTCGACATCCTTCTTCGCTGCGGCAGACCGCCGGTATTCAGCCACTGCATCAGCCTGCTCAGGTGTGGTGAGGGCGTCAACGAGAGGGTGCTCGGGGGCCAGCACCATGAACGTGGCGCCGAAGAGCGTGTCGGGGCGGGTGGTGAACACCGTGATCGGTCCGGCGGCCGAGTCGAAGTCGACCCGGGCACCGTGGCTTCGCCCGATCCAGTTGCGCTGCATGGTCTTGATGGCATCCGACCAGTCGAGCAACTCGAGATCGTCGATGAGCCGGTCGGCGTAGGCGGTAATGCGCATCATCCATTGGCGCATATTCCGTTTGAACACTGGGAAGTTGCCACGGTCGCTGCGGCCGTCAGCGGTGACTTCCTCGTTGGCGACGACGGTGCCGAGCCCGGGGCACCAGTTGACCGGCGCCTCGCTCACGTAAGCCAACCGGTGGTCGTCGATGATGGATCGCCGCTCGGACTCGCTCATCGCCGACCAGGAACCGCCACCGGGAACCGGTCGTGTGCCCGCTTCGAACTCCGCGACGAGTTCCGCGATCGGACGTGCTCGTTCGATTTCAGCGTCGTACCAGGCGTTGAAGATCTGCGTGAAGATCCACTGGGTCCATCGGTAGTAGTCCGGATCAGTCGTTGAGATCGATCGACGACGGTCGTGGCTCAGACCGAGTCGCCGCAACTGCCGGCGCATATTGGCAATGTTTGCGTCGGTGGTCACCGCAGGGTGTTGGCCGGTCTGGACCGCGTACTGCTCGGCGGGCAGGCCGAAGGCGTCGAAGCCCATCGTGTACAGCACGTTGTGGCCGGTCATCCGCTTGAACCGCGAGTACACGTCGGTGCCGATGTAGCCGAGGGGGTGGCCGACGTGGAGTCCAGCCCCAGACGGGTAGGGGAACATGTCGAGCACAAACAACTTGTCACCGAGTTCGGCGATTCGTCCGGGGTCGGCGAGTGGACCTGCTGGGTTGGGCGTCTCGAAGGTGCCTTCGTCGTCCCAACGATCCTGCCAGCGCTGCTCGATGTCTGAAGCCAGCATCGCGGAATAGCGGAACGCCGGTTGATCGTCGGTGGTTTTGTCGCCTTGGTCACTCATACCGGTCGTCCAGCCTACGCCTGCGACTTCGAGCATGGCCCGGTTCTCGCCAGCGTCCGTGGCTAGCGTGCGGGGCTATGAGTCCGTTGTCGGAGTCGGCTGCCCCATCCATCATCGACCGGCTCGAACGGGCGGCCGGTCGCCCCGGTGGAGTTCGATTCGTCGGCCATTCCGTTGCGCCAGCCGGCCCGGTGTTCGTGCCGTGGGCTCAGATCCATGACGAGGCACGGGCGGTCGGAGCAGCTCTCCAGGCGCGCGGTTTGGTTCCCGGCGACCATGTCGCCGTGCTGGGACCGACGAGCCGAGAGCTGATGACAGCAGTTCGCGGCTGCTGGTTGGCTGGTATCGCATCGATGGTGTTGCCCTTGCCGATGCGGATGGGCTCCCTGGAAGAGTTCGTTGACTCGACGCGTGGCCGTATTCGCCATGGTGACGCGAAGCTCGTGTTGATCGATGACCAGTTAGCGCCGTTCTACGAGGCGGCGCCCGGCGATCCGCCGATACTGCCGTTACGGTCGATCCTCCCCGGCGCTGACGGCGTGCCATCGGGTGACCGGCTGGAGATCCCAGAGCATGACCCGGAACGCCTCGTGATCCTTCAGTACACGAGTGGATCGACGAGTGAACCAAAGGGAGTGATGATCCCCGATCGGGTGTTGGGAGCGAACATCGATGCCGCCTGCGAGGCAGCCAGCCTGCGCGATGACGAGGTGATGGTCTCGTGGCTGCCGCTCTATCACGACATGGGTTTGGTGGGTTTCTTGGCAATACCGATGACCACGGGCGTCGACCTCGTGCAGGCAGCCCCGCAGGACTTCATGGCGCATCCCGGAAATTGGATGCAATGGATTTCCGACTGGGGTGGTACCGCCACTGCTGGTCCGAACTTCGCCTGGGTGCTCGCGACCCGTGCCCTGCGTCGTGCAGAGGGCCTCGATCTGTCGACGCTGACCCTGGCACTGAGTGGGGCTGAGCCGGTCGATCCGAAGGCGATGGAAGCGTTTTGTGTCGCTGCCGGTCGGTTTGGCTTCCCTTCTGGCGCGGTGTTCCCAGCCTTCGGTATGGCCGAGGTGGCGATTGCAGGCACCTTTCCGAGCCGAGGTCAGGGATTGCGCTGTGACACGGTGGATCGTGAGGTACTCGAGCGCAGCCGTGTGGCCAAGCCGGTGGAGGTCAGCGACCCTGACGACTTGGCGGTGACGGCACGTCGACTGCCGCTGCTCGGTCGAGCTGTTCCCGGTCTCGAGATGCGCGTTGTGGACCCCGACACGAGGGAGGATGTCCCCGAGCGGCACGTCGGAGAGTTGTTGTTGCGGGGCACGTCGGTCACCCCGGGTTACTACAAGCGTGAGGACGCCACTGCGGCACTGTTCCATGACGGCTGGCTGTGCACGGGTGACCTC
>JAQCGT010000189.1 GCA_027730505.1 Actinomycetota bacterium | reverse complement strand
TGCTGGTGCGGAGCACGCGCCGAACTCGCCGCGGGGCGAAGGTGGTGCCGTTGTCGAAATTTCGGTTGCCCGACCAGCGGCCTTGCTCGATGCAGCTGACGGGCACGTCGGTTCCGTAGTGCGGGCTGAGAAGCGCTGAGGTGTTGATCACGCGGTTCTGGAGACCTCCGCCGACGATGGCGCCTGAGGGAACGAGAACCCAGGTCGATGAGTCGTTCTCGAGCATCAGGGTGGGCACGTTTGCCGCGTTCTGCTCGTAGATGCTGACGCCCCAGCCGCGAACCTCGTTCCGGATGGCACGGGTTCCGCTCAGGTAGAGCGGGAAGATGCTCCAGCGGCCCTCAACGGTGGGGGTGCCGACGGAAACATTGCTGATCAGGTTCACTCTCTCTCCTTTTTGGTTAGGTGACACTTAATAACCTACCTCGGGGGTGTGACATTCCCGTCATTTAACTTTTTTTGTAGGATTCGCCGGTGGCCCGCGACCCTCACGATCAGCGGGGGCGTCCCGGTTTCCGAGTCCCAGATGGTGACGCCGGCAAGGTGTTCCCGAACTTCGCCGTCACGGTTGACTGCGTGCTCGTCGTGATGGACAACGGGCTCCCTCACGTGGTGCTGACCAAACGCCAACTTGATCCGTTCGCGGACGAGTGGGGTTTGCCGGGCGGCTTCAAGCGGGTTGACGAGACACTCGACGAGGCGATTACACGACAGCTCTATGAAAAGGCTGGGATCCGCCTCAAGGTTGCTCCGCGGCAACTCGGGGCGTTCGGCAACCCGAACCGTGATCCGAGGCCGAACGTGGTGACGGTGGTGTTCCTCGCGCTCACTCGGTCGGCACCGAAGTGGTTCCCTGGCCGCAATGTCACCGCGGTCGACATGTTCCCGCTCGACGATGTCGCGAACGGCGAAGTTGAGACGGCGTTCGACCACCGTGTGTTGGTTGAGCAGGCCCGCCAAGCAATCGCTGACCGCTTGGAGCTCGAGCCGTTGGTGATCGATCTGTTGCCGCCCGCATTCACGCTGTCTGAGTTGTGCTCGGTCTACGAATCGTTTTGGCGCGTCCGTCTCGATCAGTCGAACGTCCGGCGAGCCCTACTCCGGCCCTCACGGCCGTATTTGGAAACGACTGGTGAGCGAGTCAGTTCGAGTGATCGAGGACGTCCTCCGGAAATCTTCCGGCCGACATCTAATTGGCGTGAGGGCCCCCCGCCGATCCGTTTTCCGCGCGGCCAGTCGAGCCTGTCGTCCTGGGATTGACCCCGTCGGCCCTGAGGGCTAACGGTGTTTGCCGAAGTGTCCGAGGAAGTTCTCCACCTCAGGCCACTCTCGGCCATCGCCGGTAGCGCGTACCTCGTCATGTAGTGCGGCGAGTTCTTTGACGACGTCGTTGAGTCGGGTCTCGTGATCGGACCGGAGTTCGCCGAAGGAGTCGTCAGCAACGAAGGTGATGCTCGATGCTGCGGTGCTCGCCATGAGGTCAAGGAAGAGCGCCACTCGGCGCCCGGCGTCGGTGCCGCCCCCAGTGGATACGACATCGATCTCAGGCCACAGCGTTGGCAGATGTTCGTTGTCGCGCACAAGTAGCGCGGTGCCGAGGGTTCGCTGCTGGTCGCCGAGGGCGGTTCGTACTTCATGCACCAACTGGTGGAAGTCGTCGTCGCGGAGGGAATAGCCAACGAAGAGCATGTGGCGGGTCAAGAGCATCGCCTGCACGATTCCGCGAAGAGCAGAGTGAGAACTACTTGAACTGATGTAGTCACTTCGAGTGAAGACGAGTTCTCCGCCGAGCGTGCCGTGCAACTTGAGCAGCCATCGTTCGCCGAGTTTCACTTCGTCGCCGGGGATGACGGCGACTTGGCGGCCTGCTGTGCTGGCGGCTTTTTCGAACAGCACATCAAAGTTGGTGGTCACGTATTCAGTGGTCGGCAGCGAGGCGAGCAAGCCATGCACGAGGCCGTATCGGCTGAGGTTGGTTTCCTCGGCCACGAACTGGTTGAAGTTGTCGGGGGAGTGGTCGCGGATGATGGTCGCCTTGTCGCGGGGGTCGAAGTCGGCCAGCGTTTCCCAGTTGTTTGCCATTCCAGCTCGTTGGGCGACCCGTTTCAGCAGGTCATCCCATCCGGGGATACCGGCGTCGATGCTGGCTCCAGCGCCGAAGAAGACCACCAGCTTTCCTTCGGAGGTGAGGTGTCCCAGCCGTTGCGCTTCTTGCTGGAGTTCTGTGCTGAGGTCGTCGAATCCGAGTGCTGCAAGGGTCGGATGTGCTGCCCGCACCGCTCGTGCCGCTGATTTCGCTGCTGACAACATGACGGGGCCGAAGCACACCAAGGTGACATCGCAGTTGGTGGTCTCGAGTTGGGTGGCGATGGCCAAGATCAGTGTCGCGAGCAGGTCACCTCGGCGACTTCGGCCGCCACCGGCGTCGCTGCCGATCACGGGTAGGGCGAGGAGGGGAGCCCGGCCGAGATCGGAACGTTCCTGCTCGATTCGACTTGCTGCGGAGGCGATGAATGCCGCGGCGCGATCGCCATAGTGATTGAGGTCTGTCAGCCCGCTTCGGCCGACGTCACCGATCCAGATATCGGGTTCGCGTCCGGTGCCAGCAGTGTGCAGGATCATGCCGTTGTCAGGCCAAGCATCAAGGTCGAGGCGCGCGTCACCGACGAGACCGATTGCTTCGGCGAAGTGTTTGGTGACCCACCCGTCACGATCGGATGGCAGCAGC
>JAQCGT010000044.1 GCA_027730505.1 Actinomycetota bacterium | reverse complement strand
CCAGGATTCGCACGGGGGAAACCTAGTCGGAACGCAATGTCACGAAATCCGACCCGTTGGGTAGTATTTCATCCATGGCTGTGACCGTTCGCATCCCCACCACCCTGCGCCCGATGTCCGGCGGCGCGAAGCAGGTTGAGGTCGCCGCAGGGCCGCTGCGTGACGTGATCGCCGCTCTCGATGCGACGCACGCTGGCTTTGCTGAGCGTCTGCTCGACGATGAGGGCGGCCTCCGTAAGTTCGTGAACATTTTCGTCGATGATGACGATGTGCGGTACCTCGATGGCCTTGACACGGCGGTTGAGGACGGGATCACCGTCAGCATCATTCCGGCCGTTGCCGGCGGCTGAGGCTTCTTGTTGCTCCGATTGTCGGCTGGCAGTCGTGCTTGTAGAGTGCTAGCACTCTGATACACCGAGTGCCAGAGTGCCGGGCGTTGTGCTCGGCCCTATCTCGTCATCGACCGTCCAACGGAGGACACCGACAATGCCGAAGATGATTGCATTCGACGCCGAGGCTCGCCGCGGGCTCGAAGCGGGCATGAACAAGCTCGCCGATGCCGTTCGCGTGACACTCGGCCCCAAGGGCCGCAATGTCGTGCTCGAGAAGAAGTGGGGTGCCCCCACCATCACGAACGACGGCGTGTCAATCGCCAAAGAGATCGAACTCGACGATCCGTATGAGCGGATCGGCGCTGAGCTGGTCAAGGAAGTCGCCAAGAAGACCGACGATGTCGCGGGTGACGGAACCACCACCGCCACGGTGCTGGCCTGGGCGATGGTGCGCGAGGGCATCCGCAACGTTGCCGCCGGTGCGAATCCGATGAGCCTCAAGAAAGGCATCGAAGCCGCCGTCGAGGCTGCTGTGGCCTCGGTCCGTTCGCTCGCCGTCGAGGTCGACTCGAAGAGCCAGATCGCCCAGGTCGCATCGATCTCTGCTGCTGACCCCGAGATCGGCGAAATGATCTCCGACGCCATCGACAAGGTCGGCAAAGACGGTGTGATCACCGTTGAGGAGAGCCAGACCTTCGGCATGGACATGGACCTCGTCGAAGGCATGCGGTTCGACAAGGGATACATCTCGCCCTACTTCGTCACCGACACCGACCGGATGGAAGCGTCGCTCGACGACCCCTACATCTTGCTCGTCTCGTCGAAGATCACGAATGTTCGTGACATGGTCCCAGTGCTCGAAAAGATCATGCAATCGGGCAAGCCCCTCGTAATCATCGCTGAGGATGTCGAGGGTGAGGCCCTCGCCACGCTGGTGGTCAACAAGATTCGCGGCACCTTCCACTCAGCCGCCGTTAAGGCTCCGGGCTTCGGTGAGCGTCGCAAGGCCATGCTCCAGGACATTTCGATCCTGACAGGTGGCCAGGTCATCAGCGAAGAGGTTGGTCTCAAGCTCGAGAACGCAACGCTCGACCTACTCGGCAGTGCCAAGCGCGTCGTGATCACCAAGGACGAGACGACCATCGTCGAGGGCGCAGGCTCGAGCGACGACATCAAGGGTCGGATCAACCAGATCAAGGCCGAGATCGACAACACCGACTCCGACTACGACCGCGAGAAGCTGCAGGAGCGTCTCGCCAAGTTGACCGGCGGTGTCGCCGTACTCAAGGTCGGCGCCGCCACCGAGGTGGAGCTCAAGGAGAAGAAGCACCGCATCGAGGATGCCGTGTCAACCACCAAGGCAGCCATCGAAGAAGGCGTCGTGCCCGGCGGTGGTGTGGCACTGCTCCGCAGCGTGGACGCTGTTGAGGCCCGGATCGCCGAGCTCTCTGGCGACGAGGCGACCGGCGCAAAGATCGTCGCTCACGCGCTCACCGCCCCGCTCCGTCAGATCGCCGAGAACGCTGGCATGGAAGGCGGCGTGGTGATCGAGAAAGTGCGGTCACTGTCGGGCGCCGAGGGCCTCAACGCCGCTACCGGCGTGTACGAGGACCTCGTCAAGCTCGGTGTGATCGACGCCGCGAAGGTGACGCGTTCGGCGCTGCAGAACGCTGCATCGATCGCAGCGCTCTTCCTCACCACCGAGGCGATCGTCGCCGACAAGCCCGAGGACGGCGCGCCGGCGATGCCCGGCGGCGACATGGACTTCTGAGTCGGCTCGACTCGATTCTCGACGGGCCCGGGGGTGACTCCGGGCCCGTTGCGCGTCCGTAGCCTGACATCGTGCTCGCTCTCGTCTCGGCTCCATCAGCTCGTTCGCACGACACCGATCTGCCGTTGCTTCTCGATTCCTTAGAGGCTGAGGGCGCTCACGCCGTGGTTGTTGACTGGGATGACAACGATGTTGATTGGTCGCAGTACGAAGCCGCCGTCGTCCGGTCGACCTGGGATTACCACCGGCGCCTCGCCGACTTCGACCGTTGGCTCCACATCGCCTCGTCGTCGACTCGGCTCTGGAATCCGGTCGAACTCATCCGATGGAACATCGACAAGCGCTACCTCACCGAGGTGGCATCGTGGGGCGTGCCCGTTGTGCCGACGACGGTCGTGACGTCGCGAGCCGAGGTTGACCCTGCCAACCTCAGCGGTGACGTCGTCGTGAAGCCTTCGGTCGGTGCCGGCGCAAACGGCGCCAGGCGGATCATCGACGACCCCGCGACAGCCCTCGCCCATGTTGACCATCTGCTCGGCGGAGGCTCCGCCGTGCTCATCCAGCCCTATCTGAGTGACGTGGATGCTCGTGGGGAGACCGGCATCGTGACCGTCGGGCACCGGTTCAGCCACGCATTCGGGAAGGCTGCGATCCTGTCCGGTGGCGCCGAGTGGACCGACGACCTCTACGTGACCGAGCAGATCGAGGCGCGCGAGGCGTCCGCAGTCGAACTCGACATCGTCGAAGCAATCCTTCGTCAACTCCCGCAGACGGCGTACGCCCGAATCGACCTGCTGCCGGCAGCGAGCGGCCCAGTCGTGAGTGAGATCGAGTTGATCGAGCCATCGCTCTTCCTGCACGTCGATCCGAACGCGGCCGACCGCGTCGCAGCAGTCTTCGCTCGGCTGAGCACTCGGTAGCCTCGGCGTATGCGACTCGAAACCGGCGTCTGCGTCCTGCACCTGTTCTGCTCCCCGGGCCCGGAGGTCGATCGTCAGGCTGTTGTCGCAGCGATCAAGGCCGCCGAGGCCGCTGAGTGTCAAGTGATCACCGCGGCGATGCTCGGTCACCGATGCGACATCGCCGTGATGGTGCTTGGCAACGATGTGTCGGCGATCCGCTCACTGCAGAGCGGTCTGCAGCGCGCCGGCCTCGAGATCCGCTCGAGCTATCTCAGTATCACCGAGGTCAGCGAGTACGCGAAGGGCCTCCCAGCGGAGATGCTGCAAGATCGGCTCTATCCGAAGCTTCCGCCGGAGGGAAAGCCAGCGTTCTGCTTCTATCCGATGAGCAAGCGGCGCGAGGCCCACGCCAACTGGTACGCCACCCCGTTCGAGGAGCGCACCGAGATGATGATGGAGCACGGCAAGAGTGGGCGGACGTTCGCCGGACGACTTGTCCAGTTGGTGACGGCATCCACCGGACTTGACAGCCACGAGTGGGGCGTGACCCTGTTCGGCGAGTCGATGGAGGTCATCAAAGACGTCGTCTACACCATGCGCTTCGATCGAGGCTCAGCGCTCTACGGCGACTTCGGTGACTTCTTCGTCGGCTACCTCGCCCACATCGACGACGTGCTCTGAGCCCGTCGTCAGGGGGCTTCGAAGCCGATCTCGTTGAAGATGTATTCGCGACCTGTCTCATCGAAACGAAACTCCCTGAACCACCCTCGGTTCAGGTCGCCCGTCGACGAAAGGTCGACATTGCCCGATAGGCCGTTGTAATCGATCTGCAACCCTTGCTCGAGTAGGTCGGCACACTCGGCGAAGGTGGTGCAGATACGACCGCCCGCCGACACCGAAGCCATCTGGTCAGCAATGGCCCGGGGGGCATCCGATCCCGATTGAAGCGCAGCGAGCGCCACCAGGATCGCGCAGTCGAACGCGTTCGTGGCGAACACGCCGGTCGGTGAGTCGACCGCCGCCACCAGCGCTCGCGGTGCCACCCCAACGATCACCGATCTGAGTCTCGGCGACAGAGCAGCCATCACATCGGTGGCTGCTCGCAACGAGTCGTTCACCACGACGAACGGAGTCACACCATCAGGGTCTGCGGCCAACACAGCGTCGATGGCCGTGAGCATTCGACCACCGTCATCAGCGTCACCGAGCACGGCGATGATGCGAGCACCTGTCTCGATCGCGAGTGCGGCGTCATCGGCGAGGTCGGGGTCGTCGCCGGAGAACGGCACCATCGATGACACCGACAGGCTGGCGCGTGCTCCGACAGCAGTCTGGAGCGCATCGGCGAGGTCACGGCCGTACAGATCATCGAGGTGGACGATCGTGATCGATCCGCTTCCGGTGCGGGCGGCGGTCCTGGCGAGGGCCGACATCTGAAGTGTGTCGCTCGCCACGGTCCTAAAGAACAGGTTCGAATCGGGGAATCGGTCGAGGCTGATGGCTGTCGCCGAAGGGGAGCACACGAGCACTTCGGCGTCGACTGCCTGATCGAGCACCGCCAGCGCTTTCGTCGATGACGCCGGGCCGATGACTGCGTCAGCACCCGACTGGATCGTCGATCGCAGATCGACTGATGTCGCCTCATCGAAGAAGTCGACCTCGACCGGTTCTCCCAAGACACCTCCGGCCGCGTTGATGGCGCTCACAGCAACTCGGACCCCGTCAGACATGGGGACGCCGAGACGCGCGCCGGCTCCGGTTGTCGGCAGATGCACGGCCAGGCGCAAGACGCCATCATCTATCCGGCTCGGACCGATGGTGGTCGAGGGTGCCGAAACGGTGAGATCTGGACCGACCGATGATGATCCATCACAACTGACGGCACCGATCGTCGCCATCAGCACAGCGATCAGCGCACCACGTCGACGGGTGGTCGGCGCGGAGCTCATGTGTTCACGATAGAAGGATCGGATGGATGAGACGAGGCGCCCGGTAGAAGACCTCCGCAACAGTCTCGCCGAGTGCGTGCCCGACTGGGTTGAGCGAGTTGTTCTCGACGTCGTTGAGCGTCAGGATCTCGATGTCGGCCGCGCGCAGGAATTACTCGATGATCGTTCAGCAGATGTCGTGTCTTCGGTGCTTGCCGAGCTTGAGGCGTTGCTCGACACCGATGTGGATGAGCAGCGGGGGAATCCCCTCGCCGTGCTGCGTCAGCATGTGAGCGTCCAGACGGCGATCCTCGTCGAACTCGGTGCGGCGCCGGTGTCTCGCGATCCGTTTGACGAGCGCGTCGCTCCCGACGATCTCTTCGACCTCGGACCCGCCAACTGGGCCGATGTCCATCCGGCCTTGGCGGAGCCGGGACTCGTTTGGGGGGCCTGGAAAGCGGCGACGATTCTGCAGCGTCGCCGCGACGAAGGAATGCGCTGATGACGACGGCATCGTGATGACGCCCCTACCCTGAGAGGTGATGCCGACGGTCACCGACCCCGCCTCTCGTCGCCGTTCGATGATCGACAGTTCGACGGCCGCAGGAAGGGACTTTGCCGTCGGCCTCGCTGAAGTCACCGACGCCTGGATCGCCGAACTCCATAACGCAGCGCGTGAGGCACATCCACGTGTCCCGAAGACGGCGCTACTTGCCATTGGCGGTTACGGCCGAGGGGAACTGGCACCGTTCAGCGACCTCGATCTGTTGTTGGTTCACCGTTCGAAGTCGGAGCGCATCGAACCGGTGGCATCGGCGATCTGGTATCCGATCTGGGATGCGGGGTGCATTCTCGGTCACTCAGTGCGCAGCGTTGACGAGCAGGTCGAACTCGCAAAGGATGACCTCGACACCGCCACGGCCTTGCTCACCGCCCGCCACATCGCCGGTGATACCCGGTTGGCAGCCGAGGTGATCGAGCACGGTCGTTCGTTGTGGCGTAGGCGCCGCAAGCGGTACTTCGCCGAACTCAGGGACCGTGTGCGCGCACGACAGGCCGAGGCCGGCGACGTCGCATACATGCTCGAGCCTGACCTGAAGGACGGACACGGTGGCCTGCGTGACGTGCATTCGCTGTGGTGGGCCCAGGCAGGCGGCTTGGCGATCCGATCCGACGATCTCGAGGCCCTCGACGAGTGCTACGCGACGTTGATGCGGGTCAGAGTGGGGCTGCACCGATCAACTGGTCGTCGCGGCGAGGTACTTCGCCTCGAGGATCAGGACGCGGCAGCGTCGTCCGCGGGCTACGGCGATGCCGATGAGATGATGGCCGACATCGCCGCAGCGTCCCGGACCATCGCCTGGATCGCGGATGAGAACTGGGGGCGTTTCGGTCGTATCGGTGATGGCCGCCCGACCGTGGTCGCTCCAGGAATCGATCTGGTCGAAGGTGAGATCGAACTGGCTGAGGGTGCTGATCCTGAGGGTGATCCGACGTTGATTCTGCGCGTCGCTCAGGCAGCGGCTCGAAGTGGTGCCCGCATCGGCCGGCGCAGTCTCGACCGCCTGACTGCCGAGATGCCGGAGTGGCCCGAGACCTGGCCGGCGGGCGCGGTCGATGATCTTGTGGCCTTGCTGCTTGAGGCTCACGCGGCGATACCCGTGCTCGAAAGCCTCGATCAGCGCGCGCTGATCGAGAAGATCCTGCCCGAGTGGCGTCCGGTGCGATCGCGCCCCCAACGCAACGCATACCACCGCTTCACCGTCGATCGACACCTGTGGGAGGCCGCTGCGAATGTGGCCACGCTCGCCGGTCGGGTCCAGCGCCCCGACCTCTTGGTCCTCGGCGCCCTCTTCCATGACATCGGCAAGGGCTATCAAGGCGACCACACCGTGGTTGGTATGGAACTCGTTCGCGAGCGAATCGGCCCACGACTCGGGTTGAGCGAGTCGGACATCGACGTGTTGGTGGCGATGGTGGAGCACCACCTCCTCCTGCCCGATGTGGCGATGCGTCGTGACCTGAGCGATCCGTCGACGATCGCGCAGGTGGCCGCTGTCGTCGGCGACCCGGTCCGGCTCGAGTTACTGCATGCGCTCACCGAGGGCGATTCGAAGGCGACCGGTCCGTCGGCGTGGGGGTCGTGGAAAGAGGGACTCGTCAACGACCTCGTCAAACGGGTGCAACATGTGCTCGGCGGCGGTGAGGTCACCGAGGCCACGTGGCGTCTCTTCCCCGATGCAGAGACTCTCGAGCGGATGGCGTCCGGGGAGACCTCGGTGGTGACCGATGATGATCGCGTCACCGTCGTCACCCCCGATGTGCCGGGAGCCTTCTCGCGCGTCGCCGGGGTGCTGTCGCTGCACGGGCTCGACGTTGCGAGTGCTCAAGCTCATTCCGACGAGCCGCAGCCGGGCCGTCCTGCGATGGCGGCCTCGCAGTTTCTCGTCATTCGCCCGCGAGATGGAATCGACTGGTCTCCAGTCACCGCCGATCTCGACCGTGCGCTGCATGGACAGTTGGCGATCGAGTCACGACTCGCGGAGCGGGCGCGCACCTACCGGCGGCGCCGTGCCACCCAGGCCCAGTTGCCTCCCGAGCCACGGGTGGTGTTCCACGACGGAGCGTCGAGCAATGCCACGGTGATCGAGGTGCACTGCGTGTCGAAGGTGGGCGTACTGCATCGGATCACGAAGGCGCTCGCAGAACTCGATCTCGACATTCGTCATGCCACGGTTCAGACGATCGGCATGGAGGTGGTTGACACGTTTTACGTTCGAACTCGGTCCGGAACCTTGCTCACCGATCGCTTTCATCGTGATGAGGTTCGCCGTGCCGTCCTTCACGTGGTCGGGTGACGACTAGGTTGAGGCCGATGGCTGGTTCGGTTCCCGACCCAAGGGATCTCGTGCGCTGGAGCGAGACGTTGGCGGCCATTGCCCGCACAGGGATGGGGTTCACCGAGAATCTCTACGAGCGCGAGCGATACGAGGAGGTTCTCCACGTAGCCGGCGACATCAAGGCGGCCGCCATCGAACTCGCTGACGGCATCGAGACGGCTCGCGAGACTGATCATTTCGTGCAGGAGTGGCTGTCGAACATCGGCGAAGGGGTACCTGGCTATGTCACCCCGAAGGTGGCCGTCGGAGCCGTTGTTGGCAACGACGACGGCGAGATGCTGCTGGTGCAGCGCCGGGAGTCGGGGGTATGGCTGTACCCGACTGGTTGGGCTGATGTCGGCTACTCGCCGGCTGAGGTGGCGGTGAAGGAAGTGGCCGAGGAGACCGGAATCGACTGTGAGCCTGTGCGACTCATTTCGGTGATCGATGGCCAGCGGATGGGGTTCTCCCGATTCGGTATGTACATGTTGCTGTTCCACTGCCGGGCGACCGGCGGTGAGCTGCGCGGCCATCCGCTTGAGACAGGCGACGTCGGTTGGTTCGCCGAGGGATCAATGCCCGAGGTGACCGCCGGAGTGCAGTGGTGGGGTCCGATGGCGTTCTCAGCGATCCGTGGTGAACCGCTCGACTGTGCGTTTGACCTGCCCAGGTCACCCGTGTGGCGAGGGGAACGCTGAGCCGACCGGCGCCGTGCTCAGGCGTCGCCGTCGTGTTCGCGCAGGAACTGTTCGACCTCGTCGAGCAGGTCCTCTGACTCGGACAGGTCGATCGGTCCGCTGTCATCGTCGTCGTCGTCCATCTCGTCGACTAGCGATTCGAGATGCTCGATGTGTACGACCAGGTCGTCATCGTCGGAGATCAGTGCCTCGACCCTGGCGTCGTAGTCATCGATGTCGCTGGCGAGCCCGCCGGTTGGAGCAGGTGTGCCCATCATCTGGCTGGCACGCTCGATGAGGGCGACGGCGGCCTTGGGTGACGGCACCTGAGCGGCGTAGCCAGGTACGGCTGCCCAGAGCGATGCGCAGGGCAGCCCAGCAGTGGTGAGGGCATCTTGAAGCACCCCAACGATGCCCGTTGGACCTTCATAACGGGAGCGATCGAGGTCATAGCGGTCGATCAGGTCGTCGTCGCTGGCGGTGCCGATGACGTGCACGGCGCGGGTGTGGGGCACATCGGCGAGCAAGGCCCCAAGGCTGATCACCATGCGGCATCCGAATCTGAGCGCGATGGCGGTGATCTCGGCGGAGAACAACTTCCAGCGCAGGGCTGGCTCTGGGCCGAGCACGAAGATGACGTCACCACCCGGCAGTGACGCCGACCATGCCCCAACCGTTGGCCACACGATGCTGCGCCGCTGTTCGTCGTCGAGGCGAACGTGGGGTCGCACGGTGGCGAAATCGGTGAACACCTCCGGGTCGATCTCGGCGAGGGGACGAGCCCCACTCGTCTCGATCAAGGTGGTGAGCGCGGTCGACGCGGCGTCTCCGGCGTCGTTCCACCCGGTGAACGCCACCACCATGACCGGGTTGGTGAGTTCGGGTTCGTCGTGCCAGCGGATGTGCCGGGTGTCGGGCTCCATGACGCTTCAAGGCTACCGGTGATGTGTGTCTGTGGTGGCCGAAGAAGGGGGTACGGTGCGGTCCATGTCCGTTTCGATCAGGGCCGCTTCCGAGGTTGATGACGCGCTTGTTGCGGCATTCGCTCGTTTGATCCCGCAGTTGTCGTCGTCATCCCCGCCGCCGTCGGCATCGGACCTGCTGGCGATCGTCGACAACCCGAACTCGGTGCTTTTCGTCGCTGAGGTCGACGGTGAGGTGGTCGGGAGTCTGACGCTCGCCTTCTATCGAATTCCGACGGGCTTGAAGGCGTGGATCGAAGACGTGGTCGTTGACGACGCAGCCCGTGGCAAGGGTGTGGGAGAGGCGCTCAATCAGGCGGCGATCGCTGAGGCTCGCAAGCGAGGAGCGAAGAACGTGAGCCTGACCAGTCGGTCGAGCCGTGAGGCAGCGAATCGCCTCTACCAGCGGCTCGGATTCACCCCGTACGAGACCAACCTCTATCGCTACTCACTCGGCGACTAGCCAAACGGGTGGTTGAGGGTCGACGGAGTTCGCTCAGCTCCGCGGTTGCTACCGTGCCGGCGTGGTCGGGGCTGGGACTCTCATCAACATTGTGGCGGTGCTCCTTGGCGCTGGGGTGGGGGTGCTCGTTGGCGACCGACTGTCCGAGCGCACACGTTCGACGGTGACCGATGGACTTGGTTTGATCACGCTCGTCGTGGGAGCACTCAATGTGATGTCCATCGGCGATGATGCATTCGGCGATGCGGTCGGGGCCGACTGGACGCTGATCGTTGTGCTGGGGGCGGTCGTGCTCGGCGGCGTCATCGGTTCCGTGCTCGGCATCGAACCAGGCCTCGAACGTCTCGGCGGATGGTTGCAACAACGCCTGGCCCCAAGCGACGCCGACGAAGCACGAGCCCGATTCGTTGAGGGGTATGTGAGCGCCTCGCTGTTGTTCTGTGTTGGACCGCTCACGATCCTCGGTTCGATCAGCGACGGACTGGGCACTGGTATCGACCAGCTGGTGTTGAAGTCGTCGCTCGACCTGTTCGCAGCGATGGCATTCGCTGCATCGCTTGGTGTGGGAGTCGCAGCGTCGGCGATCACCGTGCTCGTGGTGCAGGGTGCGCTCACTGCGCTCGGGGCAGTCTTCGGCTCGTTCATGCCCGACTCGTTGATTTCTGCGATGACGGCGGCCGGCGGGGTGTTGCTCCTCGGGATCGGGCTGCGCCTGTTGCAGGTGCGACGTGTGCCTGTCGCTGACATGTTGCCGGCACTCGTGCTGGCCCCGGTGCTCACGCTCGTCATCGACGCTGTGCGCTGATCGTCGGTCAGCGAACGACTGATACGGTCGCATCCCATACATCACCGAATATTGGGGGGTTCACGATGGCGGACATCCAGGGCAGTTGCGACCCGCGTTTTGACAGGATGCGCGAGATCCTGTCGGCAAACCTCGACTCCGGCGCCGACATCGGCGCCTCGGTCGCCGTGGTACTTGGCGGTGAGCTTGTCGTCGACATGTGGGGCGGTCACACCGGACCGGATCGAGATCGAATGTGGGAGTCCGACACGATCGTCAATGTCTGGTCGACCACCAAGACGATGATGGCGCTTTCGGCGTTGATGCTCGTCGACCGCGGTCTCATCGACCCTGATGCGCCGGTCGCCACGTACTGGCCCGAGTTCGCTCAGAATGGCAAGGAGGGTGTGCTCGTTCGCCATCTGCTCGGTCACACCTCGGGTGTATCGGGCTGGGATCAGCCGGTGACGCTCGTCGACCTGTACGACTGGGAGACGAGCACCTCAAAGCTCGCAGCACAGGCTCCGTGGTGGGAGCCGGGAACCTCGAGTGGCTATCACGCCCTCAACCAAGGACATCTCGTGGGTGAGGTGATCCGACGAGTCACCGGTCACAAACTCGGCGAGTTCTTTGCGCGTGAGGTTGCGGGCCCACTCGGCATCGACTTCCACATCGGTCTGGCCGAGAGCGAGTTCGATCGGGTGGCGACGCTCACCCCGCCGCCCCCGCTGCCGTGGGATCTCACGGCGCTCGATCCGGAGATGGTGGCGGTGAAGACCTTCACTGGTCCTGTGGCGTCGGTGCAGGCGGTGGAAACCCCAGAGTGGCGAGGGGCCGATATCGGTGCAGCGAACGGCCATGGCAACGCCCGCTCGGTTGCGCTCGCTCAGAGCGCGATCTCACATGGTGGTGTGGCCTGTGGCGCTCGGTTGTTGTCGAGTGATGCAATCGACGAGGTGTTCCGCGAGCAGGCCAATGGCACCGACCAAGTTCTGATGGTGCCGGTGCGCTTCGGCATGGGCTACGGCCTGCCGAATGAGACGGTCCCGCACCTGCCGAATCGGCGTATCTGTTTCTGGGGTGGCTACGGCGGTTCACAGATTGTCAATGACCTCGACAACGAGATGACCGTCACTTATGTGATGAACCGCATGGATGAGGGTCTGCTCGGGGATGCGCGCGGACAGTCGCTCGTGGCCGCTGCGCTCGACGTCGTCGCCTGATCACCACACCGAACTGCGACCGGACGCGCAACCGCCCGGTCCGGCAGGGGGGTGCCGGGACCGGGCGGTGGAACGCCTGAATCGGGGGGAGATCAGGCGAGGACAGTGCGACGACGCAGGCCGAAGGTGAGGCCCGCACCGATGATCATCATGCCGCCGGCAACGAGGGCGATGTCGGTCGAGTCGAAGCCAGCGGCCGGAAGCAGCGAAGGCGGCAGCAGCACCGCGTCGATCACGTGGATGACGCCATTGCAGGCCTCGATGTCGGTGGCGGTCACGTTGACCGAACCGTTGAGCACGACACCGCCATCGACCACAGCAATGTCAATGTCGGAACCTTCGAGCGTGGTCGCCGAGTCGAGCGTGACCACATCGGCTGCCATCACGGCACCCGAAACCACGTGGTAGGTCAGGATGCTGGTGAGCAACTCGGTGTCACCCAGCAGGTCGGTTGCGGTGATGCCGAGGGCGGTGAGGGCAGCGGCGATGGCGTCGTTGGTCGGAGCGAAGACCGTCGTGGCGGCATCCGAGCACTCGTCGAACGGGCCGGTGAGGCCGGCGGCGGTGATGGCAGCGACGAGGGTCGAGAAGTCGTCGTTGCCTGACGCGATTTCGACGATCGTCTCGTCGGCGGCTGAGGCGGTTCCGCCGAAGGCGAGGCCTGCGGCGATGGTGGTGGAGGCGATAATCGCCTTGAGTGAGCGCTTCATGGAGAAGTCCTTTCGATGACCGGGGGGTTGTCCGTTCGTGAACGGCTTGGGCGAACGTAGGACGGCCTGCCACGAGCCGGCGACTCCTGCAAGAAATTAGTGATAAATATCCCGCGTCGTGCCCGGCTTGAGCGTCACCGGCCAGCGTGACGGGTCACCAATGCAACACCACCAACGGCGATGGCAAAGCCAGATACTGCCGTGAACCCGAGGCGTTCACCGAAGAGCACGGCGCCTTCGATTGCCGACAATGCAGGGAAGAGGAAGAACAGGCTCGACACACTCGCTGCCGCTCGATGGCGCAGCAGCCACAGCATTGTGAGCACCGCAACGATCGACAACACCCCGACCGACCACACCAGGGACCAGATCGTGGTGGCGGTGAATTCGATCGTGGTACGACGTCCAGCGACGGCAATAGTCACGAGCACCGTCGCCGACGCCGCGTACTGACTCACGGTTCCCCACAGCATCGGCACGCCGCTACAACGGCGGCGCTGTATCAACGATCCCGTCGACATACCGATGGTGGCCGTGAATCCGACGATCACGGCAAGCACCGGAATCGCCGTCGACGAACCACCGAACTGGTCGGCAACCACAGCGACCACACCGGCGAAACCCAACCCAACACCGAACCACTGGTGCTTCGAGAGTCGCTCGCCGAGCAACGGTCCGCCAGCGAGTGCCGTGACCACCGGGTGGAGACCTCCTATGAGCGCGCTGACGCCCGACGGAAGCCCCAGGTCAATAGCCACGAACACACCCCCGAGATAGGTGGCATGGATACCGAGCCCGGCCACCATCGACCAGCCCAGTCCGCCGCGATCCGGCCGTGGTGCGCCCGACGCAGCGGCAATCGCTGCGAGGACGGCAGCGGCGATCGCGAGCCGCACCGACAGGAACATGAGCGGGTCGGCATCGGTGGTGGCATAGCGGGCGACGACGAATCCAGTGCTCCAGAGCCCCACGAACACCATCGGTGCCGCACCCGCCAGGGTTCGTGAGATCGGCGGCGCCTCAGCAGCTGATGTGCTCAATCGAGGAGGGAACGTCCGGGGAGGGCCTCAGCGAGGGTCTTCTGACCGGTTGCCATGGCCATTGGATCGCGGGCATCGATGTCGCCGAACCAGATGCCGACACGACCGATGTCTCCCGCAGGTCTGCGCATAGAGCCTGTCTAGTCGACGGTCTCCGCTGCGCCCATCACCCGCCGGGTCGGGGTGACGGCGATGAAGGCGATCCGTCCGATGTCGGGGTCGGGTTCGTCATCGGGACGCCAGCCGTATTTGGTCTCGAGTCGGTCGAGCACCTCCGAAGGTGCAATCTCGGCGACCTCCGCCGTTCCGGTGATCACCACGTCGCCGGGATCACGTTCTGCACCGCCGCCGGCGACACCGATCTGCACCCGGGGTTCGAGTGCGATGTTGGCGACCTTGATGCTGTCGGCTCCGGTGGCGATCCAGATCACGTCGTGGTCATCGACGATGAACCAGATCGGGACGAGGTGTGGGTGGCCGTTCGGGCGTGTGGTGGCGAGCCAGCAGATCGACTGGTCGGCGTCGATCATCTCAGAACTCGATGACGCAGCGGCCGCGGGTGCCTCCGGCTTCGAGTACCCGGTGGGCCTCTGCCGCCTGCTCGGCTGGAAATGTCTGAGCGACCCTCAGGGTGATCAGTCCGGCTTCGGTAAGCGTTCGAAGTTCGTCGAGTCGTTCGAGTTCGGTCGCATATTCACGGACCCACACCGGGTGGATCGTGATGTCGCGTTCGCTTGGACCGTCCCAGCCGCGAACCGTCGCCATGGAGCCGCCGTCACGGATCGCGCCGAGCACCTCGGCGCTTTGCACCGAACCGTCGGCAAGGCCGTCGACTCCGTCTGGATGACGATCTCGGATTCGGTCCACCACATCGGGCCCGCGCCGCACGATCTCATGCGCACCGAGCGACCGCACCAACTCCTCATCGAATTCGCTGGCATCGGCGATGACGTGCAATCCAGCAGCGATGCCGAGTTGCACCACGTACCCGCCGAATGCCCCAGCCGCGCCAGTGACCGCAAGAGTCGAACCGGTCGGAAGATTGAGCAGATCGAGTGCGTAGCGGGCGGTGAGGCCGTTCATCGGCAAGGTGCTCGCCTCGGCGTAGGTCGAACCGGCAGGAATCCGGGTGACGGATCGAGCGGGGAGAACGAGTGAGGATGAGTAGCCCCCGTGCGAGGCGGTGGGTACCACGATTCCCATGGCGTCATCGCCAACCGACAGGTGGCTGACGCCCGTGCCGACCTCATCGATGACTCCGGCCACATCCATACCCGGCACGTACGGCGGCGGATCTCGTCGCAGCAGCTCGGCTCGTCCACCCGATCGGTGGATCGTGTCGGTGGGGTTCACCGCTGCGGCCCGCACTGCGAGCCGTACCTCGCCCGGACCCGCATGTTGCTCGGGTATCTCAAAGGCTCGAAGCATCTCCGGTCCGCCGAATTCGTCAACGCCAATGACCTTCACGATGCCTCCTGAAACGCTGGTGTGTCAGGTCGCTTTGGCGACCTTCTCCATGCGTACCAGACCACGCCCGAAGAACAGCGCTCCGAGCCGGCCAACAGGTCCGGTCAGCGGGCTCGGCAGGTAGGGCACATGCACGTCCTCGCGCCAGTGGACGACGGAGGTTCCCGGTGCTGTTCCCGGCTCCACGGTGAATTCGGCTTCGCCCACGAGCACTGGGCCGAGTTTGTGCACAAGGCACCGACCGCGTCCGGTCTCGGCATCGAATTCGGATTCCACCGCAACCATGCGATCCTCGAGCGACAGTGCTCGGATCGGACCGGACCACGCAGTGAAGCGATTCGGATCATCAGGATCGACGTCGACGGTGGTCATGGCGACCCAGTCAGCGTGACCGGCCCAATCGGTGAGCATGTCCCAGGTGCGCGTGGCCTCGAGCCCCACCACCTTGGATAACTCGAATGAAACCCGTGAACCTCGCCGGGCAACGGTGGGGGAGTCGGTGGTGGTCATGTTTGACTTGAACCCCGCCGCCGCCGAGGTCATTCCAGCATCGGTGGCGAGGGGCGGGTTCGGTACGGTCGTCGTGGTCACTCTTCGAGGAGGTTTCCATGTCCGATCGTTTTGATCTCACCGGCCGCGTCGCCCTTGTCACCGGGGGGAGTCGAGGCCTTGGGCGTGAGATGGTGCTCGCCTTCGCCGAACATGGCGCCGATGTCGTGATCGCCAGTCGCAAGATCGATGCGTGTGAGGAACTCGCTGAGCGCGTTCGGTCTCAGACCGGTCGACGGGCGCTCGCTGTGGCGTTCCACGCCGGACGGTGGGATGAGGCTGATCGCCTTGCCGACGCCGTGTACGACGAGTTCGGACGCTGCGATGTGCTCGTGAACAACGCGGGGATGTCACCGCTCTACCCCTCGCTGCCTGAGGTGTCCGAGGAGCTCTTCGACAAGGTGGTCGGGGTCAACTTCAAGGGTCCGTTCCGGTTGTCGTCGCTCGTCGGCTCCCGCATGGCCGAAGGTGATGGCGGATCGATCATCAATGTGTCATCGATCGCAGCGGTGGCTCCGACACCGCACGAACTCGTCTATGCCGGCGCCAAATCGGCGCTCGACGCCATGACCGCCGGCATGGCCCGCGCCTGGGCGCCGAAGGTGCGCTGCAACGTCATCATGCCCGGACCGTTCCTGACCGACATCTCGAAGGCGTGGGACCTCGAGGCGTTCAATGCGCGGGCGAAGACTGAAATTCCGCTGCAGCGCGGTGGTGAGGCACACGAGGTCGTCGGCGCGGCCCTGTATCTGGCGAGCGACGCGTCGAGCTATACGAATGGTGCGACGATTCGAATCGACGGCGGGATGGCGTTCGCTGCCGGTTGATGGTCAGATGTCGACGCCTTCGTGGCGCAGTAGCCACTGCTTGGCGTCGAGGCCCCATGCGAATCCGGTGAGCGACCCGTCGGCGCCGATCACCCGATGGCATGGCACGATCACAGCGAGCGGGTTTCGGCCGTTCGCTGATGCGACCGCCCGTACCGCGCTCGGTCTGCCGATCGCCGCCGCTTGTTCCGCGTAGGAACTCGTCGAACCGGATGGGATGCGGCTCAGTGACGACCACACGGTCTTTTGAAATTCGGTTCCGGCCGGGTCCAGGGGCAACGTGAACTGCGTGCGGTCGCCAGCGAAGTATTCGCGGAGCTCGGTCATGGCCTGATCGAGGATCGGCGAGT
>JAQCGT010000188.1 GCA_027730505.1 Actinomycetota bacterium | reverse complement strand
CCTGAGGAACGCATCGCTGACCTCGTTTCCACCCGCCACCTGATCGATCGTACCGAGAGGTCAGCGGGCGTTCTTGACACGAACATCTGTTCGTGGTGCACTCATAGTGTGTACCGGCAGCGCAGCCTCGACGACCTCGGCACCCCGTTGAGTGACACGACGTTCTGCGTCGTCGACTTCGAGACCACAGGCACCGACCCACGTCGCGACCTGATCTGCGAGATAGGCGCCGTCAAGGTGAGGGGCGGCGAGGTGCTCGGAACCTTCCAGACCCTGGTCAATCCGGGGATCGCTCTCCCACCGCGCATCTCGGTGATCACCGGGCTCACCGATGCTGTGCTGGCTCCAGCGCCGCGAATCGAACAGGTGCTATCGAGCTTGCGAAGCTTCATCGGCGACGCGGTCTTCGTCGCCCACAACGCGTCATTCGACCTCGGGTTCTTGAGAGCGGCGCTGGCCCGTCAAGGGTTCGAAGAGTTCCGACCGACCGTCGTCGACACCTTGGCCGTCGCACGGCGGTTGTTGCGCGACGAAGTGCGCAACTTTCGCCTCGGCACATTGGCCGAGCGATTCGGCATCGAGCATCGACCGAGTCACCGTGCCCTCGATGATGCCCTCGCCACCTGTGATCTGCTGCACCTCCTCATCGAGCGGGCCTCAGGATGGGGTGTCACCGGCATCGACGACCTGGTCGCCGTCGCCTCATTGTCGGGACACCCACAGGCAGGAAAACTGCGTCTCACCGATGGATTACCTCGGCGGCCCGGCGTGTACATGATGATCGGCGAATCTGGCGAGGTCACCTATGTGGGCAAGGCAACCAATCTTCGCCAGCGGGTCAGGAGTTACTTCGGTGGCGATGAGCGTCGAAGTGTGCAGCCGATGCTGCGCGGCCTGACCCGGGTCGACCATCTGGAGATGCCTGACCCCATCGCGGCCGAGGTCATCGAGAGACGGCTGATCGCAGCCCTCGCACCCCGTCACAATCGCGTGGGCCGGCGCCGGCGCCGGCCGGTCTATGTCCGACTCGACACAAATGAGTTGTGGCCCCGTCTGAGCGTCGTGTATCAGACCAAAGCACAGGGCACGTACCTCGGCCCCCTCCAAGGGCGCCATCAGGCGGAGCAGGTCATCGAGGCACTTCAGACGGCATACCCGATCCGACGGTGCACCACGAGGATCGGCCCACGCCATGTCGTCGACCCCGATGCCGCTCCGTGCTCGGCGGCCCAGCTCGGCGTGGCCCCGTGCCCGTGCACCGGCCTCGCCGATGTCGCGGCACACGATCGGGCAGTCCAGTCGGTGACGGAGGCGATGCGTGGCGAAACCGGGCACCTGATCGAGTCGCTCGGCGCACGCATGGGTGCGCTCGCTGCGCAGCAGCGGTTCGAGGAGGCCGCTGCCGTTCGTGACCGACTCAACACGGCGATTGACGCCGCTCGCCGCGTCAACCTCGTAAACGTGCTCCGGGCAGCCGGCCGATGCCGGATCGCTGTCGGCAACGCTGTCCACAGCATCGACGACGGCATCCTCGTAACAGGCGCTCTCCTGCCAGCCGATTCGCCAGCGTCCGAGCCAGTCGACCCGGACGCAGAGCGACTGCTGCTCGCCCGTCTACTTCAGCGAGCCGCCGTCTCAGGTTCGATTCAGGTCATCGAGACCGATGGATCTTGGGGCTTCCCGATCGACGATGTCGGTCTCGACAGACTGCCGGAATCAGACAATGCCGACATGGGCGGTGACGCCGATGGTGTCGATTTCAATGACGCTCACACGACCGCCGCTGAGTGATGCCCCAATTCGCTCCGCCTCATCTCGCCGCACAAAGGCGGCCACGGTGGGACCACTTCCGGAGAGCCAGGCACCGAGAGCACCGAGTTCGAGGAGATTGGTGAGCGCATCGCGCGATGCGGGGACCGCCTCGAGCCGGGTTGGCTGGTGAAGCCGGTCGTGGCAACCGGCGCGCAACGCCTCTAGGTCGCCGGTAGTGCAGCCAACGATCAGATTTGCAACCGCCGCAATGTTGGCGACGGCATCCCGGCGATCAACCGATGTTCCGAGCGTGGTCCGCGACTGATCGGTTGACGTCGTCGTTTCGGGGATCCAGACGAGCAATGCCACGTCGACCGTGACAGGAACTGGAGTGACCGAGCCGCTTGGAGATGCGATCACCAGTCCACCGTGAACCGAGGCTGCAGCGTTGTCAGGATGCCCCTCGAGCGTGGAAGCGATCGACGTGACGTGGACCCGATGATCCGGGTCGGAGGCCGCATCTGGTCCGTGAGCCTCGACGACGGCGAGCATGGCCCCCGCTGCGCGTACCGATCCCGAGTACCCCAAGCCGCGCCCCATCGGCACACGTGAACGGCTCCACAGGGCCGTTGCCGTGCCACCTGCTCGGCGGTAGGCGATGACACCCGGATGATGCTCATCGACCATGTGGGCATTGCCCGGCTGAGGCCCGAGGCCGACCTCTGCTCGAAGACCGACTGCGAGGCCGAGTACGTCGAAGCCCGGTCCAAGGTTCGCCGTCGATCCGGGAGCACTGACGACAATTGGCGCGTCAGACATCGAGACCATCTCGGTTTGAGACGGAGATGAGGTTCTCGAGCGTGGCTGCAGCAGAACCGGAGTCAATGCTTGCGACCGCCAGTTCCAAGCCTTCGGCCAAATCGATGGCGCGGTCAGCAACAACGAGAGCGGCGGCCGCGTTGAGTATCACGATGTCACGATGCGGTCCAACCTCGCCGGAGAGAACGGCGCGCAC
>JAQCGT010000187.1 GCA_027730505.1 Actinomycetota bacterium | reverse complement strand
TGTGCAAGCGACTCATCATCGCTTCTGACTTTTACGACAAGATCCAGCGTCCCAACGCTCATCTCGTCACATCGACGATCGACACGATCGAGCCCGCGGGTGTGCGCACTGCTGATGGAGCATTGCACGAACTCGATGTGCTGGTGCTCGCCACCGGCTTCGAGTCCGATCGGTTCATCAGACCGACGACCGTGCGTGGAATCGACGGGCTCAATCTCGACGATGTGTGGGATCCGACACCGATCGCCCACTTGTCGGTGTGCGTGCCGGGTTTTCCCAATCTGTTCATGCTCAACGGCCCGAACGGCCCGATCGGGAACTTCTCACTGATCGAGATCGCCGAGCGACAGATGGCGTACACACTGCAACTGCTCGAACGTGTTGAGTCGGCGGCGGTGTCGGGGATCGTCGTCACCGATGAGGCAACGCAGGCGTTCGAACATGAGCGACGTGAAGCGGCGAAGGGCACGATCTGGATGTCGGGATGTCGCAGTTGGTACCTCGACGCAACTGGCGTGCCGGCGTCATGGACATTCACCTATGAGCGCTTCATCGACGAGATGCGAGCCCCCGACCCCACCGCGTTCGAACTGGTCTGAGCGCTCTTTGACGTCGACCGCAGCGACGACCACGTCCTCAAGCGTTTCGGCCGGTGCGGCGAGGCGACTCAGCCGATCCCGAGTATCCACCGAAATGTTCATCGTTGTCGCACGACCTTCGCTCGTCGCCATACCTTGACTATCCCGACGAGTTGGCGCCCCCGACGTCTGCTCGAAGTTCACAACTCTCACCTGACCTACGATCCAGCTATGCATATCGGCGCTCTGATCTTCCCGACCGACCAGACCATTCGACCAGACACGCTGGCTGTCGAACTCGAGCGCCGCGGTTACGAGTCGTTCTGGGTGGCCGAGCACACCCACATCCCGATCAGCCGTCGTACGCCGTATCCAGGCGGTGGTGATCTGCCCGGGTTCTACACGCGCACGATGGATCCCTTCGTTGCGCTCACGGCAGCAGCGACAGCGACCACGACGATCGGTCTTGGCACGGGCATCTGCTTGGTCAATCAGCACCATCACATCAACCTTGCAAAGCAGGCAGCGTCAGTGGACCTATTGTCGGACGGACGGTTCCTCTTCGGTGTCGGCGTCGGTTGGAATGAAGACGAGATGGAGCACCACGGCGTCGACCCATCGAAGCGGCGCTCGACCGCCCGTGAGCGCATCCTCGCCGTTCGCGAACTCTGGACCGCTGAACACGCTGAGTTCCATGGCGACTACGTCGACTTCTCGCCGAGCATCAGCTTGCCGAAGCCGGTTCGTGTGCCCCCGGTGATCATGGGTGGCTCGGGCGGGCCCATCACGTTCCGCCATGTGGTCGAGTACTGCGACGGATGGATGCCGATCCACGGCCGCACCGATCCGCTCGAGCGCATCGATCTTCTGCGCCAGATGGCCACCGAGGCCGGGCGTGACCCGGACTCGATCACGGTGACCATCTATGGCTGCCCAATCGATACCGAGGTGATCGACCGCTATCGAGCAGCCGGTGTCGACCGAGTGGTGTTCTGGCTGCCGGCGGTTGAGCCGGAACGCGTGCTGGCTGCTGTTGCCGCAGGCGCCGAACACATCAACTGAGGTGCTTCAGCCGAGTGCGGGTGGCAGGTGACCTTGGCCGCGCTCGGCCAGACGTTCTGCGTCACAAACCCGGCACAGCGTTTCGATGTGCATCGCCGTGATCGACATCTGCGTTCCACGCGAGCGTTCGATCACCGGCACGGGCTGGGCCACGACGTCGGTTGACCCACACGCGCTGCAGTGCGGCACCGCTGGTCGTTCCCATGACAGTCCACAATCAGAACAGCTGATCACGATCTTCTGCTCGATGCGCTCGCCAGTGAGGTGTTCGTCGGTTGCGCAATTCGGGCAAGCAATTTCGATCATGGCGATCAGCTCCCCCAGAGCACCGGGAACAGTGCATCATCCATCTCAACTCCGGCCGGAAGCCGTTCGGTCAGCCCGGGGAACTCGGGGGATGTGACCCACGGTCTCGGTGCGTGCACCATGTCGTCACCCAGGAATCGCAGCGACATCACGCGGCGCCTGTCTGGTCCGGGATTGCCCGCAGCACAGTGAAGGGTCTGCATGTGGAAGCACACGACATCGCCGGGTTCGAGTTCCCATCCGATCACCGAGTGGCGCTCGGGATCGCCAGCGATATCGGGGAGCTCAGCGAGTGATCCTTCGGGAAACCATCGAGCCTGTTCGTCGAGGAACGTCCGCGGCATGTACCACGGGCCTCGATGTGAGCCGGCCACGAACTCGAGTGTCACAGCTCTCGGCACCGGATCAACCGGAATCCACATGCTGACGTTCTGGCTTCCCTCCACGTTGTAGTACGGGATGTCCTGATGCCACGGTGTGCGCTGCGCCGTGCCGGGTTCCTTCACCAGCACATGGTCGTGGAAGAAGCGGACCCGACGTGACGCCATGAGTTGTCCGGCGATGCATGCGGCGCTCGAGGTGCGGATGAACTCGGTGAGTTCGCTGATCCGCTGCCACGAACAGAAGTCCTCGATGAAGGCACCGTCGTCGGTCTGGCTCGCACGTTTCGCCCCCGGCGAGAGGTCGACCAGGTTCGCGTCGATGGCACGGCGAGCGAGATCGATCTCGGCATCGGTGAGCGCGCCTCGGATACAAACCGCACCATCGCGGGCGAAGTCACTCACATGTTCAGCGGTGACCATCACGGCTCATCCACCTGATCGAACATCGAGACCGATCGGGTTTGGATGCGCAATGACCCCGGCCGACTCAACAGCTGCGGCCGCCTG
>JAQCGT010000043.1 GCA_027730505.1 Actinomycetota bacterium | reverse complement strand
ATGGTACTTGGGGAGAGATCCCCTGGGAGAGTAGGACGCCGCCGGATTTCGCACTCGAGAGGCGCTGGGCATTTGCCCGGCGCCTCTCGTCGTTTTCGAGCTCTGCGACCGCTTGTTCGGCATCCGCCGTAGCATCCATTCGATGTCATCCCCCGCCCCACGTCGCCGTTCTGATCGCCCTGCTGGTTCGGGTCGTGGGCGCCCCGGCTCGTCGTCTGGTCGTGCGGGAGGCACCGGATCTCGATCGGGTGGTCCTCGGTCCCGTACTGGGAGTGGGGGTAGCGCCACGGGTGGTGGTCGCAGTTCGAGTGGCACCTCAGGCGGTGCCAGCCGTCGTTCCGGTGCGAGCGGGTCGCGCGGCTCCCGACCCGGCGGTCCTCCCGGTGGACGGTCGGGTGGTCGGTCTGAGGCCGATCGGAGGGGAGGACGACCGAGCGGGGATTCGTCGTCGCGGTTTGGGCGATCGTCTGGAAGTGCTGGTCGTTCTCGTCCGGGGCGCGTTGGGCGCCCGGGACGGCCCATGCGAGATACAGATCGCGCTGAGGTCAACCCGGTTGAGGAGCGCCCTCGCACGGCAGCGCAGCAGCGGGCGGCCGCAGTCCGAGCCCGTGGTGGCGGACGTGTGGGTCTTGACCGAGAGGCTCGCGAGGCGGAGGACAAAGCCATTGAGCAGTGGATCGACGAGGGTCCGGTTCGCTCCGAGGCCGTGGCTGCAGTGGAACGGGCTGAACCGCGGCGTCAGCGATCGGCGGAACTCGACCCTGAGGTTGCTGAACGCATCGGCGCGGTGGTCCCATCAGCACAGCGAGCGGCGCGCCTGCGTGAGCGTTTGACTGCTGGATACGAGGCGCTCGGGCGAGATCGTTTCGGTGATGCCCGTCGGATCGGCAACTCCGTACTCAAGGAGTTGACAGAAGTGGCAGCCGCCCATGAGTTGGTTGGATTTGCCAACTACCGGCTCGGAGCGTGGCGTCAGGCGGCCGTGGCACTTGAGCGGGCTCAGACACTGCGTCCCGATCCGGGGACGATGCCGGTCCTCATGGACTGCCTGCGGGCCATGGGTAGGCACCGCGAGGTTGAGGCTGTGTGGCGTGAGTTGAAGGAGGCGTCACCGGGCCATGAGGTGATGGCAGAGGGTCGGATCGTGATGGCGGGTTCGTACGCCGACCGCGGTGACCTTCGGTCTGCAATTGATCTGATGGAGTCGGCGGCGACGCGGCCGAAGCGGGTTCGCGATCATCATCTGAGACAGTGGTACGTGTTGGCCGATCTGTATGACCGAGCTGGCGACGTGATCGGTGCGCGTCGGTGGTTTGAGACCATTGCTGCCAACGACGTGGAATTTGTCGACGTTCGTGCTCGGTTGCGTGCGCTCGGTCGCTGAAGTTGGGCTGTCAGTACGATCCGACCGTGGGCCCACACTTCAGAGCCGGTGTCATCGTCGTTGTCGAAGATGGCCGCGGGCGTGTGATGGCATTCGAGCGGGTCGATGCGCCAGGTAGCTGGCAGCTGCCTCAGGGTGGCATCGATACCGGCGAGCAGCCCTTCGAGGCGGCGTGGCGCGAACTTGGAGAGGAGACGGGGCTGGATGCAACGTCAGTCCGCTTTGTCTCGGAATACCCCCGTTGGACTGTGTACGAATTACCTCAGCAGTTCCAACGAGGAGTCCGACTCGGGCAAGCCCATCGGTGGTTCAGGTTTCAACTCATCAATGATGAGACCGAACCGGAGCCCGACGGTATCGAATTCTCGTCCTGGCGGTGGATGACGCCGGAGGAACTCGTCGGCGTGACGGCTGAGTTCAGGCGACCCGGCTATGCCGAGGTGCTGCTCGGTGGCTGACCTATTCGATGCTGCTGCGGCGGAGCGCCTTCGCGATCGTGCACCGCTTGCCGCCCGACTGAGACCGCGGACCATCGACGACGTGGTGGGCCAGTCACATCTCGTTGGTCCGAGAGCCCCACTGAGAGTCCTTGTGGAGTCTGATCGTCTGAGTTCGGCCATCTTCTGGGGGCCACCCGGTACAGGGAAAACAAGTCTTGCGCTGGCAGTCGCCGGAACGACCGACCGGGCATTTGAACAGCTTTCTGCAGTGACCGCCGGAGTTGCGGATGTGCGGCGGGTTATCGCCGAGGCGACTCGACGGCTTGGTGAGTCGGCGCGGGGCACGATTCTCTTTCTCGATGAGATCCATCGCTTCTCCAAGTCCCAACAAGATGCGTTGCTGCCGGCGGTAGAGGATGGGACCCTAACCCTGATCGGTGCAACCACCGAGAACCCCTTCTTCGAGGTGAACGCGCCGTTGCGAAGCCGGTCGACTCTGTTCAGGCTCGAACCATTGGGGCGCGAGGACATCGCTCGGCTCGTCGAGCGGGGTCTCGCAGCCGAAGGGGCATCTGCCTCGCCCGAAGCAATTGAGTTGCTGCTCGATCGTGCTGGAGGTGACGGTCGGCAGGTGCTCACAGCGCTCGAGGTGGCATGCGCGATCGACACCGATCGCATGGTGTCGCTCGACGATGTTGAAGCGGCGATCGGAACGAGCGCCCTTCGGTATGGGCGAGATGACCACTACGACGTTGTGAGCGCATTCATCAAGTCAATGCGGGGTTCGGACCCTGATGCAGCCACGTATTGGCTCGCCCGGATGCTCGTTGCGGGTGAGGATCCAAGGTTCATCGCCCGACGAATGGTGATCTTCGCCAGTGAGGACATCGGTATGGCCGACCCCGACTCGCTCAGCGTGGCTGTTGCTGCCGCAGCCGCGCTTGACCTCGTCGGTCTTCCCGAAGCTCAACTCAATCTCGCTCAGGCAGCGATCCACCTGTCCCTGGCACCGAAGGGTCATGCCGTTGCCGAGGCGATCTGGACGGCGATGCGCGATGTCCGCGAGGGGCTCGTACTTGAGGTGCCACCGCACCTGCGCGACGCGCATTATTCGGGTGCCTCAACGCTCGGTCATGGTGTCGGCTACGTGTCGCCACATGAGGACCCCTCCGCCGCCCAGACTCAGTCCTATCTGCCGGCGTCGAACACTCCATTGCGCTGGTACCGTCCCGGTCCGAACGATCGGAGGGCAGGGAATGTCGACAGCTGATGTGATTTTGGTGGCGGCCGTTGTGCTCTGTGCGGTCGGCTTCTCCGCTCTCGCCCTCGTGCTGTTGCGGGTATTCGACGCGCTCCGGGCCCTGCGTCATGAGGTTCGGGAGTTGCGCGCTACAACGATGCCGTTGATCGAGGAGTTGCGCTCGAGCGCGTCGGAAGCACGAACGGCGGTCGACGTGGCCCGTGAAGACCTCGCGCGCTTCGACCGAGTGCTCGGATCGGCCGAGGCGATATCAGATGCGGTGGAGCAATCGGGGCGGGCTGCTCGGCGAGTGTTCGCGGTTCCGGTCATCAAAGCCGTCGGAACTGTGACCGGTGTCAAACGAGCGGTTGGTCGCCTCCGAACCCCAGGTCGAGCGGTTGAGGTTGTGCAATCGGGTGGGCAACGGAGGGGCGCATGATGCGTCGGCTCGGTTGGTTCATCACTGGAGCGGCAGCCGGAGCTGGTGCGATGCGAGTTGCAAAGCGGCGTGTCCGAACCGTGGCTCGTCGGCTATCGCCCCGTCGGGTTCAGGATCAGGTGCTGTCGGGGGTGCGGAGTCGGGTTGATGCCGTCGGCGATGCGGTGCGTGAGGGCCGTGCAGCGAAGTCGAACCGAGAGCGCGCGCTTCGTGCTCGTCTCGATGGCCGGGTCGAGCGAATCGATGAGCGTCTCGCCCCCGAGGACACGGTTCTGCTGGACGGTGAGCCGGTTGACCGCGATCGTTTGATCGTCGTTCGATCCGACGCCGATCAGCGTGTCCGCTGACCGCAATTCACTTCCTCTCATTCACCGAGGGGTCGGAGACCTCGAGCCCGCCGCACAGGCTGCGGAACATGCAGTGCGTGTTTGGGGGCTCGATGGGAGCGTCGATCTCGTTCGACTGTCGATGAATGCAGTGTTCCGGTGCGGGGACGTCATCGTTCGTGTCGGGCGACCCACGGACGCGGCGGCGTTGACGCTGCTGCCGGAGTTGTTGCGTGAGATCGGCATCTCTGTTCCGGGATCGGTGGGACTCGATCCGGTCCGGGTTGGAACGCTGACGGTCAGTGCACAGCGTTTCGAAGCCAGCTCGGGACGAGCAGTCGATTGGCGCACGGTAGGGGTGATGCTCCGTCGGCTGCATGACCGCCTCGACCCGAGCGCACTTCCAGGCGCGATCCCGCTTGCTGATCCTCGACTGATCCCTTGGTGGGACTTCCCGATGCTCATCAAGTCGGTTGAACAGTCACCGCTGATCGGTGTGCGTGAGTGGGCTGCGTTGTCTGCTGTCGTTGAGCAGAACGCATCGTGGGGAGACCTGATCCTCGGTGATCAGCGGGTCTGCCACGGTGATCTCCAGCCCGGAAACGTGATCCAAACGGCTCAAGGACCCGTGTTGTTGGATTGGGATCTCTTAGGCCTCGCGCCTGTTTCGTGGGACCACGGGCCGCTTCTCGGCCAAGCGATCGGACCGTGGCCCGTCGAAGCGTCGGTCTATGCGGCGTTTGCCGAGGGATACGGGCGCGATCTCTCGGCCGATCCGAGTGCGCTGACCTTCGCTCGCCTTCGCGACCTGGCAGCAACGTTGATGCGCGTGAAGGCTGCCATGGAACGTCCTGCTCTGGCGGACGAAGCGAGACTCAGGCTCGAGTACTGGGTCGAGGGCTCCGCGGGGCGCACGTGGACGCCGCAGTGATGGTGCTCAGAGCAATCGTTCGAGCAGGCGACGCTTGATCCGTCCGTAGGGCGGGTAGAGAAGCGACGGATCGGGTCGCATGGGGCGATCCATCACTGGGCGCAGGTGGCTGAAGACGTCGAAGCCAGCCTGCCCGTGGTAGGCACCCATCCCCGATTCGCCAACCCCGCCAAAGGGGAGGTCCTCGGCGGCAAGGTGCAACAGGGTGTGGTTCACGAGCAGTCCGCCCGAACTTGTACGTGACAGAACGGCCTCTCGGTCGGAGTCATCACGGCTGAAGAGATAGAGCGCAAGGGGATGAGGTCGCGAGCGAACTCGCTCGATCGCGTCGTCCAGATCATGGACTCTGATGATGGGCAGGATCGGTCCGAATATCTCGTCGTCCATCAAGGGTGAGTCGTCGGTGACATGGTCGACGACCGTCGGGGCGATGTAGCGCTTTGCGCTGTCGTGGTCTCCGCCCATGACGATCTGGGTGCTTGCCGTCTCGGGGAGGAGCGAGATGAGGCGATGGTGGTGGTGCTGATTGACGATCCGACCGAAATCGGGGCTCGACATGGGATCATCTCCGAAGAATTCGGTCACCGCCGATCGGAGTTCATCGATAAACGTGTCTGCAACGGAGTCGAGCACCAGGACGTGATCAGGCGCGACGCATGTCTGACCGGCGTTGATGAACTTGCCCCACGCAATTCTCCGTGCGCTGATCCGGATGTCCGCGGTGTCGGTGACGATCGCCGGGCTCTTCCCCCCGAGTTCAAGGGTGACGGGCGTGAGGTGCTCCGCTGCGGCCTTCATGACGATGCGGCCAACCCGACCATTGCCGGTGTAGAAGATGTGATCGAAGCGTTCGGCGAGGAGGGCGCTGGTCTGCTCCGCGCCTCCGGTGACGACGCCGATCACATCGCTCAGGTGTTGGCGGAGCATCCGCGTCAGGACGGCCTCGGTGGCGGGGGCGACCTCTGAGGGCTTGGCGACGACGGTATTTCCCGCAGCGATGGCAGCAACGACGGGCGCAAGCACGAGCTGCATCGGATAGTTCCATGGTGCGATCACGCACACCGTGCCGAGGGGCGTGGGAACGACCTGAGCGCGTCCTGGACGTAACTGCAACTTGAGTGGCACACGACGAGGTTTCGACCATCGAGCGAGATGACGCTTTGCATGGGCGATCTGGCCGAGCGTGAAGCCGATCTCGGTCGTCCACGCTTCCACCGGCGACTTGCCGAGATCCTCGGCCAGCGCCTCGCTCAGCGCGTCTCGTTCAATCTCGATGGCGGTCTGTAGGCGGTCGAGGGCGTTTCGCCGCTGTTCGATTCCACGGAGGATTCCTCGTTGGGCGGAGGACCGCATTTCGTGGACGATCGCTGTGATCTCTTCTGGAGAGGACACCGAGGTGCGTGATTCCGTTGGCCCGTTGGCTGTCACATCGAAAGCCTACGATCACGACGTGGACGGAGAACGATCGATCGATGACGGACGTGACGATCCGCGCGCTGCAGAACTCGTCGAGCGCCTGTCCGTGATCATCGAGGTTGTTGACGACATGGCGTTCGAGAGTTTGCGCCGGGCCGCTCGCGACGGCGAGGGTCGGCCCAGTTCCGACCGAAAGTTGCTTCAGGCGCGGCGGTCACTCGAGAAAGCGCGGCACATCCTGGGTGATCTGGACGCCTGATCAGTACTCGTTGAGTTTGTTGATGAAGCGTCGTAGGAGCGCTGCCCGACGCGGGTCGTAGTGGAGTACCAGTCGGTCGAGGTCGAGGTGATCATCATCTCGCTCTTCAACGTCGAACGGACCGCGTCGTTCGATACGGCCGCTCACGGTGAGGTCGGAGAACTCCTCATGTAGGGCACGAAGTACGTCAGCATCGGGCGCCCGCCGCAGACGAATGACGAGTCGGTCCCCGACGAAGCGAAGGCTGTCGAAGTTGGCGTAGAAGCGTTCAACCTCATCGGCTGCTCGCTCGCATGAGTCGGTCACGAGGTAGAGATCCGGGTCGTCTGGACCGATGAGCGATCTCGGGACCAGGTGACCGCGAATGAAGCGATCCACCGCTTCCCAGTATGAATCACCTGGTGGATCGAGGAGCACAATCGGAACCGGTTGCCCCTTCCCGGTCTGAGTCAACGTCAGCAGTTCGAAGGTCTCATCCAAGGTGCCGAATCCACCGGGCAGACAGATGAATGCTGCTGACTCTTTGATGAGCATCAACTTTCGGGTGAAGAAGTACTTCATGCTGACGTACTTCGGATCGCCGTCGATGATGGGGTTGGCCGAGGTCTCGAATGGCAGGCGGATCGACACGCCGATGCTCATCGAACGACCAGCTCCCTCCATGCCCGCTTGCATCAGGCCTGGCCCGGCTCCCGTCACCACCATCCAGCCTCGGCGCGCCACCGCCGATGCCATAGCGACCGTCTGTCGATACACCGGTTCATCGGCCGTTGCACGAGCGGAACCGAAGATCGTCACCTTTCGCTTGTTGCGATACGGCTGGAACATGGCGAATGCGTCCCGCATCTCCGCCAATGCAGCGGTTGCGATCTTCAAGTCGAGCGACGCTGGCTCATCGGCGAGGAGCCCGAGCGACTCGACGACCAAGGTGTGGGCGACTCGGCGATCGACATCGACGGGGCCGATCTCGTCGAGCAGTTCGGCAACCAACCCTTCAAGACGCTCGTCACCTCCGGTCATCGGGTCGTCATTTCCGCAGCTGGCCAGCCTTCATCGCGAGGGCGTCGATCACCTCGTCGAAACTCGCCGCGAATGAGTCGAGACCCTCGTGCTCAAGTTGCTGGGCGACGTCGGACATGTCAATCCCTGCCTCAGCGAGACCTTCCCAGATCGCATGATCGCGTGCGGGGTCGGCGTCGATGGTTCGTGAGACCGCACCATGGTCGACGAACGCGTCGAGAGTTGGCTCGGGAAGGGTGTTGACCGTGTCCGGACCGATCAGCCCATCCACGTACATGACATCTGAGTACGCCGGGTTCTTCGTGCCCGTCGACGCCCACAGCGGTCGCTGCGCACGGGCACCTCGGGCTGACAGAGCCTCCCAACGGGGTCCAGAGAATGCCGTGACGAACTGGGCGTAGGCGAGACGGCCCTGGGTGAGAGCAGCAGTTCCTTGCAGATTCTGACTGCCGAGAGCGTCGAGGCGTCGGTCGACTTCCGTGTCGACCCGACTGATGAAGAAGCTCGCAACGCTCGACACCGCCGAGAGGTCGGCGGACGGGTCTGCGGCGAGGTCCTCGAGACCGGCGATGTAGGCCTCCATGACATCGGCGTAACGCTCGAGTCCGAAGATGAGCGTGACGTTGACGCTGCGGCCCTCGCCGATCATCGAGCGAATGGCAGGAAGCCCCTCGACCGTGGCGGGGATCTTGATCATGGCGTTTGGTCGAGCGAGCCGGTCATGCAGTGAGCGGGCAGCGGCAAGAGTTCCCTGGGAGTCTCTTGCGAGGTCAGGTGCGACCTCGACCGACACGAAGCCATCCGATCCTCCGGACTCGTGGTGGAGTGCGGCGAACGCATCGCAGGCTCGCGCGATGTCGTCGAGAACCATGTCCCAATACGCAGTGAGGGGATCCATGCCGCCTGACACAAGCTCGGCGAACTGGGCGTCGTAGTCGTTTGAACCTTGGATTGCCTTGGCGAAGATCGTCGGATTGGAGGTGAGCCCTCGGACGCCATCGGCGATCCGGCGGTCCAGTGACCCGTCGTCGAGATGTGATCGACTCAGGTTGTCGAGCCACACACTCTGTCGCTCCAGCAGATGGAGATCGTGCAGCCTGCTCATCGTCCGCCCTCAGCGATCAGTTCGAGAGCGGAGGCGACCACATGTGTGGCGGCGATTCCGAGTCGTTCGAGTACCTCAGCGCCGGGTGCGCTCGCACCGAATCGGTCGATTCCAACCTGGGCGTCGCTCCAACGCTCCCAACCGAACGTGCTTGCTGCTTCGACCGAGAGTCGGGGAACACCTGGGGGGAGCATCGCGTCGCGCGACTCACGTGGTTGCAGGGCAAATCGGTCCCAGCTCGGCATTGAGACGACCCGTGCGGCCAGTCCGCGCTCGGACAGGGTCTCAGCAGCCTCGACGCAGACTGCGACCTCGGCGCCCGTGCCGATGAGAATGATCGCCGGATCAGCGACGTCTTGGCCGACGATGCCGGCTCCCGTGGCCACCGCCGAACCGTCGGTGACGACGGGAACGTCTTGGCGGCTGAGAACGAGAGCCGTCGGCCCGGCATGCGTGAGGGCGTCGAGCCAGGCGTGTGCGGTCTCATTGGCATCAGCAGGGCGAACCACATGCAGGTCGGGCATGGCGCGCAGTGTCGCAAGGTGCTCGACGGGCTGATGAGTCGGTCCGTCCTCGCCGACGGCGACTGAATCGTGAGTGAACACGAAGACGCACCTGGCGCCCGAGAGCGCAGCGAGTCTCACGGGTGGCCGCATGTAGTCGAGGAACACGAAGAATGTTCCACCGACGGGGATGACACCCCCGTGCAATGCCATGCCGACCATGGCCGAACCCATTGCGTGCTCACGTATGCCGTAGAAGACCTGAGCGCCACCAGGGTTCGTCGAGGACTGGGCGGTGAGTGCCGCCACTTTGGTTCCGGTGTTTCCGGTGAGGTCAGCCGATCCGGCGACGAGACCTGGAATACGGTCGGCGGTCGCGTCGAGCGCCGTCTGGATCGCCTTTCGGGTTGCGACTGATGCCCCCATGTCCCACGAGGGGATCACGTCGCTCACGTCGCTCGTCGTCGCGTTGCCACTGATCATCGCCGCCCATGCCGGGTCACCAGCGAGTCGTCGGGTACTCGCCTCCCATCGGGATCTGGCATCGGCTCCGCGCGCAGCACAGATCCGTCGGTAATCGGCGAGGAGGTCATCCGGCAGATGGAACGGCGCGTCGGGAATTCCCATGACGGACTTTGTGCGCGAGACGTCATCGGCTGAGAAGGCAAGGCCGTGTGCTGCGTGTGAGTCGGTGTGATCGGGTGAGGGAGTGCCGATGTGGGTTCGCAAGATCAACAGGCGTGGCTTGCCGTTGGGCGCTGTCGCGTCACGCAGCGACGCTTCGAGGGCGCCGAGGTCGTCACCGATGTCACCGAGTTCGCTCACGCTCCATCCGTATGACCTGAAGCGCCCCGCGACGTCATCACCGCAGGCCAGATCAGTCGAACCATCGATCGTGATGTGGTTGTCGTCAAAGATGCAGACAAGGCGTTCGAGGCCGAGATGCCCAGCAAGAGAGGCCGCCTCATGGCTAACGCCCTCCATGAGGCATCCGTCGCCGGCGATGACCCAGGTCCGATGATCGATCGCGTCGGCACCGAATCGTTCGCGCTGGATACGTTCGGCCATGGCCATGCCAACGGCGTTGGCGAATCCTTGGCCGAGCGGCCCCGTCGTGACCTCGATACCCGGGGTATGGCCGACCTCGGGATGTCCGGGAGTCTTCGAGTCCCATTGTCGGAACGCCCGCAGATCGTCGGCACTGACGTCAAAACCGCTCAGGTGGAGCAACGCATACTGCAAGATCGACGCGTGTCCGGCCGAGAGGATGAAGCGGTCCCGGTCGTGCCACGACGGGTCCGCTGGATCGAAGCGCATGATCCGTGAATACAGAACGTGCGCAAGGGGGGCGAGCGCCATGGCGGTTCCCTGGTGGCCGCTGCGCGCCGCCAACGGGGCGTCCATTGCGATACCGCGGATCACGGAAACTGCAAGGGCATCCTGTTCGGAGGTGAGGCAAGGATGTGTCGACACTCGCCCGACTGTAACGCTCGTCCACCCGGCCGGCCGGACTGCCGCTCAGTCAGCTGGTGGCAGCAGCGTGAAGGGCACAATGGTCCAGGGCCCACGGTCGACTCGACAGTGGGCGTAGATGGTGCCGTAGTCGTCGAATGGCAATTCGCCCCGAACGAGTCGATAGGTGAACCGGCCGGGCTCAACGGTGAATGGACTCACATTCCGCGCCACTGGTTCGGATTCATCAAGGCTCTCAGGATCTCGCCCCGAGCGGAACACGACTTCGAACACGCCCGACCCGGACTCATCGGGCGGGCAGTGGATCAGGGCAACCAGATGTGGCGACACCACTGTTGGCGTCGGCGAGTCAGCGGCCATGGAGAACATGGCTCCGGTGATGTCGATTCGGGTCGATGGCCCGGGGGCCTGACGCATCTCGAAGTTCTCGACGAACAGCGCAGCAACAATCTGCATGGTTATGAGGGTACCGGGGCTGGCCGACTCACATGAGACGCAACGGAATGGCCACGACGACCAGCCACGAGTCGCTGAGATCGACCGGGCCAAACTGCTCGGAATCGATGCCCTCGGTTCGATTGTCGGCGAGGACATGCCAACGCTCGGCGTCAACGGCACGGTCGAGGCGTTTCACAATCCACATTGTGTGATCTGCCGGGTGACGAACAACTCGTACCTGTCCGGCGCGTCGATGCGGCCAGCGAATCGCGATCACACCCTGACCGGGCTGCAAGAAGGGAACCATCGAGCGTTCCCGGACGATGAACCGTCTAATCGGTTGCAGCCTCGCAAGGCCGTGCACGCTCACCGGTGGGAGGGTAGTGTGCCCGTCGTCAGGGCGCCTCCGGCGCCAACGCAACCGTGACCTCCCAAGGAGCCGATCATGCTCGGACGTATGTTCTCATCAGCCACCGAGGCGCATGCCCACTGTGACCTGTACTGCGGGGTCTATGACCCGGCACAGGCCAAGATCGAAGCGCTGTCAGTCGTAAAGACGGCGCAGAAGTACCACGACTCAGATGACCCGGTGTTCCGCGACCGTTGCATCTTCATCAAGGAGCAGCGAGCTGAGGAATGCAAGCACCATCTGATGGTGCTGTGGGCCGACTTCTTCGCGCCGGCCCATTTCGAGCAATTCCCGAATCTTCACGACCTCTTCTGGAAGGCCGTGCACCAGGCCGGAGAGGCGAAGAAGTCGATGGATGTGGCTGTCGGTGAGCAACTGGTGGCGTACATCGACGAGATCGCAGCGATCTTCTGGCAGACCGAGAAGGGTCAGCAGATGGGCGTGTACCCACCGAAGTGATCTGAGACGAGTGAACGGGGGCGCCGGCCCGGGCAATTGCCCGGTTCAGGCGCCCCCTGTCGCGTTCGGAACCCTTGACGTGGAGATTCTCAGATCGTCGAGGCGAACACGGGCGAGACGTAGCCATGTCATTGGCTTGATCACCATCCAGCCCAGATCGAACTCGTACCAGCGATGGGCGAGTTTGGCCGATGTCGGGGCTGCGTGATGGTTGTTGTGGAGCCCCTCGCCTGCGGTCAACAAGGCGAGCCATTGGAGGTTCGTCGCTGAGTTGTCGTAGCGACGACGGCCGAAGTGGTGTCCGATCGCGTTCACCGCGGATGAGGCGGCGATGTAGTAGTTGAGGTGAACAGCGCTCGCGATAAGCGCGGTCCACGGCCCGAAGAGCAGCACCAGCGAGGCGACGCCAATGCCGAGGCCGAGCAGAGAGCGATCAAAAAGGATTCGATCCAATTGCGTTGGAGCGAGGTCCCGGGCGTAGCGATCAACAGTTGCCGGATCCGTGGCGGCCCGCCGATACATGGCGTAGTTGCGCAGTTGTACGGCCATCCAACCGTGTATTGCGGGGGAGTGGGGATCTTTGTCGGTGTCGGTGTGAGCGTGGTGCTTACGGTGCACGGCGACCCATTGTCGAGCGGTGATTCCCGTCGTGATCCACAGCACAGCACGGAACGCAATATCGGCCGGCGCACTGAAGGAGACCGCTCGGTGGGAGAGCCCGCGGTGGAGGTACACGGTGGTCACGATGTTGGCGATTGTGGTGACACCGACGCCGATGAGCGAGCCGAATAGAAGGTGGCCGAGGATGGACGAGACGGGATCGAACACGTCCGCACCGTAGCAGAGTTCCCTACTGACTAGTAGGTAGGTATGGGGCGTCGGCGGGCATCACCGGTACCCTGCGTCCATGACCAGCACCGCCGAACCGTTGGACCCGGTGCGGCATGCGTCGACGAGGCGTGACGTGATCCTTGCCGAGGCGATCTCGTGCTTTGCCCAGTGGGGTTATGAGGGGACGTCGCTGAACGACATCGCGGCCGGCGTCGGGATCCGTCGCCCGAGCCTGCTCCACCACTTTGCGTCGAAGGAGATTCTGTACCAGGAGGTCTTCGAACGTCTGCTGTCGGATTGGTTCCAGCGGGTCGAGAGCGCTGCTCGATCGACGGGCAACGGGTGGGACAAGGTGCACTCGGTGCTGTCGGCCGGCTTCGACTTCTTCGCCGACAATCCCGACTACGTGCGCCTCGTGCGGCGAGCCGCGATCGACGGAGGTTCCCACCTCGCAATCGACCTCGCCGGTGTGCTTCGACCAATGTTCGACCGAGCGTCGGACTACTTCGAACGTGAGATGGCAGCCGGTCGGCTGCGGCGACACGACCCACGACAATTGATGATCACCGGGTACGGCGCGTTGTTGAGTTACTTCTCCGACGCGGCATTTCTCGAGGGGCTTCTCGATGTCGACCCGTTTGCGCCGCCCTCGATCGAGCAGCGACGAGACCATGTGTTGGCGCTTTTTGCTGCTGCCCTCTTGCCCGGCTGAGAACACAGTCGATGGCTAGCGTGGCTGAGATATGAGCGTCGACCCCTCGAGCACGTTTCGCACCAGAACACTCTCCGAGTCTGAGTCAAAGGCGATGGTGCGCAACTACGCCGTGCCGTTGGCAGCCGAAGCCTTGGTCGATGATTCCCGGACATGTGTCGAGGCTGCCCGGCGAATCGGCTACCCCGTAGCTGTCAAGTTGAACGGTGAGGGCATCGCTCACAAGACCGAGCGTGGTCTCGTCCGGTTGGGGCTCGCGAATGATGACTCGGTCGAGCGTGCTGCAGACGAGCTGCTGGCGCTTGCCCGTCCGAGCGATGGCGAGGTCGGACTACTCGTTGCTCCGATGGTGCGCGGTGCTCGAGAATTGATCGTGGGGCTCGTGCGCGATGCCCAATTCGGCCCGATGGTGATGCTCGGAATCGGAGGGATTCTGGCGGAGGCAATCGCCGATGTCGCGTTCCGTCCTGCTCCGATCGACGAACCGACGGCGGTCGAGTTGATCGACTCGCTTGTGATGCAGTCGGTGCTCGGGCCGTTCCGCGGTGAGGCAGCGGTTGACAGGAACAGCCTCATCGAATTGCTCGTGGGCCTCGGCCGTCTCGCCGTCGACCACCCGGAGGTGATGAGCGTTGACGTGAACCCGCTCATCATCGCCGCCGATGGGTCGCCCGTCGCCGTTGATGCTCTGGTTGAGGTGTCAGCGGAGCCGACCCCTGTCTCGGCGCACCCCCAACAGCGGCCGCGTCCCTCTGACGAGCAATTCCTCGCGCTCTTCGAGCCACGTGGCGTGGTCGTCACTGGTGCGTCGAGCCATCCGGGCAAGTTTGGTTTCGTTGCGCTGCACAACCTTCTCGCTTCTGGCTACTCGGGCGCGGTCATGGCGACCAACCGTTCGGGGGAGGAAGTTCTCGGCATTCGCACCGTGGCCGATCTCAGTGACGTCGAATTGGGCTCGGTCGATTTGATGTTCGTCTGTACGCCCGCCTCGGCGAACCCGGACCTCCTGCGCACGGCGGCCGATCGGGGAATTCGAGCGGCGTTCCTCACCTCGGCTGGCTACGGTGAGGCCGGAGAGGAAGGTCGTGCGGCGGAACGAGAGTTAATCGCGCTTGCTGACGAACTCGGAGTGTTGCTGGCCGGACCGAACGGCCAGGGTGTGGTGTCGACCCCCGCGAGTCTGTGCGCCCAAATCGTCGCCCCCTACCCCCCGACAGGACGCATCGGGGTGGCGAGCCAATCCGGCAATTTCGTGTCGAGCTTCCTGAACCTCTCGCGCTCGACCGGGGTCGGGATCTCGAGAGCGGTCTCTGCAGGCAATGCGGCTGCAGTTGGGGTTGCCGACTATCTCGATTTCTATGCCGACGACCCAGCCACAGCGGTGTCCCTCGCATACATCGAGGGGATCACTGATGGTCGAGGTCTTATGGACCGTCTCGCCGCTGTCGCGGCACGCAAACCGCTCGTACTCCTCAAAGGCGGAGCGACAGCAGGCGGTGCTCGTGCAGCCGCGAGCCACACTGGGGCACTGGCAGCTGACGACCGAATCTTCGACGGAGCGTGCCGGGCGGCAGGTCTGACGAGGGTGCAGTCGGTCGAGGAGGCGTTCGATGCCGCAGCAACGTTCGCCACTCAACCGCTACCCAAGGGTCCGAACACGGTGATCTTGACCACCGCTGGCGGGTGGGGAGTGGTGACGTCCGATGCAGTGACCCGTGACCCCGATCTCGTTCTCTTTGATCTGCCCGAGGACCTGCTCGCCGCTATCGACGCCCACCTTCCGCCGCGTTGGAGCAGAAACAACCCGGTCGACTGCGCAGGCGGCGAGACCCGGGACACGATTCCTGATGTCATGGCATTGATCGCCCGCCATCCCGGCGTGCATTCCGTGATCTACTTAGGTCTCGGTATCCAGTCGAATCAGGCCCGGCTCATGCGCGAAGGACGTTTCCATCCTGATCATGGTCTCGATCGCATCGTCGAGTACCACGAACGGCAGGACCGTCGCTTCGCCGAGGCAGCGGCAGCGCTCAGCGAGGAGACGGGGAAGCCGATTCTCGTGGCGACGGAGCTCGCCGTTGCTGATCCGGACAACGCTGGCCCGAAGGCGGTCCGTGCGAGCGGTCGACTGTGTTACCCGACTGGAGACAGAGCGGTTGTCGCCCTCGGCCACATGCTCCGCTACGCCCGGTATCGGGAGCGTCGCCTGCGGTGACTTCTCGTCGACCTTCGGTTGGTCCTGTCATCGTCCTTGCTCTTGCCGCACTGGTGCCCGCATTGGGGCTAGCGGCGTTGCAGCAAGCCGCAGCCAGCCGCTCGCAGAGTGCCGATGCGGCCGATGCGGTCTCACTCGACCCCGTGGCCGATCTGACCGCGGTCGTTGCTGGGGGAAGGCGTGTCATGACCACCCGTCGAGCGGGTGCGGAACTCTCAGGCCGTGCCAACCATGCAGCCTTGGCGGCATCGCTGTCGTCGGTGACTGGCGCAATGGCGTCATCGTCCTGTCTCTCGGTGACGGTGGATGGGGCGACGGTCGATGTCGGGTCGGCCGCACCGGCGATTCCCGCCAGCACCGTGAAAGTGCTGATCGCAGTCGCTGCGATTGAGGTTCTTGGTACCGGGCATCGCTTCACGACAACGGTCGTAGGACCGTCGCCGGTGGGTGGGATCGTGCCCGGTGACATCGTGCTCGTCGGTGGTGGTGATCCGCTGCTTGGCGGGGACTGGTACCCGGCGTCATATCTCGAACGGCATCCGGTGATGTTCCAGACATCCCTCGACGAGCTCGCGCGAACATTGGCGGCTTCAGGGGTGCAAGCGGTTGATGGTCGGGTGCTCGGCGATCCGGGACGCTATGACCTTGAGTTCTATGTGCCCGACTGGGCCGGAGGCATCGCCGGGATTGAAGCGGGCCCCTACGCGGGTCTCATGGCCAACGACTCCCGGGTCGAAGGTGATGCCTATCGGTGGGACGATCCGATTGCGGCCGCCGCGGAAGAGTTCTCACGTCGTCTTTCTGCTGTCGGCATCAGCAACGCCGGAGGTGGAGGTCGCAGCGATGGTGACGGGTCAGCGATGGTGCTCGCGTCTATCGAGTCCGCTCCGTTGAGAGACATCGTTGCGGAAATGTTGATGACCAGCGACAACAACACGGCGGAGCTGCTGCTTAAGGAAATCGACTACGCGTCGGGTGGCGAGGGAACTCGGCTCGGAGGAATTGAGGCGACTCGGGCAACCCTGGCGGGCCTTGGCGTGCCAGTTGATGGACTCGGCCTCGTCGACGGCAGTGGTCTTGCCAATAACGCGATGGTGCGGTGCGAAACGCTGGTCGCCGCTCTCGACCGAGGAGATCCGACCGTCATCGACGGACTCGCCGTAGCGGGTGTGAGCGGCACGCTCTCGGACGTATTCGTCGGCAGTCCGATGGAGGGCCGTCTGCAAGCCAAGACCGGCACACTTGGCAATCCGCCATATGACCAAGATCCCCCTGCGGTCAAGGCCTTGGCAGGCCGTTACGTGTCCGACGGTGGTGAGCGGATCACCTTCGCCCTGTTGCTGAATCAATTCATGATCAACGATCAGGCCAACTACCGGCCGATCTGGGATGACCTGGCGAGCGCCCTTGCCGCGTACCCGTCAGGACCCAGTCTGGAAACTCTCGGTCCATGAGACGCCGATTCAGGGCGGCGATCGTCCTCACCCTCGTTCCGACCCTGGTGTTGTCGGCGATGTGGAACTGGGCGCGTGACCGATCTCGTGCAGAACCGGTCGAGACTCTGCCTGTTGCCGCCGACGTGGTCGATGTCGATGGTGCGGTGGTCACACCTGTGTTGTCGATGCGGCGCCAAGCCGACGCAGTCGCAGCGGCAGCCGCTCGGGATCGACGTTCCGCAGGTCTCATCGAAGCACTCGCAGATCTTCGCGACGATGACTGCCTGTCAATGACTACGGGCGGGGTTGATGTGGTGGACCACCGGGTCGACATGGGCATGACGGTGCCTGGGGTGACACATCTGCTCGTTGCATCAGCGGCGATTGCCGTGCTCGGGCCTGGCTACGTCTCGACCACCCGAGTTCTCGGGGCGGAACCGGATGGCGGCAGG
>JAQCGT010000186.1 GCA_027730505.1 Actinomycetota bacterium | reverse complement strand
ACCCCCACGTCCTTGCGGACACTGGCACCTGAAGCCAGCGCGTCTGCCATTCCGCCACTCGCCCGAGTGAACACGCTGAGGCTAGCGGCAGCGGGCACCCCGCCGCACCGGGCGAGTAGCCTCACCGAGATGTCCAGCACGGAGACCGAACCGACTCGGACGCGAACCCCGCGTCATGAGGCCCGGCAGAACGTGCTGAACGCAACCCTTGAACTGCTCACCGAGCGCGATCCCGAGCAAATCACCGTGCGCGACATCGCTGAACGGTCAGGACATCACCACCGGTTCATTCAGGACTGGTTTGGCGGCAAGGCGAACCTGTTTGCAGAGGCCTTCCAAGAGATCAATGCCGAGATCGCTCAGATGATCGGTTTTGAAGGTGACGTATCAACAGGGCCGGACCCACTCATCGTCCGGTCGGTTCGGCTCATGAACTGGTTGGTGGCGAATGACCCCTCGTCGATCACCGGTGAACGCATGCGCCCCGTCGTCAACCGGGTCCAGAACATGTACCAGGACCGCTTCGGCATCGACGCTGACACCGCCCGACTGCTTGCCCAACGGATGATGTTCATCATGACCGGCGTCGTACTCTTCAAAGACGTGTTCGGCGTGGCCGAGATCGACCTACCGAAACAAGTTGCTCTCGAGTTCGACATTGCACGCCGACTTGGCACCCGTCCCGGCTGATCGCCCCACGGCCCAGCGTCGATAGGTTGACGAGATGGCCACGCTGCGCATTCAGCACTGGACGTCAATGGGCGCCGACGCCCGGCACCAGTTGATGCACCGTGGCCTGGACGACATCTTCGATCCGGCGCTGCGGAGATCGATCGGCGATCTGATCGACGATGTGAGAGACCGAGGTGACGACGCCGTCTGCGATGCACTCGGTCGTTTCGACCGCATCGACATCGCACCCGATCAACTTCGCATCAGCGACGACGAATTCGACGCAGCCAACGTCGGCGCCGAGCTCGACGCGGCGATCGATGATGCGATCAGTCACCTGCGTGTCTTCAACGAGCAACAACTCGTCCACACCCGTTCATGGTCGCACGAGACCGAACCCGGGCTCGTGGTCGGTGAGAAGATCACCGCCATCACGTCAGCTGGCCTGTTCACCCCGTCGGGCAAAGCGTCGTATCCCAGCGTCACCTACCAACTCGCTGTGCCGGCGATCGTGGCCGGGGTTCCCGACATTGCGGTCGTGGTTCCCCCGGTGCCAGGCGGCAGCGGCGAGGTCGATCCCGCTGTGCTTGTCGTGTGTCGCAAGCTGGGTCTGCGCGAGGTGTTCCGCGTGAACGGTCCCGCCGGTATCGCTGCCCTCGGTTTCGGAACCGATCGCATCCCGAAGGTACGCAAGATTGTCGGGCCGGGCTCGCCAGCCGTCACCATCGCCCAGGTCGAGATGCAGCGCCACGGCGTCTCCACGATGATGCTGCTCGGCCCGACCGAATCACTGGTGATCGCCGACGACAGCGCCGACCCGATGCGGCTCACCGCCGACCTGCTGGTGGAGGCCGAACATGGCACCGACACCTCGGTGGTGCTCGTCACCACATCGGGTGACCTGGCCGCTGCGGTCGATGCTGAACTGGAGCGTCAGCTCGCGGATTTGCCTGATGTTCGTGCTGAAGCAGCACGTGCCGCACTTGGCCCCAACGGTGGCTGCGTGATCGTCGACGATCTCGACACGGCCTGCGCGATCGCCAATGACTACGCACCGGAACATCTTCAGGTCGCGGTCGCCGACGACAAGGTCGAAGGAGTGGTCGACGCTCTCGAACATGCCGGTGAGATTCTCATCGGCCAGCACACGCCGTTCAGCGCGGCGAACTTCGTAATCGGCTGTCCGGCGTCGCTCCCCACATCGGGCTTCGCCCAGGTGTCATCGGGCATCACCGCCCAGGCCTTCATGAAGCGAACGGCGATCGCCAAAGCTGATGAGCGTGCGCTCACTCGTATGGGCCCGTCAGTCACGGCGCTCGCTGACCATGAAGGCTTCCCCGCCCACTCGGCCGCCATTCGGCGCCGCACCGGTGCGTGACATGACGCTGCCCCCGTATGAGCCGTGGCGTGAAACATCGGGGGCGTTCCGTTGGCGGCTCGGCGTGCGGCCACTCGACGTCGCCGACTGGATCGAGATCGACGAGCACTACGAGCATGAGGTTGAGCTGAAGCACTCGATCATGGAGCGACACCCGGCCACGGCATTTGCCGCTCTCGATGCTGCTCGTCCCGCCTGCGCCGAAGTGGCCGAATCTGTCGTCGAGCATCTGCGCACCCGGTTTCCCGATCGCTTCACCGACGCAGGGCTCGATCCGACATTGCATCCGCTCGATGCCGCTGCGCGCCTTGTCCAAGAAGACCTCGTCGTCATGATCGAAGAGGAAGGACGTCTCGTGTTCGGTGCAGGCAGTGTCTGCTTCCCGAACCGTTGGGATCTGCGTTCGAAGATCGGCCTCACCATGGCCGAGGTGCACGAGCCGGTGTCGCTGCTCAACGACCAACTCGAACCGGTCATCGACGATGTGCTGGCGCGCATCACACCGGAACGTCCAGTGTGGCGACTCGGCTGGGGCGTCATCGACACCGATGACCTCTACCAGCCACTCGATGGCACCGCAGCAACGCGCCCCGTCAATGCACCACCATCGGCGTATCACCTGCGGGTCGAGCGGGAAACGATCCGACGGTTCCCCGACACCGGATGTCTGTTGTTCACGATCCGCACCCATCAAATGCCGCTCGACGATCTCGTGACATCGTCGCGCGAATCGGCGCAAGCGCTCGCTGATGCGATCGAGTCGATGCCCGACCCGATCGCCGACTACAAGCAACTGCGCACTACGGGCGCCGCCATCG
>JAQCGT010000042.1 GCA_027730505.1 Actinomycetota bacterium | reverse complement strand
TCTTCGGGCAAGGTGTGCTTCTACGTGTATGGCACGGCGAACCTGCTCGCTGACGTATCGGGCTACTTCGGCGGCTAACGCGCACCCGATCACTCACAACTGAATATCCATGAACACGCGGGCCGGAGGCTCGGACAGTGCCTACCATCGGGCACATGTCTGGCCTCCGGCCCAACGTGTTGTTGATCACGCTCGACCAGTTCCGTGCTGATGCGATGTCGTGCGCCGGGCATCCGCTGGTGCGCACGCCCAACCTCGATCGACTCGCTGCTGCTGGGGTGAGATTCGCCCAACATCACTCGCAGGCAGCACCGTGTGGACCTGGTCGCGCCAGCCTCTACACCGGCATGTACCAGGCGAATCATCGAGTGGTCGCCAACGGTGCGCCGCTCGATGACCGGTTTGACCAGGTTGCTCGTCTCATGAGACGCGCCGGGTACAGGCCGACCCTGTTCGGCTATACCGACCAGTCGCTCGACCCTGCGCTCGCTGACGGCCCCAACGACCCACGCCTACGTACCTATGAGGGGGTGCTCGACGGCTTCGAGGTGGAAGCAGCGTTGTTTCAGGGGTGCGTTGAGTGGCTCGACTGGTTGCACGAACTCGGTCACGACGTGCCCGTCCACGACAGACACCGGCCCGATCACGATGTGGTGATCGACGTGCTCGCGACCGAACCCGACCGGCCCGCAGAACATTCGATCTCGGCGTACCTCACCGATCGGTTCCTCGACTGGCACCGATCGGGCAGCGGGCAACACGAACCGTGGTTCGCTCACTTGTCGTATCTCCGTCCTCATCCGCCATATGCGGCAGCCGGGCACTTCTCGACCATGTACGACCCGGCCGACACGGGTGCACCGCTTCCCATTCCTGATGAGCGACACCCGTATCACGACCTCGTGCTCGGTATCCCTGGTGCGACTGCGCCTGCGGATCCCAATCAGCTGGCGCAGATGCGGGCGCAGTATTTCGGCATGGTCAGCGAGGTCGACCACCAGCTCGGCCGGGTGTGGGATGAACTGATCGAGACCGGGCAGTGGGAGACGACGATGATCGTGCTCACCTCCGATCACGGTGAGCAGCTCGGCGATCATGGTCTCAAAGAGAAGCTCGGGTTCTTCCCGTCGAGTTATCACGTCGGTTGCATCGTTCGCGACCCACAGCGGCCGGCGGCGCACGGAACCACCGTCGACGCGTTCACCGAGAACATCGATGTGCTGCCGACCATCGCCGAGGTGGTGGGTGCGCCGGTGCCGCTGCAGTGCGACGGGTTCCCACTCACACCATTCCTCCATGGGGACACGCCTGAGCGTTGGAGGAGTGCTGCGCACTGGGAGTACGACTGGCGGTCGGTGTACACGCTGATGGGCGTGAACCCCGAGTGGCCGTGGGATCGTCGACTCGAACGAGCGAACCTCGCCGCGCTGCGCACTGAGCGGTATCTCTTCGTCCATTTCGGCGACGGATCACAGTGGTGTCTCGATCTCGAAGATGATCCGGGTGGGGGAGCGGGGGTCGACGACCCGGCGGTAATCGCAGCACTGGCCGGAGAGATGCTCACATGGCGCGCCAACCATCTCGACCGTCGACTGGCCGGCATGTTGACTCTCGACGGTGGCATCGGTCGCGTGCCGTGACCGTGGCCCGATCACACCTGTCGCCCGCCGAGCGTTGACACACCCGATGCGTAATCTCGGGAACGTGGGCCTGCACCTCCACGTCGACACTGGCCTCGCGGCCCTGGCAGATCGCCTTGCCGCGCGCCTCGCCGACGTGCCGAGCAATCCGCTGGCACCCGAACTGGTGGTCATTCCCGGTGAGGGTGTGCGCAGTTGGCTCACCCATGCGATCTCAACGCGTCTCGGTATTTGTTCGAATATCGACTTCGTTTACCCGGCAGCGTTCGTGCGCGAAGTGCTCGGCTCCGAGTCGGGCCTCGGGCGATGGGGGGTCGGCCCGCTCACCTGGGTGATCCAGTCACTGCTCGCCGACGACGGCGCACCTGACGCGCTGCGCGCCCGTGCCATCGCCGATCTGTTCGACCGTTACGGGCTGTATCGAACACATATGGCGAACGCATGGACCGGGGGCGGTGAGGTCAACGGTCTGCTCGAACCACTTGCCGCTCATCAGCGGTGGCAGCCCGAACTGTGGCGTCGGGTCAATGAGCGCCTCGGTGGCTCGACCGATGTCGAACGCGTGCGAGAACTCGTCGACACGATCCGTATCGAGGGTCCGCCATCAGGAGTTCGAATACCTGATCGAATCTCGGTGTTCGGCATCACGTCGATCCCGCAACCGCACCTCGAGGTTCTCGCTGCCCTCGCGCCTCACCGAGACGTGGCGATCTTCTCACCGGTGATCTCGCCCGACCGGTGGCATCACGTTCGGGCCCGTTCGACCGACCGAATCCTTCATCCGCTGGCGCGTGAGGCCGTTGGGATAGATCCGGCTCGTCATCGTCTGAATCGTGCGTGGGGACGCTCCAGCGATGAAGGTCATCTGTTGCTGCTCGACATGGTGCGCGAGGTCGCCGGTGAAGTGCACGCACCCGCTGGCCAGGCCACCACCAGCACCACGCTGCTCGGACATCTGCGAGCTGGCATCAGCAACGACCAGGCGCCCGAAGGGGGGGTTGAGCGCGATGGCACTGTGGTGTGGCACCGCACCTTTGGGCCAGCTCGACAGGTGGAGGTGCTGCGAGATCATCTGCTGCACCTGCTCGACACCGACGGCTGCGATCCGCCACTTCACGCACGAGACATTGTCATCCTCACCCCCGACGTGGAACGGTTCGCCCCGATCGTCGAGTCGGTGTTCGCCGGCGATCCCGACAACGGACTCCCGGCGATCCCGGTGCAGGTGGCTGACCGCTCGCTCGGCGCTGAAAACCCGATCGCTACGGCGGCGCTCGCCGTGATGGCACTGCTCAACGGCCGATTCCGCGTCGACGACGTGATCGATCTCGTCACCTTGCCCGCCGTCGCTGACCGCTTCGGACTTGACACCGACGACGTCGACCGAATCGCCCGCCTGCTCGCCAGCGCGAACGCACGATGGGGTCTCGACGCTGACGACCAGGCGGAAGCCGGGGTGCCGGTGCTCGGCGCCTACACCCTCGGTGACGCACTTGACCGAGCGGTGGCTGGAGCCCTGACCGGAGAGACAGGTCCCGAACTCGCACTCGGCCAGGTGGCACCGGCCGACGATGTATTGTTCGACGACGTCGATGCGATCGGGTCGGTCATGGCGTGTCTCGACGCTTTGCGAGTCATCCATGCGGAACTCGCCGAGCCGTTGCCAGCATCGGTGTGGGTCGAGCGTTTTCGGGTGGCACTGCACCAGATCATCGCCGTCGACGACGACATGACGTTCCTGTGGCGTTCAATCGACCGGGTGCTCGACGATGTCGCCGAGTCGGTTGGGTCGGCCGGACCGGAGGCTGGGGCCACCGAGATCGACCCGGCCGAGATGGTCGCATTGCTCAGTGCCGGGCTGTCGAGCACCGCAGGCCGCCCCCGCTTCGACACTGGACGTGTGACGCTCTCATCGCTCACTGCGTTGCGAGGAGTGCCGCATCGCGTGGTGTGCCTCCTCGGTATGGACCTCGACTCTGAGCCGAGTGGTTTCGGCAGCCCCGATGATCTCGTGGCGAATAATCCATGTGTCGGTGACCGTGATGCCCGCAGCGAATATCGGTCGCAGATCCTTGATGCCGTCATGGCTGCAGGTGAGGCGCTGATCATGTGTTCCACCGGCTTCGATGTGCGGTCACGGGCCGAGATCGCTCCGTCGGTCGCGCTCAGTGAACTCATCGACACGCTTGGCGATCTCACCGGCGAGCCGTTCAGCGCCATCGACCATCCGCGCCAGGCATGGTCGGAGCCATCGTTCGAACGCCACATGATCATCAGTGCCCAGCCATGGAGCCACGATGCGGCCGCGGCGGCAGCAGCGCTCGCTCGTCGTCATCAGCGCAGCACCGCCTCGGCGGTGCCGGTGCTCCCACCAGGCGAACCTGAGACAGAGATCCGCTTGTCCGATCTGGCCGGCGCACTCACCAGTCCGGTGAAGGCATTCTGCGAGGGCCGTCTCGGCGTGTACCTCCGCGAGCGCCGTGACACGAGCACCGAGTCATCAATCCCGCTCAGCCTGGGCGGACTCGACGCCTATGCCCTACGAGATCGTGTGCTCGCAGCTGCGCTCAACGATGTCGACCCGGCCGACTGGTCGGAGTATCTACGCCTTGCCGGCGACATTCCCCCCGGTGGCTACGGCACGCAGGCATTGGAGGATGCATCTGCTGACGTTGCCGCGATCGTCGACCTGCTTCGCGCCGACAGCATCGTGCTCCCGCTCGATCGCACGACGCTGCCGGTGTCGATACCGGCGTCAGATAGCCGTGGTCGTATCGACGGTGAGGTGCCCGATGTGGTGGGCACCGTGATCGTCGATGCGCGGGCATCGTCGTACAAGCCGGGTCACCTGCTCGACCGCATTCTCGACCTCGCAGCACTTGGGATGACGTATCCCGAAACGAACTGGTCGGCGCTGATCTACCGCCGTGCTCGTTCCTCGAGCGACCGTTCCCGTGTGCAGGTCGCACTTCGCGATTCCGAAGCAGCGGCCACCCTCATCGAGATCATCTCCCAGCATCGGGCTCAGGCGTTGACCACGCCGGTGGCCTTCTTCCCCGATCTGGCCGAACATCTGGCCACCGGTGCCGTTGGTGAGGCGGCCAAGAAGTGGACAGGCCGTGACGAGTCGCCGGGAGAACGTTCCAAGCCGTGGAACCGGCTCTTCTACGACCACACCTTTGACGAACTGATGCGAGCGGCCGACCTCGACACGCCGGTGAATGACGTGTGGGCGCCAATCATGCGATGTGTGGTCATCGATGGTGCATCCGGGGTGGCGTCATGACCAGCGCAACGCCGATCGTCACACCCTTTGATTTGGCAGACGCCCCGCCTCGAGGCCTCACGGTTCTCGAAGCCTCAGCGGGAACAGGCAAGACATACTCGCTTGCTGGGCTGACAGTGCTCGGTTTGGCAACCGGGCGCGTCACCACCCGAGAGGTGCTCGTCGTCACCTTCACCGAAGCGGCAACCGCGGAGCTTTCGGGGCGGCTCCGTTCCCGGCTCGCAAAGGCGGTCGAACTGCTCGAACGAACCGATGTCACCGCTGGCGATCGTGACGACTCGGTGGACCAATTGCTGCTCGACTGCGACAGCGACGAACGCAGTCGCCGCGCGGCACGTCTCGCCCTCGCACTCGCCGAGTTCGATGCCATGACCATCTCGACAATCCACGGCTATTGCCAGCGACTGCTCAGCGCAGCCGGATCAGCCGCAGTTGCGGTGAGCGCTGACAACAGCGACATCGATGATGTGGTCAGCGATCACATCCTCGCTGCAGGCGACATGTTCGATCGGCCGGATCGGCTGATCACGGCGGTGCGGCGCCGGCTCGCCCTTCCCGACGCTGCGCTAGGAGCGTTCCCGGGAGCGAAAGCCGAGCATCGGACTCGTCTCGACATCGTGATCGAACTCGTCGAACGTGCGGTGGCGACGGTGCTTGACCGGCGGCGCCGTTGGCGACATCGCACCTTCGACTCGATGATCACCGACACACGCGACCTCGTCTTCGACGAGGTACGCGGTCCGGCTCTCGTGGCCGAGCTTCGTGACCGATTCCAGTTGGTGCTCATCGACGAATTCCAGGACACCGATCGTGTCCAGTGGGACATCTTCCGGCGCTGCTTCCTCGATGACGATCTACCCGGTGACCGATCAGCGGTTGTGGTGGTCGGTGACCCCAAGCAGTCGATCTATCGATTCCGAGGTGCCGAACTTTCGGCGTATCTGGCAGCGGTCGACTACGCCCGCGCCACCGGCGGACATCTGCGTTCGCTTGGCACCAACTATCGCTCTGATGCGGATCTGCTCAGAGCACTCGACCGTGTGTTCTTGGGCGCCACATTCGGCGACGCCACCGTCCGGTTCTCACCGGTCGCAGCCGGCCGCGACGACGCTCGGCGTCTGATCGATCCGACCGGAGACGAAGCAGCGCTCATCTGGCGACTGATGCACCCGACGGCTGATGACAAGGGGAAGGTGCGATCCCCCGACGGGCAGCGTTGGGCGAAAGCTGATCTCGTGAACGAGGTTGTGCGTCACCTGAGCGACGTTCGCATCGTGCGAAAAGACGGCACCGAAGAACCCGTCCAACCCGCCGACATCGGCATCATCGTCCGATCGAACGATCTCGGCGAGGAGTTGGCCGAGATGCTTCGCACTGCGGGCGTTCCCGTCACGACGAGTGGCAGCGACTCGGTGCTCGACTCCTTGGCCGCACAACATTGGGACACCCTCATCGTGGCGTTGTCTCGCCCGAGTTCGTTATCAGATGCACGGGCGGTGGCTCTCGGGGCGTTCGGTTCGCTCAGCGCCGGCGAAGTGGCTGACCTGGACGAATCGGGTGAAGCAGCGTTGCTCGAGCGACATCGTGAACTCATCGCAGCGCTAGGGCGCGGTGGCGTGCCCCGTCTCATGGCCGAGCTGCGTCGCAACGGGTATCCACAGCGCCTGCTGGCCGACCTCGGCGGTGAGCGCCTGCTGACCGACATCGACCACATCGCTGAACTGTTGCAGCGTGCCACCGGCGGTCGATCGTGCTCGCCTTCACGTCTCGCATCGGCGATGACTGATCTGCGCTCCCTCTCGAACGATTCGGTGAGCGGCGAACTCGTCGACCGCCGTCTCGACCGTGACGACGCAACGGTGAAGATCATGACCGTGCACAAAGCCAAAGGGCTCGAATTTCCCGTGGTCTTCTGTCCGGTGTTGTGGAACGAGCCCGGTGGCTCAACCGGTCTGCGTCATGCCCATTTCGATCCCCCCGGCCACCGGTTGTTCAACACCATGTGGCTGATCGACCAGCGCGAATACAAGGCGACCTCCGAGGTGAAAGACGCGGCAGTGCTCGAAGAGCAGGCTGAGAATCGTCGCAATCTCTATGTGGCGATGACCCGCGCGGTGCATCGACTCGTGATGTGGGAGGTACCGGGTTTTGCCACCACCTCGGCTCCGTTGCGATCCCTGCTCGACACCAGCGGATGCCTCGATCTCGACGCTGTCGCTGACGAGAGCAACGGCGCGATGTCAGTCGTCCATGTGCACGAACAGCCGGTTCCGGATGCGTTGCAGCCCGTCGCAGTCCCTCTTGATGACCTCGATGTGGCGTCGTTCGACCGCAACCTTGAGTCGGCGTGGCGAGTCTGGTCGTTCACCGGAATCGAACGGGCCGTCGCTGACGGGCAAGACCATGCGCCAGTTCCTGCGCCGGCTGGAGGGTTCGATGAACCAGGTGCAGCACCTGACATCGTCGGTGGCGACACGTTGCGGACGGTTCCCGGTTCAGCTGCGTTCGGTTCGTTGGTGCACGGTGTGCTCGAGATCGTCGACTTCGCGTCCGGTGACCTCGCAGGCGATCTCGAACGTGCATGTTCCGAGGCATTGCAGTATCGGTCGATGGGGGTGAGCGCTGAGACACTGGCAGCCGGACTCACCGACGCACTCACCGCACCGCTCGGAGGCCCACTCGGTGGAATCCGACTCGTCGATCTTCGACGTTCCGACCGGCTCGATGAACTCGAGTTCCTCCTGCCGCTCGCCTCGATGTCGGCACTCGACATCGCCCGCATCATCAGCGACGGCCTGCCCGACGACGATCCGATGCGACCCTGGTTCGAGATGGCTGCCGCTGGTGGACTCGATGTCGACATCGACGGCATGCTCACCGGATCGATCGACCTCGTCGCACGTTTCGATGGCCGATATCTGGTTGCTGACTACAAGACGAACCGCATCGCATCGGATGCCGAATTCACGGTCGACGAGATGGTGGAGGAGATGCATCGCCACGGGTATCCGTTGCAGGCGGTGCTCTACATGGTTGCGCTTCGGCGCTACCTCCGGCTCCGACTCGGATCGGCATTTCATGACGACCTGATGCTCGGCTCGGCGTATCTGTTTGTGCGCGGGATGGATCCGACCCGCACTGCCGATGATGGGCGTGGAGTGATGTGGTGGTGTCCGCCGGCATCGGTGATCGAAGCGCTCGACAGCTGTTTCGAGAATGGGGTGACGCGATGACTGCGCATCTCGCTCGCCGCCGTCCGCTCGCCTCACTGCTCCAGCGGTGGGTCAGCGCCGGGGTCCTCACCGAATCAGACGCCATGGTCGCCGCCAGCTGCGCGGAGCTCGCCGGCGAGAGCGATGAACGGGTGTTGCTTGCGATGGCGCTAGCAGTGCGGGCGCCGCGCTCAGGACACGTCGCGCTCGACCTTGCGGCCGTCCGCGACCAGGTGCTGGCTGAGATGGAGCATCTCGATCCGGCGGCGGTCAGCGCCACCCAGTCGCTCGATTGGCCGGACGATCCTGACGCTTGGTTGGCGTCGGTGATGGAAAGCCAACTTGTTGCTGCGTCTGGAGCGCCGCTCGTGGTCGACCTGGGGTTGATCTACCTTCGGCGTTTCCACCGCCACGAAGTTTCCGTTGCCGATCGGATCCGGGCGTTGGCGACGATGGCAGCCTCTGGCGCCGGCCGACTCGATGATGTCGCCCGGGTGCTCGAACTCGACGACGGACAACGCGATGCCGTAGCGCGGTGTGTGTCCGGGCGTCTCGGTGTACTGACCGGTGGGCCGGGTACCGGCAAGACCAGAACGGTTGCGGCGCTGCTCGCAGCACTCATCGCGGGTTCTGACGGCGACGTGCGCATCGCGTTGGCGGCCCCGACCGGCAAAGCCGCTGCTCGTATGGCTGAGAGCATCGATGCATCGGTGTCGTTGCTCACCGGGTCGGGCGATGATGAGTTTGAGCGCATCGGTGAGATGATCGCTGAGTTGCGTCCGTCGACTATCCACCGACTGCTTGGAGTGCGTGGCGGGGGAGTGGGATTCCGACATGACACCGACCGGCCGCTAGCGCATGATGTCGTTGTCATCGATGAAGCGTCGATGGTCTCGTTGCCGCTCATGGACGCCGTGCTGCACGCGCTAGGGCCTCAGGCACGGCTGATTTTGGTCGGCGACGCCGGTCAGCTTGCGAGTGTTGATGCCGGTTCGGTGCTCGGTGATGTCGCTGGGGCTGGAGGCGCGATCCAAGAGCGGGTCGCTGAGTTGCAGGAGAGCCGACGCTTTCCCTCTGAGAGCCGGATCGGCCGCTTTGCCGAGGCGATCCGAGCTGGCAATGGATCACACGCACGTCAGATCCTCGATGAGCCAGTAGGCGATGGTGAACCAGAGGGTGTGGTGCTCCGCCGCGTTGACACTCCAAGTCGTGTGACCGGAGAGATCGACGCCCAGGTTGCTGTCATTGTCGAAGCCGCTCGACACGGTGATGCCGCAACGGCAGTTCATTCGCTCGACGCGCTTCGTGTGCTCTGCGCGCATAGGAGTGGACGAGCAGGTGTGTCGTTCTGGAACCGGGCGATCGAGTCACGAATCGCCGCACTCGGCCGTGTCTCGTCGGGTATGTACCCGGGTCGGCCGCTCATGATCACCCGGAATGATCCGGCACGACGGTTGTTCAACGGCGATGTCGGTGTGGTGATCCGAACCGATGACGGCCCACGTGTGGCCTTCGGAGGTGAGGCCGAGCCTCGACTGATCGCGCCGTCGCACCTCGAGGGCACCGAAACCGTGCACGCGATGACGATCCACAAGAGCCAGGGGTCTGAGTTCGATCACGTGGTGGTGGTGCTCCCGTCGGCTGATTCTCGTCTCGCCACCCGGGAACTGCTCTACACAGCGGTCACCCGAGCTCGACGCCAGGTCACCCTCATCGGCGACGGCGCCGTGGTTGAGGCAGCCATTGCCCGCACCTCGGCGCGCACCAGCGGTTTGCGTCAACGACTGAGTTGACGCTCAGAACAGCCCTCAGACAAAGCCCTCAGACCATGCGGTCAGCACACTTGGTGGTAACCGGCCCCACGGCATCGGTGATCAACACGTAGGCCGCGCCGAGTGCGGCAATCTCAGGGCCCGCGATCAGAGAAGCGCCAAGGGCTGCCACCACGATCGCGAACTCGGCACAGGTTCTGCCTCTCATGATCGTTGAGTCGGTGAGCGACAAACGGGAAACAACGCATCAGTATCTGACCAACTCATCTGACCAGATAGGCTCCAGGCATGTCGTCGGACGCCACCCTGCAGGTCGGGGTATACGAGGCGAAGAGTCGCCTGAGCGAACTCCTTGATCGTGCCGAGCGTGGCGAGGACATCATCATCACTCGCCGTGGGCGCGCTGTCGCCCGACTCAGCGCGGTCAGTATCGAGCGCACCAGAGTCACCGGCTTTGATCGCGGACGAATTCATATCGCTGATGACTTCGATGCGCCGCTTCCCGACGACATGCTGACCGATATCTCCTGATGGCTGTGCCGGAAGGGGTGCTCCTCGATACCCACGTCGTGTTGTGGCTGGCCACCGAGCCAGAGCGATGCGGCGCAGCGTCATCGACGCTTGCTGATCCCTCCATCGATCTGTGGATTTCATCGGTAACCACGTGGGAGTTGGCGATCAAGAGTTCGCTTGGTCGGATCGCTCTCACAGCCGACCCGCAGTCGTTCGTGGAGCGCTGTCGGTCGATGCTTGGAGCGATGCTGGTGAACATCGACCACCGCCATGCTGGGGCTGTCGCCGACCTGCCGTGGCATCATCGCGATCCCTTTGATCGGTTGCTCATCGCGCAAGCCAAAGGAATGAATCTCGCACTGGCGACCGCCGACCGAACACTCGCCGCCTACGACGTTGACCTGCTCATCGTCGGCTGATCGCCCTGCCGGGTAATCACGCAGGCCGTTGTTTGCGGCGGTTGCCGGTGGCGGTGAGGGTGGTGAGGGCGCCGATGGCGATGATGAGTGTGAGCCAGGCGAGGTGGGTGTTGGTGTTGGTGCCGGTGGTGGGGAGAAGGCCGCTGGTGATAGTGAGTCCGAGGGCGATGGATATTGGTTCGCCAGTGGTATTGACGGTGTCGATTTGGATGGTGTGGTTGCCGGGGTCGATGCCGGTGGGGATGGCGTAGGTGGTGTCGATGGTGCCGTCGGCTGCGATCGTGGTGGTGCCGAGGCGCTGTGGGTCGGACATGACCCAGATGGTGGCGGTGGTGTCGGGGATGTCGAGGTTCAGGGCCCAGTTGCCGTCACTGAGGGTGAGGCGTCCCGGGGTGGCACCGGTCGGGGTGGTGTCCGTTGAGACTGGGACCGGGTTCCCGTCGGCATCGAACACGCACGGACACTTATCGGTGTCGTCGGTGGTGATGTCGGGTGGGGTGACGACCGGTGTGTAGATGCCGATCGGCGCGTTGAGTGTTCGTTGGTCGCCGTCGGTGTCGACCCACACGATGGTTGCGTCGATTGGGCCGGTTGTGCCGGCGAATCTGACTGACCAGCGTTCACGCCATTGCCACATATCCCGCACCAAAACCTCCAGAATCATCGGAAGTTTGGTCGTGAAACGACGTTTGATGAACCGGTGAACTCCCTACGGGCGCGGCGCCCGGGGAAGTCCGAGGAGGCGCTCGCCAACGAGGTCGCGCTGGACTTCGCTGGTGCCGCCAGCGAGACGCATGCCGGGGGCATAGAGGAACGCGTCGGTGTCGTCGTTGTCGATCATTCCTTCGGCGCCATGCGACTCGAGGATGGCGCGACTGAGGTGGGTTTCGAACTCGGTGAGGGCCAGTTTCGATAGCGGCCCAAGCAGGGGATTCGACCCGGAACGGTCCATCAGGCGGCGTAATGCGAAGCCGTGGTCGACGAGTCCACGAGGATCATCAGGTGCGATCCGTTGCAGTCGGCGGTCGAGCCGCACCGATGCCGCACCCACCGCCGCACGCTCATCAGCGAGCACGCTGGTGGCGACTCGCCAGCCTCCGTGCAACCCGCCGAGCACACCATCCCCCTCAACACGGGCGCCGTCGAGGAACACCTCGCAGAACTCGTCATCGCCGGTCATCTGTTTGATCGGTCGTACGTCGATTCCCTGCTGATCCATATCGATCAACAAGAACGAAATACCGCGAGCACCCTTGGTGCTCGGATCGGTACGCGCCAGCAGGATGCCCCATTGGGATACCTGGGCGGTCGAGGTCCAGATCTTCTGACCGGTGATCCGCCAGCCATCACCGTCGGGCTCAGCCTTCGTCATCAAACTCGACAGGTCGGAGCCCGACCCCGGTTCGGAGAACAACTGGCACCACACCGTCGACCCGTTGACGATTCCGGGCAGATGCCGGTCGGTCTGTTCGGGCGTGCCGAAGGCGCGCAGCGCACCTGCAGTGAGCACGTAGCCCTGAAAGTTCGCATACGGAGCCACATCGGCTTGAGCGCATTCGGTGTACCAGACAACCGAATGGGCTTCGCTCAGGCCACGGCCATGATGCGCAGCCGACCAGTCGATACCGGCGAACCCGGCTTGTGCGATCGCCGCCTGCCAGCGGGTGGCGCGATCGATCAAGCCAGGCGGGAGAATCGTCCCGTACTCGGGGCACGCCACCCCCGACGACACCGAATTACTGATGAAGTCCCGCACCCGTTCGGTGAACGTGTGGACGTCCGTGTCGCCGTCATGCACGAGCCGAACGTAGCGTCGCCGGCATGAGCGAGCAGATCCCGACCGCACCACCCGAACGCGATGCGTCGTATGACATCGAGTTCTTTTGGGATCCGGTCTGCCCGTTTGCGTGGCTCGCATCGCGCTGGATGGAAGAGGTGGCCGCCCAACGCGATTTCCGCGTCGACTGGCGGTTCATCTCGCTGCGACTCATCAACAAAGACAAGGACTACGCCACGCATTTCCCGCCCGGATACGAGTTCGGGCACACGGCCGGGCTTCGCATGCTTCGCGTTGCTGCTCGTATCCGGCATGAATTGGGACGTGATGCCCTCGGTCCTGTTGTCACTGCCTATGGAGAGAGCTACTTCGACAAGCCGAAAGGGTCAGGCATGCGCGACCGGCTGTCGACGCACGATCACCTCATCGAGGTGCTCGAACGCGCCGGCCTCGACACCGCCTACGCCGCAGCAGCCGACGACACCGCGTGGGACGCGTTGATCGACGCCGAAGGTGAGATGGCGTTGGCCCGTACCGGTCGTGATGTTGGCACGCCGATCATCTCATTTGGCGAAGATGCGCTCTCGTTCTTCGGGCCGGTCATCTCACGCATCCCGCGCGGTGCTGACGCGGTGCGGTTGTGGGACTCGGTCACGACCCTCGCCGCGTTCCCAGGCTTCGCCGAGATGAAGCGTTCGATGCGTGAGACACCGCAGTTGAACATCCTCGGAGGAATCGTCGAGAACCCGGTTAGCGAAGACTGGGAAGCTGGTCACCGTCGCATGGACGACTGACACGTAAGAATGTGGACACATTGATCTATTGTGTGTCCACATGGACATCGGGGTGCGCGAGCTCAAGCAGAACCTTTCGTCGACTCTCGACCGAGTCGCGGCCGGGGAGACGGTGGTCGTGACCGACCGCGGGGTGCCTAAGGCGGTCATCTCACCGATTGCCGATACGGCGGGTCTCGAGCGGGCCATCGAGGAGGGCCGGGTCCGACCAGCCCGACCAGGTACCCGGATCGGTGCGCCGCTGCGGATCCCCTCCCGGCGCACCGCTCTCGAACTGCTCGCCGAGGACCGCGGCGAGTGACGCTCTACCTCGACTCGTCCGTGCTCCTCGCTGGCTATCTCGGAGAGGACCTTGCTGACCGTTCGGCGGAGATCGTCGCCAGTGACCCGGTGCTGTGCACGTCGTGGCTGACGACAGTCGAGGTGCGTCGCACGCTGGCCAGGGCGCACGGTGGGACGATCCCATCGGCCGTGTCGTCCCGGGTCGCCGACGACACCGACGCAGTAGCGCTCATCGGGGCCGATCCGACGATGTGGGCCGACGCGGCGGTGGTCGCCGAGGTGACCGGTGCCAGGTCACTTGACGCCGTCCACCTCGCGGCGGCACGATCGATCGGGGTGCCGTCGCTGGTGTTCGCAACCTTCGACCTGCGGCAGGCTCAGGCCGCTCGTTCGCTCGGGATGGCCGTGGTCGGAGCCTGAACGCCGCCTGACGTGAATGGCTCGTGACAGGACGGTATCCGTCGGTTACTGTTCGGCTTGGAGGTGACCGATGACGCGGGCAGAGGAGTTCCACGGCCGGATCGGCCGAACCGTCGCCGACAGTGAACCGTTCTACGACGACGGCCCGCACCCGGGCGACGCGCCGAACGTGGTGATCGTGCTGCTCGACGACACCGGCTTCGCCCAACTCGGCTGTTACGGCTCCACCATCGACACGCCCAACATCGACGCCCTCGCCGCGAACGGGCTCCGCTACACCAACTTCCACGTCACCCCGTTGTGCTCTCCCACCCGGGCATCGCTCATGACCGGACGCGCCCCACACGCCGTTGGCATGCGCTCGGTGTCGAACTTTCGCACCGGCTTCCCCAACCAGCTCGGTCACATCTCGAATCGGGCTGCCACCATCGCAGAGGTGTTGTCCGATGCCGGATACGCCACGTTCTGCTCGGGTAAATGGCACCTCGCCCCCATGGAGCAGTGCTCGGCTGCGGGGCCATTCGACCAATGGCCACTCGCCCGCGGCTTTCATCGTTTCTACGGGTTCTTGGAAGGCGAGACCGATCAGTTCAACCCGCAACTCGTCGCCGACAATCACCCCGTCGATCCACCGGCGTCGCCCGACGACGGCTACCACCTCTCCGAAGACCTCGTCGATAAGGCACTCGCCATGATCGCCGACTCGGTCGGCGTGCGACCCGACCGACCATTCTTCTGCTACCTGCCCTTCGGCGCCACCCACGCCCCGCACCAAGCCCCGCAGGCCTACCTCGACAAGTGGCGCGGCGCCTTCGACGAAGGCTGGGACGTGATGCGCGAACGCTGGTTCACCCGTCAGGTCGAGATGGGCATCGTGCCCGAGCACACTGCGCTCGCCCCGCACAACCCGGGTGTACGCCCATGGGCCGATCTCGATGAGACCGAGCGCCGATTCGCTGCGCGACTCCAAGAAGCATTTGCGGCGTTCCTCGATCACACCGACGACCAGATCGGTCGGTTCGTCGACGGCTTACGCCGACTCGACCGTCTCGACAACACGGTGTTCATCCTGTTGGCCGACAACGGTGCCTCTCAAGAAGGCGGTCCCTACGGCGTCATGCACGAGATGAAGTTCTTCAACCTCATCATCGAAACCCCCGAGCAGGCCATCGCCCACATCGACGACATCGGCGGGCCCCACAGCCACACCAACTATCCGTGGGGATGGGCGCAATGTGGCAACACCCCGTTCCGCTGGTACAAACAGAACACCCACGAAGGTGGGGTGCACGTGCCGATGATCGTGCACTGGCCAGACGGCATCGGCGCCGATCAGCGCGGCACGCTGCGCGACCAGTTCGCGTTCGTCGCCGATATTGCTCCAACCATCTATGACATCGTCGGCGTGACCGCACCCGGGGTGCGCAACGGCATCGAGCAGATGCTGGTCACCGGCCATTCGTTCGCTGCCTCCCTCATCGACCCGGCTGCACCAGCCGCGAACACGGTGCAGTATTTCGAGAACGGCGGGTCACGCGCCATCGTCGCAGGCACCCACAAAGCCGTGTGCAAACACACCCCCGGCGCCGACTACGACACCGAACCATGGGAGCTCTACAACCTCGCCACCGATCCGTCCGAATGTGACGACCTCGCCGAACGCCAACCCGACCGACTGCGAGAACTGATCGACCTGTGGTGGGGCGAAGCCGACCGGCATGGGGTTCTGCCACTCGACGATCGCACATTCGAGTTGTTCCGCACCCGGTTCCGCGACAATTCCCCACACCCGAGCGACCGTCGCTACGTGTACCGGCCGCCGATGAGCCCGCTGCCCGGTCAGGCGAGCGCCGCTATCGCCGGACGCAACGTCGACATTTCAGCCCGGGTCGACCTTGCTGACGGCGACGAGGGTGCGCTTTTCGCCACGGGCACCGCCAACTCGGGCATGACGATCTTCGTCCAAGACGGACGACTCGTCGTCGACTACAACGCCCTCGGTGACCACACGGTGCTCGAATCGAACACCCCGATTCCGACCGGCACACACATCCTCACCGTCAAGCTCCGCAAGGCCGAACAACGTGCCGGTCGGCTCGAGATCGCCATCGACGGAGCGGATGCCGGCGGCGTCGATCTGCCGTTCCTCATGGTCATGATGTCGTCGCTTGGCCCGAGCATCGGATACGACCACGGGTCGCCGGTGTCGCCGCGCTACCAGTCGCCATTTGCATTCACCGGCACGTTGCACGAGATCGTCGTGCAGGCGAATCCCGAACGATTCCCCGGCGACGACGCGGCCGCCGACGAAGCGATCGCACGAGCCGAGATGAACCGTCAATGAACCCGACCCATCAAGCCCAGGAGGCACACCGATGAGAACTGTCCGCACACCCGACGAGCGATTCGACAACCTGCCCGGCTACGCCTTTGCACCGAACTACGTCGATATCGACGACCTCGATGGTGGAACGCTGCGAGTGCATTACCTCGACGAAGGTCCCACTGATGGCCCGGTCGTGTTGTTGATGCACGGCGAACCCTCGTGGTCGTACCTGTATCGCAACGTGATCCCGTCGCTCGTCGACGCCGGCCACCGGGTGATCGCCCCCGACCTCGTCGGCTTCGGCCGGAGCGACAAACCGACCGAGCAGTCCGACTACACCTACGCCCGGCACGTCGAGTGGATGCGCCAAGTGGTCTTCGATCATCTCGATCTGACCGACGTCACCTTCTTCGGGCAGGACTGGGGCGGGCTCGTCGGCCTGCGACTCGTGGCGCTCGCACCTGAGCGCTACTCCGGAGTCGTGATCGGCAACACCGGGCTCCCAACCGGGCGTGGCCCTGCGAGCGATGCGTTCCTGGCCTGGCAGAACTTCGCCGCCACCACGGAGCACTTCCCGGTAGGCGCGATCATCAACGGCGGCTGCACCACCGACCTCGCTCCCGAGATCATCGCCGCCTACGACGCACCGTTCCCGAGCGACGAGCACACCGCTGGTGCCCGAGTGTTCCCCTCGCTCGTGCCGACCCGACCCGATGACCCGGCCACCCCTGACAATGACGCCGCATGGGAGGTGCTATCGACATTTGACAAGCCGTTCTTGCTGGCCTTCAGCGACAGCGACCCGATCACCCGTGGCGGAGACGCGCCGTTTCTCGCCAAGGTGCCGGGTGCCGTCGGCCAGCCGCACACCACGATCGCTGGCGGCGGACACTTCCTTCAAGAGGACCGTCCCGCCGACGTTGCTGCTGCAATCCGCATGGTCACCGGACGATGAGCACCCCACGATGACCACCGACTGGCGTGCGCTCAGCGCTCGTGCCGCCTTCGCGTCGCACCGGCTCATCGGCTGGATCTTCTGGGATCCGACCGCGATCGCCAACCATGCGGCGCTCGGCATCGATAACGGCATGGGCTACTACATCTCGTCACGTGCGGGCGGCCTCGCCGACGCCGGACCTGATGTGGTGACCGCAGCGTTCTACACGATCCATCCCGACTTCATTGCGTTCAGCCTCCGTGTGGCGGCCGAGGTGGCGACCACCGAACAGGTGCAGGCGGCCCGTGACGCCGCGGTCGATGCAGGTTTACGCGAATTCGCTCCCGAGATCTGCGATGAACTCACCGCAATGGGCCCTGCTCTCTGGGACGTCGTCGACGGCCTTCCCGTTGCCGGCCGACCACTGTTCGCGTCGCTTCGCTCGCGCCGCCGCAAGGACGCACCGCTCGTGTCCGCGTGGCTCGCGGTGAACGCGATCCGCGAATGGCGAGGTGATACCCACTTCGCCCTGCACGTGGCCGACGAT
>JAQCGT010000185.1 GCA_027730505.1 Actinomycetota bacterium | reverse complement strand
TCTGTGCGGCCACGGCGTCAGCGATCTCGGTGCGTCCGTGTCCAACGTTGCAGTACCAGAGCGACGCCATGCCGTCGATGTACTCATTGCCGTCGACATCCCAGAGGAGCGATCCCGTACCCCGAACGAGTCGGATGAAGTGTTCCCGAGCGGGCTTGGCGAAGGGATGGAGAAATGCGCCTGTCACGTGACGAACCGTAGTCGTTCGGATGTCAGCTGGTTGGCTCGCTGGCTGCCCGGGTGTCCGCATCGGCGAGACTGGAACCATGGGTTCCAAGACCGAGGCCAAACGACTTGCCGTGGTGACCAATGACGGCCATGATCAACATGTTGTGCCTGAGGGGCATCCGGAGCATTCTGGTCGTCTTCACGCTGCGATGGACGGCATCCGCGCTGCATTGGAGGGCGCCGATTGGGTCGAAACGTCAGCGCCAGCTGCCACGGACGAACAGCTGTCGATTGTCCACTCTCCCGCGTATCTCGATCATCTCGCCGCTGACGCTTCTGCGGGGGGCTCCCGGCTCGATCCGGACACCCACTCGTCCCCGGGCTCGCTCGCAACGGCGCGACTCGCCGCCGGCGCGTGTCTCGCTGCAGCAGGAGCCATGGACTCTGGGTCAACCCGGCACGCTCTGGTCGCTGTCCGTCCGCCCGGTCATCATGCGCTGGCGGATCGACCGATGGGTTTTTGCCTGATCAACAACGTTGCGGTGGCGGCGGCGACGTGGGCTGACGCTGGCGAGCGTGTCGCCATCGTCGACTGGGACGTGCACCATGGAAACGGTACGCAGGACATCTTCTTCGATGACCCCAGGGTGCTCTACGTTTCCACTCACCAGTCGCCGCACTACCCGGGGACCGGAGGACTCGCCGAGACGGGCGGACCGAATGCAGAACGCTCCAATCTCAACGTGCCCCTTCGCGCCGGTTCAGCGGGAGACACGTTGCGAGCGGTGTTCGACGAGGTGATTCAGCCTCGAATCGCTGAGTTCGCTCCTACTCGCCTGATTATCTCGGCCGGATTCGACGCCCATCGAGACGACCCGTTGGCCGGCCTCGGTCTCACGGCGGCCGATTATGGTGCGCTCACTGAGCGGATGATCGAGGTCGCGCCGGACGGCCGGCTCCTGGTCGTGATGGAAGGCGGCTATGACCTGACTGCGCTTGGCCGTTCCATCGGCTCGGTAGCGGCCGTGCTCGCCGGCGTGGATCTGCCGACGTTCGATGGTGAGTCAGCGACCAGCGAGGGTGTTGATCGTGACACGCTCGAGGCGGCATTGGCTGTGCACCGATGAACGGCCGAAGTGGGGATGGCTTCCTCCGATGCTCTGATGGCCACGTGCGGTGGGGGCTTTTCGGCGCAGCTGGGGTGGTGTTCGTGCACCGTCGCCGTGGCAGATGGAACGTGATGCTGCAGCAGCGTTCCGCGTTCGCTCACGAAGGGGGGACGTGGTCGTGTGCAGGGGGTGCGCTCGATGCGGGCGAGTCGCCGCTCGAGGGTGGTCTGCGTGAGGCCTCAGAGGAGGTCGGCACGGTGCCCACCGATGCGGTGGTTCTCGGATCGGTGATATTTCAGCCTGCGACTGACTGGTCGTACACGACCTTCGTGGTCGAGGTCGATGGACCTTTCGGTCAGTCGATGAACTTCGAGACCGATGACGTCGGATGGTTCGAGCCCGATGACGTCGAGACGCTCAAACTTCATGCAGGTTTTGCCGCTGCTTGGCCAGAACTCAAAGCGATCATCGAGAACGCCACGGGCGTGTGAGGCCGAGTTGCTGGTGCGCTGAGCATTGCCCACCGATACCGTTCGGCGGGTGAACGTCGAGGCGTCGTCGATCTGTGTTCTCGGCGACTACGCCTGGGATGTCCTCATTCGCACCAATTCTGAACTGTTGCGTGGAGGGGACACCTTTGGTGAGGTCGTCCTGCTACCGGGGGGCAGCGCCGCCAACGTTGCGGTCTGGGCGGCGCGCTGTGGGCGCGACGTGACGTTTGTCGGCAAGATCGGCCGGGATCGCATGGGGACGCTCGGCCGAGAGGATCTCGAACGTGAAGGCGTGCAGCATCGGCTGATTGAGACCGACGCTCATGCGACGGGTTCAGTGGCGGTGTTCGTCGACCACACGGGAGAGCGCTCGATGGTCTCAGGCCATGGCGCTGACTTCTATCTGCTGCCGTCGGAACTCCCGCGCCGTGCCATCGCATCTGCGGGTCATCTGCACCTCACGGCATGGTCGTTCTTTACCGACCCGCCGAGGTCTGCAGCCCGTGAGGCTGCTCGCACGGCGAAGGTTGCCGGCGCAACCTTGAGTTTTGATCCCGGTTCGTTCCAGATGATCGGGGAGATGGGGGTCGAGTCGTTTCTCGCCGCCACCACCGACATGGGCGTAGACGTCTTCCTCCCCAACAAGGAGGAGGCGACGATGTTGACCGGGATTCCTGACCCCGAGGCCGCGGCGGAACGGCTCGCCGAACTCTTCGATGGTGCACTCGTCGTCGTGAAACTCGACGCCGACGGCGCCCTCGTTCTCGAGGACGGGACGGTGAGCCACATTCCGCCAACATCGAATCGCCTGGTCGATGCCACCGGTGCCGGTGATTCGTTTGCCGGGGCATTCCTCTCTCGCTGGACGTCTGGCGTTTCGGCTGCTGCTGCCGCCGCCTTCGCCGTCAGGGTTGCCGAATGGGTCATCGAGCATCCCGGCGCCCGACCAGCTGCCGATGCGGCGCTGCGTCGGGTGCTCGACGCCTGATCGACGGTCGGGCAAAGACAGGCGAAGGGTGACAGATGTCACCATGACCGCATCAATTTGTGTAATAGTGACTCGGTCCATATCGGACAAGAGAAAGGTTCACCATCATGAACGATGTCATGCTCACGGGTGACAACTACACCCTCGTCTACAACGCCCTGTCATTCGGCACCGC
>JAQCGT010000184.1 GCA_027730505.1 Actinomycetota bacterium | reverse complement strand
GGATGAGGTGACGAGACGGAGATGCGGCCTACGGACGGGATTTGATGCGGTTGCCATGGGTCGCAACCTAGGAAAGGGGTGTAACAGTCACTTCGTAGACGCCCCGTCATCGTCATCTCCCGATGCTGATAACGGTCGTCGATCAGGACGGTGAACGGTGACTGTGCCGTCGGCTTCCGTGACTTTGAGGACTCGGTCGGATCCGATGGTGAGCACCGATTCCCTCCGGTGGATCTCGTGATGATCATGAGAGCAGAGAGGAATCAGCACGGAGAGATCGGTCTGTCCGCCGTGTTCCCACGGGGTGACATGGTGGATCTCGCAACGATCGAAGGGCACGTCGCATCGATCGATCGCGCATGTTGCGTGAAGCGCCGCAAGCGCCGAGCGCTGCGCACTGGTGGCGAGTCGACGAGACCGACCGACATCGAGCGGAACACCGTTTCCGCCGAGCACGACCGGGAGAATCTCAGCAGTACACGCGAGTTGTCGTGCCGTTGGCACCGACAGTGAGGTGCCATCGGAGTATTCACACACCGAAGCTGAATGCAGGCCATCGAGCAAGGTCTGATGATCGATCAGCACTGACACCGACGGAGCAGGCGCTGCTGCTCCGGGACCGGACGCTGCGCCAGCGGTCAACAGTTCAACGAGCACCTGGGCTCGTAGCCAATCGGGATTCGGCGCCTCGACATCAGGGCGTGATCGCACGGCTCGCTCGAGCGTGGCAGAGAATCGTTCATAGAGATCGGGATCGAGCTCGGCCCAGATCCTTCCCATGCCCGTGACCGGATCGAGTCGATGACCGAGTCGGGTGCGGGACCGTCGAAGTGCGTCGCGCTCGATCCCTGCCTCGGCGGCGATTCTGGTCACGATCGCATCGAGGCGCCGCCGGAACGCTCCGGGGGCAGAGTGAGAACTCATTGCTGCGATCTCGTCGCCACGGCCCCAGAATGTCTCTCTCAAGTCGCTGGAGATATTGCGCGCGCAGTTAGCGATCTGATCGAGGTGTTCGACGGACACCCTCCCGTCCTCCAGAAGTTCCCGAAGGATCGGGATGCGTCGCAACACCTCGCTTCGGGCGTCACGGCGACGACCCTCAGCCGCAGAGATGTTGAGCACACCATCGAGTTGGCCGGTGCCGGTCGGAGCAGGCGGCGGAGTCGGCTGCCCCGGGACGGGCCGAGCGGGGATCGATTCAACGATGCGACACTGCCGATCGCGCAGCCTCGACTCAAGCGATGACAAGCGTCCCGACCAACGAGCGACGGCCGTGATCGCAGCACGCACGCCGGACTGGTCGAGACCATCGACATCTATCGAGAGAAGATCGTCGAGCGATGCACCTGCAATGTTGTCGGTGTCGATGATGGACACAGGCGACTCCAATGAGCGGAGACGGGAGGGCCGAAGCCAATCCACACAACCGACCACTGGATTTATCGCTATCGAATGTGTGTTCGATAACACTACACTTGTTCTTTTTCGTGTGCAACACCAGGACAGAAATTCTTGAGAAATCTGTCGGACCATCTGCCAGCGGCCATCTCGCTAGCCTCAACACCCCATGTCCCCGCCCGGCACGAAGCTCATCGCCAGCAATCGCAAGGCGCGCCACGACTACGCCATCACCGACACGGTCGAGGCGGGAATTGTGCTGTTCGGCAGCGAGGTCAAGAGCCTGCGGGAGGCCCAGGTGCAGATCGGTGACGGCTACGCCCGAATCCGTGACGGCGAGATGTGGCTCGAAGGTGTGAACATCGCCCCTTACGGATTCGCCATCGGATTCGGTGCACATGAGCAGGATCGGCCTCGCAAGCTGCTCCTCCACCGAGCCGAGATTAAACGACTAGCCGAGCGGATCGACCGAGAGCGGGTGTCGCTCGTACCGCTGTCTATGTATTTCAAGGACGGCCGGGTGAAGGTCGAACTCGGTGTCGGCAAGGGCCGAACCAAGGGCGACAAGCGTCAAGCGATCTCCGAGCGGGACGCCAAGCGCGACATCGAACGCGAACTCGGACGTCGCAACAAGTATTCAACCTGAGCCGGGGGCTTGCTCTGGGCGGGTCGCTCAGCGCGGTGCCCGCCACATGCCCCACTGGTGGGGTCCCTGCGAACGATCGACATCGTCGTCGGTCATCAGATCCCACTCGGTGCGTACCTCGAAACCGTGACGGCGGTAATAGGCGACGTTCTCCTCGGTTTCGGTTTCGAGGTAACAGCCAACGCCGTCCTCATCAGCGATCTCGAACACAACGCCCATGAGAGCAGCACCAAGACCTCGACGCTGCCAGTCGGGATGGGTGGCCAGCATGTTCAGGTACCAGTGCGGCTCAGGCGGCGTGTTCGCCATTGAGAAGGTGCCGTAGGCGAGGTATCGCTGCAGCCGCCACGCAGGGTCAGGGCGGTCATCTTCGGGTCCGATCGCATCGGGCTCGGGTTCTGGCCGACCTGGTGGTGTCCATCGGGCGAATGCAGCACCGTCATCCGAGCACCACAGTGTCGACAGCGCGTGGCCCCGGCGCAGCACCCAACCGAACATCTCCCTCCCGACTGCCGCGTAGTCGTCGTCTTCGGGGAAGAACCACCGCACCACCGGGTCGTCAGCGAATGCTCGCCAGCCGGTGACTGCCAACTGCGCCAGGTCGGTTCGGGACGAAGGGCGGATCGATGCCATGGATCACACGGTAGGCGCTGCCCTCCCCCACACGAGGGTGATCACATGTCTACACCAGCCGGCACCTCCCCTCCCTCGCGCTTGCCACAGCCGGGGCATCACTACCACCGTCGAAAAAGACGGCAAGGAGCCCGACCGCCCATCGGAACCAGTTGTCTCTGCGGCCGGGAATGTCACGCCCAAGCGGTATGTTGTCGTTGACATAACAGCAAGTGGAGACACTTGGTGGAAACGTCCACACGGGGCTGACCGGT
>JAQCGT010000183.1 GCA_027730505.1 Actinomycetota bacterium | reverse complement strand
GAACCGCATCTTCGAGCTGAGCTGGTTCACCTGTTTGCGCAAGTACACGCTGCGAGCTCGATCGATCTCGCCCAGGTGGATCACCGCTTCGGCGCCGAGAAGGCCGTTCTTCGTTCCGCCGAATGAGACGGCGTCGACGCCGGCACCGACGGTCATGTCGCGCAGGGTTTCAAGGGTTCCACCGAGTGCGGCCACGGCGTTGGCGATACGGGCCCCATCGAGATGGACCGACATGCCGTGCGCGTGCGCTCGATCACAGATGTCGGCGATTTCATCGATCGTGTACAGCGTTCCCCACTCGGTGGCCTGAGTGATCGTGACCACCCCTGGCTGGGCGTGGTGGAGATTGCCAATGGCTCTGGCTCGCTCATCGATTTGCGCAGCGGACATTTTCCCGCGTTCGGCAGGGACCGGGATCAGTTTGGTCCCGAGAATCCGCTCAGGGGCGGCTGCCTCGTCGTCATTGACGTGCGACCAGTCGGTACAGATCACCGCGTCACCCGGCCGCAACAGCGTGGCGAGAGCCAAAACATTCGACCCGGTTCCGTTCATCGTCAGCAGGGTCGATACCGAACGTCCGAACAGATCGTTGAACATCTCGCTGGCTCGGCGGGTCCATCGGTCATCGCCATAGGCGAGCGCGTGCCCTACATTGGCAGCGCTGATTGCCTCGAGCACGAGCGGATGGGCGCCGGCAGCGTTGTCACTGGCGAATGAACAGGCGGGGGGCGTTGGCATCTCCACGCTGCCAGTATTCCAGTCCCGTTAGCCTGCCGACCGTGTCACACCCCACCGAGGAGGCAGCCAGGCGCCGAACCTTTGCGATCATCTCGCATCCGGATGCCGGCAAGACCACTCTCACCGAGAAGTTCCTCCTCTACGCCGGGGCGGTGGGGGAGGCCGGCGCTGTCAAAGCGCGTTCGGGTCGTCGCAGTGCGACGAGTGACTGGATGGAGATGGAGCGCAAGCGAGGAATTTCCATCTCGTCCACCGCCCTGTCGTTCGAGTACCGGGGCATGCAGTTCAACTTGTTGGACACACCCGGTCACCGCGATTTCTCCGAGGACACCTACCGGGTCCTTGCCGCTGTCGACTCCGTGGTGATGGTGCTCGATGTCGCAAAGGGCATCGAGCCGCAGACCCTCAAACTCTTCGAGGTTTGCCGGTCGAGAAACCTCCCGGTGATCACCTTTCTCAACAAGTACGACCGGCCGGGACGCGAACCATTGGAACTTCTCGATGAGATCGAGCACCAGATCGGGTTGCGGCCGACGCCAGCAACGTGGCCCGTCGGTATTGCCGGAGATTTTCGCGGGGTGGTCGACCGTCGTGATGGTGCGTTCACCCGATTCACTCGAACGACCCGTGGGTCGTCGATCGCCCCTGAGGAGGTGGTCTCAGCCGAAGAGGCCTCCCGGTCAGAAGGGACGGCGTGGTCGGCTGCCATGGATGAGTGCGGACTCCTCGACGCCGTTGGTGCCGAGGTGGACGTGTCGTCGTTTCTGGCCGCTGAGTCGACCCCGGTGTTCGTCGGGTCAGCGCTCACGAATTTCGGGGTGCGACATGTTCTCGACGCGCTCGTCGACATCGCTCCAGCGCCGGGGGAGCGAGTGGACGCTGCGGGCTCTCGTCGTCCGCTCGGCGCAGGCTGCTCGGCATTCGTGTTCAAGGTCCAGGCGAACATGGACCGTTCGCATCGCGACCGGATCGCGTTCGTGCGTATCTGCTCGGGCACCTTCGAGCGAGGAATGGTGCTCACCTGTCACCGGACGGGCAAACCATTTGCCACCAAGTACGCGTCACAGGTCTTCGGCGCAGAGCGAACGACCGTGGACGAGGCATATCCCGGTGATGTGGTCGGTTTGGTGAACGCCGCTGACCTTCAGATCGGTGACTCGCTCTATGTGGGTGAGCCGGTGGAGTTCCCACCGATTCCGCGATTTGCGCCTGAGGTGTTTGCCTCCGCACGACCCCTCGACACCGGAAAGTGGAAGCAGTTCCGCCGGGGCCTCGAGCAACTGGATTCTGAGGGTGTGGTCCAGGTGTTGCGTGATCCGCTCCAAGGTGACGCAAATCCGGTGCTCGCCGCCGTCGGCCAACTTCAATTCGAAGTGTTCGCCGATCGCCTCGACGTCGAGTTCAACGCACCGGCCGAGGTGAGCCCGTCACCGTATGAGTCGATCAGGTTCACAGATGACACGACCGCTGATCGCCTGCGTGAGGTCGGCGGGATCAGGATCCTGCGACGCAGTGATGGCCGGCTCGTCGCATTGTTCGAGAGTCGGTACCGGCTACAGCGACTTGAGAACGATGAGCCTGACCTCGTGCTTGAGCCGATCACCGTCGGCTGACGGCTGTCCACAACGACGGCATCGTCTGACGTAGATTTCCGTCATGACGAAACCCGAGCGTTGTCGGTGGTGCCGTCGGGTGTTGCCCGATCGGGGAGGTCCTGGCCGACCCAAGCAGTTCTGCAGTCAGCGCTGCCGGCAGTGGGACTGGGTGTCGCGCCAGCGCGCCCGCGAACTGGAACTCAGCGAGGGGGAGTTGGTGATCGCACGCGCCGAATTGGACGCGCTCCACGACGATCTTTATGTGTTGGCGTGCGCGGTCGATGACACGGAGCGCGATTTGGACGGGTCGAGCTCTCGCTTGACAGCGCGCGAGCTGCGCGACATGGTCGACTGGCTGCTGGCGGCTGCACGACCACTCCGAGACCGTGAATTCTCCGCACCAACCACCCCACCCCAAAAAACGTCATGACGAAATAGATTTCGCTCGGATCTCTTCGGGGTGGGAAGTGCCGGTGTCCCTTGTCCGCCGGACCCGAACGACGGCAGTGACGCCCATCGGTCGGTGGTCGCTGCTGGTAGATCGATGACCGATTGAGGTTGGCTGCCGTACCGAGCGGTGGGCCAGGGCTCAGACGAGCGCTGAGGTCGACGACGCGGCCAAGCTGC
>JAQCGT010000182.1 GCA_027730505.1 Actinomycetota bacterium | reverse complement strand
CACAAGGTTTCGTCAAGCGAGAGGCGCGGGGAGTCCTATCCCGTTGAGAGCGGTCAGCAGACCCGAGAGCGTGGCACCCAGGACCGAGTCCACTGCGTGAGGCGGTGACGCTCCCCAGCTGTCGTCAATTAAGCGCGCTCAGCAGATCGGGAAGGGGTGGATCACCAACCTCGCCAGCAGGGGGCGACCGATCGACCCAGGAAGATCAGATGCGGCAATGAAATTACCCTCTACCGCGAGATGCGTGTCACCAAGGAGCTTCACTTCGAGCGCCATTCCGAGAGAGTAGTTCTCGAGCATTTGGGCCCGAAGCAAAGGACGGACTGCTCATCTCGAGTTCACAGCCCACTCTTGATTTGGTCGCAAGTCGTTGACCAGGAGGACATGTAAGGGTGGCGTCAATCGACCGACACCTCGAAGAAGCAAACAATGGCACCCACAGTGAAGTGTTTCCGTGGAGCCGTGGTGCAGACCGATGACGAGGAGAGCCTGATCGCTCAGGTGGGCGATCACGTTTCATCAGTTCACGACATGGACCTGTCGCGCGAGGAGATTCTCGCCACGGCCAACAACGCAGAGAGCTGAGGGCGAGACATGACCTACGTGATTGCGACTCAGCTCAAGCCGACCGACCGAGGTGCCCTTGTGGCCTCGATTGACTCGATGATCCGGCCGAAACTCGAGGCAGTGGGCGCCGACTACGTCGTCGTCCAAGAGGGCATCTCCTCGGGCTCGCAGACCGGCATGTTCACTGTCGGCTCATGATGGTCATCGGTCGATCAGGGCGTGGCCGGACTCGGCACCTTCTACGCCGACCCGGAAGTCGCGGCGTTCCTTGCCTCGACGCCCGTTGACGTCGCATTGCGCGGCACCGGCATCACGGGCGGCACCGTTCTACACCGATTCCATCGACGCCTAAACCGTGGGCTTCGCCGAGTTCTATGCCAATGAGTCGATCGTGTCCCGTTAGGCCCGCTACGGGTCAACCCGCTGTGTCGTTCGATTTCGTCCAACCACTGACTCCGAGGAGATCAACCAAGGCTTTCGCTCAGAGGGCTGACGAGGAATTCTCGAAGCAGGCCCTTGAGGTGAAGCTCACCGACGTCGACGTCATCACCATCTGAACGGCCTCGGGCTCTCGACTAGGGGATCGCCTCGTAGACGATGTTGTTCGGGGTCTCCGCTATGCGATTGAAGGTGGAGAAACCCGATGCCTCGAAAATGGTCCGCATGCCGGCTTCGCCGGCTTGATTCCCGAGACCGGCAGCACCCTCCTGAGCGAGTGAGCACGGGACGCATCCGAAGAGACTCATGCCGTAACGCAGGGCCGCCATGAACCCATGGTTGTCCTCCCGTGAGTTCTTCGCGAACGGCTCAACCAACATCAGGTGGCCATCGGTGCCAAGTTGGGATCGGGCGTGAGCGGCCGCGCCCACCGGATCTCCCATGTCATGAAGGCAGTCGAAGAAACAGATCAGGTCGAACGGCCCTGAGTAGCCGTCGGCCGCTGCCACCTCGAACGACACGTTCTTCAGCCCAAGTTCAGCTGCGGCCGTGCGAGCCGCCTCGACTGACGGCGCGTGGAAATCGAAGCCAGTGAACGAACTGTCCGGGAAGGCGCGCGCCATACGCACCGTCGAGGCGCCGCTTCCGCAACCGATGTCAGCGACAGCGATACCTGCGTTCAACCGGTCGACACCGCACGACAACGCCGGCATCCAGTGCTGAATGAGGAGATGGTCGTAGGCCGGCCGAAACAACTCCTCAGTGCCCTCAAAAAAGTAGTGGTGATGCTCCCCCCAGCCGACCGCACCATCTCCTCGGAGTGCCTCGATCCCCTGATCGAGATCGAGGTACAGCGCCTGGGTGCCCACGAGCCCACCCGCCATCCAGAACGGTGATGCGGAATCGGCGAGAGCTGTCGCAACCGCGGATGGCAACCGGTACGTGTCCGATGACGCCTCGTAGACCGCCAGCCCAGCAGAGGCCTGCTGATCGAGCCATTCCCTGGTGAGCCGCGGGTTCGTTCCCGCCGAGGCGGCCACCTCGTCTGCGGAGAGCGCGCCCTGGCCATCCATCGCCTGGTACAGGCCGGTTCGATGGCCGGCGATGATGCACGCCACGGTGACGGCGCCCACCATTGAGCCCGCCACGGAGCGCAACACCTCGCGGATGTCTGGCTCGTTGTCGTTCGTCTCGTTCATGTCACCTCCGAAACGTCGCGGGGAGGGGCTAACAGGACCCCTCCCCGAAACACGATGAGACCGTCAGCCGGTCGTGATTCTGGTCAGTCGTAGATTGCTAGGACCGTCGCGAGGCCGATCAGGCCGATGATCAACAGATTCATCACTCTGAACACCACGATGGGAGCTTTCATCATCGCGGCCCCAAACGCAGTGGAAGCGACCCCCGGGGGTACGGATTTCTGCAGTGCGCTGAAGTCCTGGAAGATGCCGTCCCACCAGATGATCACCCAGAGTGAACCGAGGACAACGAACGCGGCCAGAGCCAACTTGATGCTGTCACTCAGTGCCGACACGTCACCGAAGACCAGCATCGCGATCGATGCCGCCACCGCTGTCGTGTAGGGAAGAATGATCGCGCGACCATCAGCTGCGCGAGTCTCTACGACCCGAGTCCAAGTCTTCTCATCCATACTTTTCTTTCCTTCTGATGTGGTCTTCCTGATGCGGTTGTTTTGCCGGTTGGCGAGAAGTTCGGAGCCTCATGCGACTCGAATGGCGACGATGCCCTCCATGCTGCCCGCCGTCGGCGCTACCGGTGCCGACTCGAGGAGCTGGAGAATGGGCGCGTCGGGTGGTGCGGAGCGCGCTGCATCGATGTCGTCGAGCGAACCGGCGTTCGCGCAGAGGCCGATGGTGAAGGGGATTGGTTCGGCCAGGTTGAAGATTGTCTGTGTGATGCCCGATGCCGCATGTTGGGCGTCGGCCATCTGATGGCTCCAAGCGATTGAGGCGGC
>JAQCGT010000181.1 GCA_027730505.1 Actinomycetota bacterium | reverse complement strand
GCCGCCACCACCACCTCCTCCTCCACCACCACCGGACGGCGGAGAGACGACGACGGGCGTTGGTGTCACAAAGGTGAAGTTCACCGTGTCGGTGGACGCTCCGAGTGGCCCGGTCACCACAATGGCCGCTGAGCCCGCCGGCTTGGCGGGGCTGCGAACCACCATCGATCGTCCATCAGAGGCAACCGACACGATCGAACCCGACACCCCACCAAAAGTCACGGCCATGGCTCCGGTCAGGTGCAAACCAGTGACGGTCACGGTGTCACCACCCTCGGTCGAACCCGAAGTGGGGCTCACGGCCGCAAGCGCCGTTCGTCGTTCGAGTGTGAAATCGACATCAGTAGCTGTTTGTCCCGACTGCACCGTGACCGCCGATGTGGTCGGGCTGAATCCGAACACGGTCGCCGTCACGTTCCAGTCGCCGGGAAGGATGTCGAACACTGTGTACGAACCGCCGGACGAGGCAAACGACGTGGTTCGCGATGTCGACGAGCGGCCGTCGATCGAGCCCGAAGGAACGAAGTCGAGAGTCGCTTCTCCTTCCACGATCCCCGATTGAGGGCTTGCCTGGCCTCCGATAGCACCATCGACGATGGTGCCGCCGACGTCACCTGGCTCAGGACTGAGAGACGCCGACACCGTGGAGGCTTGATTCACGGCGACGGTGACCGCGCTCGACGTGGGGTCGAACCCGTCAGCATCGACGGTGACCGACCAACTGCCGAGTCGGATTCCCGGCACCGAAAACACGCCTTGGGCACTCGTCGACACCGAGTGAGAGAAGGTCACGCGGTCGGTGGGATCTCCGCTCGGAGTTCCGGCCACCACCACGGTCGTCGATGCCAACACGGCTCCGGTGAGTGCATTCGTCGCCGTACCGGCGAGTGATCCAACGGGCACTGCCAGCGAAAGCGCACCCGCCGACACCGTGGCGTTGTTGGTCACCGTCAGGTCGACCGTCGCCGAGATGGCGGCACCGGCCTGGGCCGTGAGTCGCCACGAACCCACTTTCACATCGGTGAGCGCGAAGGCTCCATCCGACTGCACCGATTGAGTGACGGAGTATGCGCTCCAGTTCGAACCCGTGGCCGGGTCGAACGAGAAGGTCACGTCAGCGGGCAACGACACCCCGGTGATCGAACCGGTCACGTCACCGGTCTCGGCCCTGACCCCACTCGAAATCGAGGTGGTCTGCCCATTGGTCACGGTGAAAGAAGTGATTCCCGTCGACGAATATCCCGTTGCCGATGCCGTCACGTCCCACGTACCGATGGTCAAATTGGCAAGGTTGTACTGACCGACACCATCGGTCGAGACCGACGTGGTGAAGCTGGTGCGTCCGTTCAGAGTTCCGACGGGCGTCAGCGCCAACGTCACTGTGGAGTTCGACAGAGGCGTCGTTGGGGTGACCGACTCATCGGTGACCGTCCCTTGCACCTGGCCGCCGGGCACGGCGAACACTGCGAGTGCACTCGCGACATCGAGCCGCAACAATCCTGTTCGGTTCGGTGAAATACGCGTATCGGTGATCTGCGTCGGCGTCGTGCGTAACGCTGCCTTCACATCCGCCACCGAGGCCGCCGGTGCAGCCTGCCGCAGGAGGGCGACGGCACCGGCCACGTGAGGTGCGGCCATCGATGTGCCGCTCAAACAGCCATAACCCGAACCGAGGACCGAGGTGGGAACCGATGAACACACTCCTGACCCGGGTGCCATGACACCGCGTGACACCACCGCACCGTTCACGTTGCTGAACGACGACACCAGATCGCCATCGGTGCTCGAGCCCACCGGCACCACGTTCGACAGACAGCCGGGCCAGCTCAACTCGGTGGTCTTGCCACTGTTGCCGGCCGCCACCACCACGACAACACCGACGGCTTCCAATTGATCAATGATCGCCTTGGTGCTCGGACGGGAGGCATCGCACACGGCATCAGAGTCATACAGGCCCCCGCCCAGACTCATGTTCACGGCGGCAATCGGTGTACCAGAGTTCTTTTGTTCGAGGACCCACTGCAGTCCGGCGTCGATATCGATTCCGTAGGCACCGCCATTCGGATTGAACACCTGCACGGCCACGATGTCGGCTGAACGCGCCACACCTCGGGGAACCGATGACACGGCTCCCCGAGAATCTCCGGCCGCGATACCCGCGACATGGGTGCCGTGATAGTCACCGGCATGATGCGCTGCCGTTCCCGTGCCCGATGTCGAGGTGGTGCCACCCGGGCAATACCCGCGAGTGCGGCACGATTCGGCGATCACGCGACTCGACCCATCAGCTCGAGCGAAGAACTGATGAGCTCGGTCGATCCCATCGTCGATGACTGCCACCGCCCAACCGCTTCCGTCGGCTCGAACTCCGCCGAGTGCACCGTCCAGATCGCGATCTTCGGCATTGATGACGGGCAGAGATGACGCCAACTCTCGTTCCACCCGAATGTCCGGAGTCACCGACAACACCCCGGGGAGCATCGCTAGGCCGGCGGGGTCATTGGTCTCGACGGCGAGGAAGGGCAAGTCGTCGTAGTCGTGTGCGATCGCGTCACCCCGCTGCTGCACCGAGTCGATCACGGTGTCGGCCACGGCATCGCGGGCGATTTCCGGCGCTCGCGGGTCGTCGGCCTTCACGACGACCACGGCCGCTGCCGGATCGAGTTCGACGATGTAGGGAACATCGATCGCCTCGGAGACGACCGAGCCAGAGGCCGATGCCGGAGCCGAGCCACTGGCGACACCCATCAAGCCACTGATCACTCCGATCACGCTGGTCAGGGCGAGAAGTCGTCGGAGGAAGGTCATCGGAGTAGTCATCGTTCTCAGGGCCAAAGACGTTTCAATCCCACTCACTTTTCTACCGTCGCTTGCCCGAAGACGCCTGTCACCTGCTCCTAGGCTCGCGAACGTGCCCCGATTCACTCGACTGGCCCGTCGCGCCTGGAAACTACGCCACGACCCGGAGGCACTATTGGCCGGAC
>JAQCGT010000041.1 GCA_027730505.1 Actinomycetota bacterium | reverse complement strand
AGACCGCTCCGGGCCATCGCCCACGAGGTCGAGCGTCAGCCCTGGTCGGCGATCGGCCAACGGTGCCACCGCTTCGAGCAACGCAAACCAGCGCTTCACTGGTGCCAGACGACCAACTGCCACAAGCCGAGAAGATTCAGGGGCCGGAAACGAATCACCACGGTTGAACCGCTCATCCACGCCGGGTTCGATCACCTCGACTCGGCCGAAGCCGGCGTGGCGAAGTTCGGCGCGGCCGGTCTCAGCGAGCGTCACCACCGGCGTCGACCGGTACACCCGTGGCACCACCGTCGACTCGTTCCAGCGGCCGATATCGGACACCGGCCGCGGCAACGTTTGTGACCACATCTCCGTGTGCATGTGGTGCAGCCAGACGACCCGAGGACCGCGCCACCACAGCGGAGACCAGAACGGCACGCCGTTGAGGATCTCGACCACGGCATCGAAGCGTCGGCGGCGAGCGATGACGCGACGCGGCGCAGCGGCGAACACCGAATAGGTCGAACCGACCGGCACCACATCGAACGGGCAGCCACGTCCGAGCACCGTGTCATCGGGGGCATGGCGGGCGTGCAGCGTCACCTCGACACCGTCTGCGGTCCAGCGCGAGAGGATCTCACGGGAATGCAACTCCGATCCCCCGGCGTCGGGATCGCCCGGCGCCCTCCACGAGAGCACGGCCACCCTGAGCACGACTCCGTACACTACGGCCCGCATGCGTCCGACCGGCGAACGTCCCGTACGCGATCACACCCCGGCATCGCTGATCGCGCTCCACGAAGCCGGCTACGCCGTCGTTGACGCGTCGATCGGTGACGGCATCGGCATCGACATCGGCTGCGGCCTCGGCACCGAGAGCGTGTCGCTGGCCCGAGCCGGCCGACAGGTGATCGGCATCGATTACGACCATGCCACCGCCCACAGCGCAGCGAACCTGCTTCACGGCACGCTGTGCGCTGATGCCCGGGTGCTACCCGTCGCAACCGGTTCCCTCGATTGGGTGTGCTCATCGCACATCATCGAGCACTTCACCGATCCGGAACGCCACGTGGCTGAGATCGCTCGAGTGCTGCGACCCGGAGGCGTCGCCGTGATCCTCACCCCGAATGAACCAGCGGACTTCGAGAACCCGTTCCACGTGCACCTGTTCCGCCCCGAGCCGCTGCGCGCGTTACTCGAGACGCACTTTCCGACGGTCACCGTGATGGGCTTGACCGGCAACGAACGCGTCACCGCCGAGTTCGCCCGACGCCGCAAGACCGGTCAACGAATCCTTGCGCTCGACGTGTTCGACCTTCGTCATCGCCTCCCCGACCGGATGCTGGCGATGCTCCACTCGGCCGGCCGACGGGTGCTGTACCCGATCCTCAACCGCAGTAACGCTGAAGTCACCACCGCCGACGACTTCCGCCTCATGGACGAAACGGATCCGATCGGCGACGACGTGCTGGTGCTGGCAGCAATCGTCAGCGCCGGCTGAGTTCAGGCTGATCAGTCCTCGTACATCCGCTGAGACCGACGGCGGGTTGCGAGGTCACGCAGACCCCACAAGGTGACGAGGACGAGCGCTTCCAACACGATCGCTCGGCTCATCTTCGATTCACCCGAAGCGCGTTCACGGAACACGATCGGTATCTCCACCACGCGGGCGCCGCAACGGATCGCCCGATACGTCATCTCGACCTGGAAGCCATAGCCACTCGATCTGATGCCATCGAGACCAAAGCGCCGCACGATCGATGACCGATAGACACGGAACCCGGCAGTGGCATCGTTGATCGCCAACCCGAGCACAATCGATGCATAACGGTTGCCCCAGCGTGAAAGCCGGGTACGAGATCTCGACCAGCCCTCGATGCGACCACCGGGCACGTAGCGCGAGCCGATCACCACATCGGCTCCCGCCTTCGCCGCCGACAACATCTCGGGCAACGCGGCCGGATCGTGAGACAGATCAGCATCGATCTCGACCAACAACTCGTAGCCGGCGTCAATGGCTTCGGCAAAGGCATGGCGATAGGCATCCCCGAGCCCACGTTTGGCGCTTCGGCGAATGAGCCGGATCTGTCCGAGTTCGTCGGCCAGTCGTTCCACCGTCTCACAGGTGCCGTCAGTGGAGCCGTCGTCCACGACCATCACATCAGCGTCAGGGACCGCGTCGCGCAGTCGTCGCAGCAGCGTCTCGATGCTCTCGGCCTCGAAGTACGTCGGTACCGCGATCAGGGTGCGCACGGCGCCGGACGTTACTCGTCGGTGAGCGCCACCCAACAACATGCTGCGACCACGCCGACGACGATCCATTGCGCCCACGCCATCGATGAGGGCCACCACAGGTCGACCGGCATGTCCCAACGCACCTGACGAACCGATGTCCACAGCCACATCGCAGCGAACGGGACCGCCAGCACCCAGCGTCGGCCCCGACGGGTGCACGGGGCAAGCAATGGGGCCAGCACCGCCATTGCGCCGAATGCGACGACGAGCAGCGCCATGGAGATGAAGCCTCGCCGCCCGCTCGGCTCAGACGTCGCCAGCACCCCGACCGCTCCACGGCGACTCGCGAGGCCGACGGTGATGAGCACGATCACCAGCGCGACCACCAAGGCGAGATCGACCGAACGCTGCGGCTCCCAAGTGATCACCACATCACCTGTGACACCATCGGGCAGGTCCCATCCCATCGCGTAGCCGTTCACGAGGGTTGGTGACCCGAGATCGACGCCGTCGATGCTCGCCGACCACCCGGGCGAGAACGATTCGGCGAACACCAATCGGTCCGCGGCCACGTCGAGAGTGGCCCGCACCGAGGTGTCAGAGCGGTTCATCGTCATCGGCTCGACATCGGTCATAAGACGACCCGAACCGGTGTCGAGCACCAGTCGATCGATGTCGACACCAGTCACATGACCGGCGGCGCTGCGAACCAGATGTCGTCCGGGCCCGAGATCAGTCGCATCGCATCCGGAGAACGTCCCACCATCGTGCAGTCGCATGCTGATTGGTGTGCCGTCGATCTCGAGCAGGTCGTCACGGCACTCATCGAACGCCACACCGGAATCGCTCACCACCGGTGACATCGACACGATGCCCACCGGCAGCGCACGGAACCGATCGGAGAATCGATCGACGGTGAATTGGGGCGACACCTCGCCGAAGGCGACCCGAACTCGTTCGCCGTTCAACGAATCGAGAACGAACGACACCAGACCATCAGCATCGGGAGTGGCACGAACCTCGTTCATCGCCTCGTCGGTAACCGTCACCTCGCCGATCGATGAGTAGAGCGAACCGATGGCCACGACGATGTCGAGTCGATCACCCATGCTGCGATCGAGATCCACGACGACGAATGGGTCAACTGCGTCGAACTCGGACACCCATACGAGTTCACGCACCCCGACGAGCGCCGGACTCGAGTCGAGGATCACCGGATCCGGCGCATGGGCAGCTTGCGACCAGGCACCAGAAATCGAGAAACGACCTGCCACCGCGAGGTCGACCGATCGGGCAAGCCGAGGTTCGGGATCGAAACGGTTCGCCGTGGCTGGGTCGATGCGACGGCGATCGAGCACGATGGTCGTTCGGCCGGGGTCGTCACTGGTGAGGGACGGAGCACGAGGATCATCGGGCAGCACGATCCACTCAGTGCTCGCTTCGACGCCGTCGAGAGTGATCTCGGCGAAGCCAACCCCGGGTGAGTTGCCGTAGCCCGGCAACGGCCCAACCGAATCCGCGAGCACCTCGATACGGATCGACTCGATCGGCCGACCGCTGAGCAACACCCGCTGGCCGGGCAACGCCCGTGATGTCTCGGTGAGCTCGACGTCGCTCGACCACTCCCCTGACGGACCGTTGGTGATGATCCGTGCCCGAGTGATCCAGCGATCACGTTCACCAACGAGTGGCTGAACCAGATCGACCCACGCCGGCGACGACATTGTGCTGAGCGCGCCCTCCCACGCAAGACCGTCCGTCGATTCGAGAGCAGCACCACGCCAGGCGGTGAATGGATCGTTGTCAACCGCATGCTCGGGACGATCCTCGGCAGACAGCACCGCTGGTGAGCCATAGCTCGTCGCCGTCACGTACTCGAACCCGCCATCGAGTTCGCTGACCGTGGCCCGAGCGGGATCATCGATGACGTCGAGCGACTGCAGGGAGGGGTCGTCGCTCGTTTCGCCAACGGCGCGGGTGGCTCCGAGGATCGCGCCGATCGAGTACCAACGGCGATCCTCCAGACGATTCGAATCGCCGAGCACCGTCCATGCGCCGTCGTCGACGGACTCGGCCGAATCGCCGTCGATCAGAACCTCGCGGCCATCGATCAGCCCCTCCGCGGCGAGCGCGACGATCGTGGCTGCGCTCCCGTGAACGATTATCGGCTCACCCGAACGCCCCGACAGCACCGGCACCGGCTCATCAACCTCCCACACGGCCACCGCCGGCACGACACCGATGCCGGGCACACCGCCATAGCTCTGTTCGTCGATGAGCGCTGTGTCGGGTTCGGTGTCCGGACCGGTCAGCACACGGTCAAGTCCGGCCGCATCAAGACGCTCGGTCACGTCGTCGGGTCGAGCAAGCGCGTACCTCTCGAACTCGAGATCGTTGCGAGCCACCACCGTGTCGACACCCATCAGCCTCGCCAACGGTGTGATCGCCGACGACGACAGCGTGTTCTCCGCCACTCGCCGTTCGATCTCACTGACCAGATCAGCCGCACCGTCGGTGCCGAGCGGAATCAACTCGCGGGCCACCACCGGGCGATCGGTGAGCCCGACCAACACCGGATCGACGGTTCCCCCCCACCGGTATGACGCGAAATCACTGCCCGGCGTCTCCCACACCCGGTGATCGACGTCGTCACCGATGAGCGCCACCACATCGTTCCAGTACCCGGGGATCTCGCCTCGTGTGATCGCCTCGGTGGCAATCCCACCCGTCCACCATGGCAATGCCTGCAGCGCCAGCGCACCGAGGATGATCGGTGTACGAGCGAACCGACCGATGCGAGGTGGTGTGACGGCGAGCGCACCGAGACCGAACGCAAGACCGAGCGCCAACAACGGCACTGCCCGCTGAGTCGAACGCAGCACCATGCCCGGGCCTGCATCGACAGCAGCGCCGAAGAACACCCCCCACGGCGACACCCCACCCGTCCATGCCTCGCCGACGGCAAAGGCGAGGCCGGCGATCACCGCCACGGCGGCAGGCCGTCGAGCGACACCTGACACCAGGGTCAACCCGATCACCCCGCCGAGCGACAGCGCGAAGCCGAGTGCCAGATACCACGGCTGGGCGATCACGCCATACGTCGCTCCCACCCATGGGTCGAGCCAGTCACCGCCGTAGGAGAACCAGTAGCCGAATCCGCGCAACAACTCGCTCGGCAGTGCCGTGCGCATGATCGTCTCATAGGTCTCGGTGAAACGCAGGATCTCGATGCCGTTCGATCCCTGCATCACGAGAGCGATGACCCACCACAGCGAGACACCGAGGCTCAGCGCCGCCGAACGCCAAAGCACCGGCAGCGATGTGCGAAGCGAACCCGTCTCGGCGATCAGCCAGATTGCCGCCCCCGCCACGACGAAGCCGATCGAGGTCGCGTTCACCGTGCCGGCGACGAGCACCAGGAGAGCGAAACGCGCCGGGTATCGCCAGCGATGCTCATCGCTGGCGCCTCGACGCAACACGATGATCATCCACGGCAACACCGCCCAAGGCACGAGAATCGCCGAGATCCGCGAGATGTAGGCGAACAAATAGGGACTGAACCCGTAGGCGAGCGCAGTGACGGTCGGCGACCGGTGTTCGAGATGGCGGGCGAGGCGATGAGCGCCGAACAGTGCGGTCGCGACGAGCAGCGACCACCAAAGTCGTTGTGTGATCCAGTCAGGGATCGCCAACAGGTCGGCGATCCACCACCACGGACCCTGCGGGAACAGATATCCGATCGTCTGATGGGTCACCGTGCCGAGCCCGGTGTCGGATTCCCACAGGCTCGGTGCCTGGGCGAGCAACCCGCTCGGATCAAGGGAGAGGTACGTCTTGGTGTCCGCCGCGATGCGACCCGGTGACGACCACAGCGGCGGCAACAGAGCGATCAGCCAGAACCACCGCGGGGCGCGGGACGTGTCGGTGGTCATCGTCGCTCACCCACAGTGGAGGCGAAGGTATCACCGCTGGCGCCCCTACGATCTGCCCGGTGAGCGGGGGCTTGGCGGGACGCGGCTACGTACCGGCCCTCGACGGATTGCGAGCGCTCGCTGTGATCGGCGTGCTCGTGTTTCACGACGACCGCCTCGGTGGTGGTTTCCTTGGGGTGGATCTGTTCTTCGCCGTGTCCGGCCTGCTGATCACCAGCTTGCTCATCGACGAGCACGATCGCTCAGGCACGATCGACCTCATCGGCTTCTGGGGACGTCGTCTGCGACGGTTGTTGCCGGCTGCGCTGATGCTGCTGGTGGCGACGGTGATCGTGTTCCGTCTGTTCGCCGACACCGGAGAGTGGATCGTCGCTCGCACCGACGCACCGTGGGCGCAGTTCTACGTGGCGAACTGGCATCTGATCGCCAGCGGTAACAGCTACTGGGACTCGTTCGCAGCGCCGTCTGCGTTCGAGCATCTGTGGAGCCTTGCGATCGAAGAACAGTTCTATCTCGTGTGGCCGGTCGTGGTCATGGTGGTGCTCGCTCGCCGGCAACTACGTGATCTCACGGTCGTCGTTGCGGTAGGCACACTCCTGTCGATTGCGGCGATGGTGCTCATCTTCGACGGTGGCGACCCCACCCGCGTGTACATGGGCACCGACACCCGGGCCTTTTCGTTACTCGTCGGTGCGTTGTTCGCCTTGCCGGCGATCCGGGGGCAGATCGACCGCTTCGTGGGCAACCGAGCACGCTTCGCGACGGTGATCGCCGTTTCGCTCCTTGGCGGTATCGGCGTGATGTGGGTGGTCGCCAAGGGTTCGAGTGACTGGCTGTTCCGAGGTGGGCTCCCAGCTCACTCGGCCATGTCGGCGCTGCTGGCTGCGTTTGTGGTGTCGGGCTTGACTCACGTCTCATCCGTGCTCTCCGCGCGACCACTCGTCGCCATCGGGCGGCTGTCGTACTCGCTCTATCTCTGGCATTGGCCGGTGTTCGTGTTCGTGAACCCGGACCGTTTCGCCCTTGATCGGTGGCTGATCACGGCGATCCGCTTCGCTGTTTCACTGGTGCTCTCGGTGGCCTCCTACCGATTGGTGGAAAAGCCGGTGCGGTTCCGGGCCCCATGGGCGCATGGCAGCCGGGGTCGGGCGACGTTCGCCGTGAGCATGCTCGTCGCCGTCATCGTGTGGGTGGCCATTCCGGTACCAGCGACGACGAACGCGGTCAACGACGCCGCGCTCACCGCGGTGCTCGCAAGCAATCCGATGCCAGTGACCACACCACCGATCAGCCCGGTGACGAGCACGATCCCCGCAAGCACGACCACCACGGCGCCCCTTCCGCCGGCCACGTCGAGCACCAGCACGAGCACGACGACAACCACGACGATTGCACCCTCGGGGCCACCGGTCGAGACGTTGCTCTGGTACGGCGACTCGATCGCCAACGACACCTGGCCGCCGCTCGGGGCGGCGCTCACCGAAGCGGGTGTCGATGCACGGTCAGCTGCGTTCGGTGGCGTTGGTCTGGTCGCTCGCGAGGGTTTCGACGATCCCTTCGGCGTACTCACCGGCCACCTCGACGAGGTGGATCCCGACCTGTTGGTGATGCAGCTGTCGCTTTGGGACGGCTACGAGTCGTCTGAGAATCAGGTTGCCGCCTTCGATGAACTCGGCCAGATCATCACCGAACGAAACCTGCGACTCGCGCTGGTGACCATCCCGGTGCGATCAGACGATCAAGCCGATCCCGGCGAAGCCGTGCTCGTGGCAAACGCTGAACAATTCGCCGCCGAGCATCGCAACCTCGTCGTGCTGCTCGACCAGACGGAAGTGTTCGGCGACACCTTCCGGCTCGACATCGACGGCGACGGCAATCCAGAGCGCAAACGCGACGGGGTTCACCTGTGCCCAACCGGAGCGCTGGCGATCACGTTCTGGCTCGTGAAGCAGCTGAGCGTGAACTACGAGGGCATCGCCGTGCCCGAATCATCCGAATGGATCCTCGGCGACTGGCGCAATGCCGAACGCTATGACGACCCACCCGGTGCCTGCGCCGGGCTGTGATCAGCGGTCCTCGCCGATGATCAACGATCGTCGTCCGGTCGGGCGCTCACGAGCCATACGCCGACCATGAGGACCGCTGCGGCCACCGGCACGTGAAGCACCCCGAAATGACTGGGCCATGCGATGCCGTGATCGGGACGGTCGAGGATCACCTCGACGACGACGAGGCCAGCACCAGCGGTGACGATGCCGAGGCCGAGCCATTCGACCCGAGGGATGATCAACACTGCGACCCCAGCCGCGACACCGGCAAACGGGTCGATGGTGACGCCCACCACCGCACCGGTGATCAATGAGCGCACGATACGTCGCCCAAGCCGGTCGACAACTGGAGTGGATCCGGCGCGGCCACGTCGACGGCGCCGCGGCGCCGTGCCCGGATCGAGGAGGATCACAAACAGAGCGATCACGGCACCCGCACCCGACACCCCGAGCGCGATCCGATACATCCGGTCGGGAGTCCAAACGATCTCAAGATCATCGGCGGCAACACCGACCGGTGTCCGCACGGCCATGCTGCCACCGGCGAGTGACACCGGTTCGAGCGCTTCGCCATCGAGCCTGACGGCCCAACCATTCGCAAATGCGTAGGGCAGCACGAGGGTGCGCCACGTCGCTGAAGCAGACCAGGTGGGTGGGGTGAGAACCACCTGATCCGCCGTCGATTCGATCAAATGCTCACCAGCGGCGAGAGAGACCGACGTGCCGTCACAGGAGCCGCCGGTCGAGGTATCGATGGGCTGATCCACACCATCGATCGCAATGACTCCGGTTCGGCATTCGGTGCCCGCTTCCCCAACACCGATCACCCGCAGCTCGAACACAGCGTCGGTCTTCACCGGCACGATTCGTCGAAGCACGGGCTCCGCATCGCTGCGACCGGGAATCTCGCGTTCGAGGCGCCACCGTTCGAGTACCACGGCATCACCGGCGTCAACCGGTGGCACCACCAGCGACTCGATCAACGGCGTGACGAGCAACTCGGCAAGTCCCGCATTGGTTGTTCCGGGCTCAACCGCGTCGATCGTGACCGTCAACGAGTAGGTCTCTGCGGGGAGATCAATCGGCTCGAAGTGACCGTCGGCGTCGGCGTCGAGCAACGCTGTGACTGCGCCAGCGCGCGACACCGAGTCAACACGTAGGCGGGTCACCGCGCCCGACTCAACCACCGCCACCGGCGCCAGCGCATCGACGTAGCCCTCGAGGGAGATCGACGGTCGACTCGATGGATCCCATACCCGCCAGGCGGTGTTGGGGTCGCCGTCGAGCGCCATTGCGGCGCGGTACTCAGGCTGCAGTTCGAACGGGTCGCCGTAGGTCGATGCCGTCACCGTGTGCTGGTCAGCGTCGGGTCCGAACCGCACTGTGGTGCGCACCGGGTCGGAGGTGATCAACGCAGCCGTGCCGTCACGCTCACGATCGGAAATCTCGCCGACTGCCCCGAGCGTGCCCTGCGACGATCGCCATTGGCGTACGGCATCACGATCGCCATCGGTGACGATCATCGGCACGTCGTCGGGCGCAGTGCCGACTCGCCAGACGATGCTGCCCGGCGTGATCAGACCAGCGTTGATCGCCGCCAGCGTTCCTCGTCCGGCACCTGCTAGTGCCACCTCCGCGCCAACCGGTCCGAGATCGGCGACATCAACCGAATAGATGCCAGCCACATCGTCGACGATGGTCACCGGTTCGAGACCGGGTGCGCCGTCGAGCACGTCAGCGTCCAAGGCGATCGTGCGATAGCGGGCGTGATCGACATCAGCCGCTACCCAGACCGTGTCGGCGTCGAGCAGACCGGCGACAGTCGCAACCGATCCGGATTCGAGACGGCCCTCTTGGATCGCATCGTCGAATGCAAGCAGCAGATCCATCCGGTCGGGTGAACCGAGCGGCAGCAGTTCACGGGTGATGACCGGCGCCTCGGACGTCCACGGTGGATCCTGCGTGTGGCCCCAGTCGAACGTCGAGAACTCGCTTCCCGGGATCGCCAGCACACGGTTTGCACCAGCGATCGCTGCGAGCGGCTCATCCCAGGTCGCAGGCGGTGACGCCGGTCGCTCGAGCGCAGGATCGACGAGACGCCCGAGGCTGAACCACGGTGCGGCGATGGCCAGCAAGGCCACACCGGGGACGACGAGCAGCGGTTGGGGTCGCAGACGTGAGACCAGCCGTGCCGCACCGATGGCGAGCACGAGACCGAGCATCGGTAAGGCCCGGGTCGATGAGCGCAGTGCGGTCAGCGCTGTGTCGGGCAGACCATCGAGAAGTAGCCGACCCATCGGTGACGGGTCGTCGTAGGGATGAACCCCGACGGCGAGAAGCACCGACACCACCGTGACCATTGCAGCGAACCCTCGATGTCGCCAACGACCGGCGAGGGCGCCGGCCAGTCCGGCCAGGGCCAGAAGCATCGTCGCTGCCACCACCGGTGCCGAACCGGTCAACAGCCGTCCGACATCGGTCGTGGCGATGCCGCTCGCCTCGGTCACATAGGTGAGCCAGTAGCCGGACAGTCGCAACACCTCGGGGCCGGTGGCCGTCGTCGACACATCGCGCAGGGTCTCGGAGAACGAGAGGAGGTCAGGCCCGTGACGTGAGCCGATCCACGCCGAGGCGAGCCACCATGCGCTCACCACCATCGACGACACACCGGTCACCACCGAGAGCGTCAGCGCTCGGGCCGTCGTGACGTCGCCACACCGATGCGCCCACCAGAACCAGATGATCGGCAGCGGCGCAATCATGAGAATCGCCGTCGAGTTCACCCCACCGGCGGTTGCAAATGCCAGAGCGATGACGGCTAGCCAGCGTGGGGATGGTCGACGAGTGGCGAGCACCGCAGCACCGAGCACCCATCCCGCCACCGCCCACGGCAGCAACATTGCTGACGTACGGGCCAAATACGGCACCGTGTACGGCGATAACTGGAACACCAGTCCGGAAACGGTTGCGGCTCCAGTAGCCAAACCGAGTTGTCGCGCTGCGAACCGAGTGCCGAGACCAGCGACGACGAGCAAGGCGATCAACCAGAGTCGTTGTTGCGTCCAGTCGGGCAGGAACTCAGTGACCGCGAAGAACGGCCCGGTTGGCCACAGGTAACCGGCGTGTTGCTGCAGTACCCATCCGCCATGCAGCGTCTCATCCCACGACGACATCGCTGCGGTGATGAGCCGCCATGGGTCACCGGTCAAGTCGTATTTGGTGTCGGCGTTGAGTTGCCCGCGATCGACGAACAACAGCAAAAACGGCCAGACGGCCAGCAGCATCCACGACGGCACACGTCCGGCCCATGACGGCCGGCGATTCACGGGATGGCGCCGAGCAGCCCGTAGATGCTGGTGGCCGCCACCAGCCCGGCACTGCTCGCTCCGATCACCACGAGTTCAACGTTACGACGTCGCGCCGGATCGCTCGGGCCGTGATGCACCCACCACGCTGCAGCAGCGACGATGAGACCGAACGCGGTGAGCACGAACCGAGGCCGAGCGGTAACGGTTGCCGGCGAAAGCATGAGGGCGACCACCCCAAGTGTGTAAGCACCGAGCACTGGCGAGGTGCGAGTCCGCCACATCGCTGTCAACCCGATCGCAATGACGATCACCGACGCAACGGTGAGGGCGCGGGTGGGCGAACCGAGCGGAGACGCAAGCCACTCGCCGACGAACCGAACGGTGCTCCAGCCGAAACTGAATCCCTCATCCCATGCCTCACGCTGCACCCGGAACCAGACCCATCGCTCACCGGCGGTCGAGCCGATGAATGCGATCACGGCGATGAAGCCGAGCGGCATGACGGCGGTCGCCACCGCTGCACGCCAACGCTGCGCACGGTCGTGACGGAGCATCCAGATACAGGCCAGTCCTGCCAACACGACTGCGAGTCCGTTCGGCCGGGTCGCGGTGGTGAGCAGACCCAAACCTGCCGCCAACCACCAGCGATGTCGTGCGAGCGTGATCATCGTTCCGGCGGCGAGCACGATCATCGTGGCTTCGCTGTAGACCATCGAGAGCACGAACGATCCGGGGAACAATGCGACGAGCACCATGGCGGTGGTGGCGACCTGGTCGTCCCAGAGCGTGCGGGCCAGCACACCGATCATGACGACGGCAAGACCGCCGAGAATGAGGTTCATGATGATGCCGGCGGTGGCGGGGCCACCGGGAAGCACCACATCAGCGAACCGTGTGATGAGGGGAAACACCGGGAAGAACGCTGCTCGTGCCTCAGGTACGAAGTAGGTGACGCCATCGGGAACCGATGCGGGATAGCCATTGCGGACGATCTCGAGATACCAGAAGCCATCCCAGGTCGAGAGCACGTCACGGATGTGACGACTCGTCGGGATCCGCGACAAGCCGTTGCGGGCATCTTCTTGCGTGCGGGCGATGGCGACAAGACCGACACCGAGCAGCACGAGCAGACGCGAGGCCAGATACGTGATCAGCCCTGTTCGAAGCGCGCGAGTCCAGGTGATCTGGACAGTCTCCCCCACGGCGGCGCAACGTATCACCGGACAGGACAGATGTACCGCCACTGAGAACCGATGATCATCAGGTGTTTCGAGCGGCCGCGTTCTGCTGCTCGCCCGGCGTCATTCAGATCTGCTCTCTGGTCGCTAGCGGTCACGAGGCGAGCACCCGATGACGAGCCCTGTTCGGGCCGAGCTCGCTCTCGACCAGCTCGAGATCACTTGGGGTGAACGTCGCGCTGAACCGCTCCCCCACCACCAGACGCCTCACGATGACGCCGACGAGCGAGGGTGAGATGACCTTGAACCGGACGTGACTCACGAGACAGAAACTCAGCAGTCAGATCTCCCGCGGTGCACGGCAACTCGTCGACGCGTCAACAATCGATCACGTGCCCAGCGGCCATGAGGCGAGCACCCGATGACGAGCCCCGTTCGGACCGAGCTCGCTCTCGACGAGCTCGAGATCACTCGGGATGAACGTCGCACTAAACCGCTCCCCCGCCACACCACATGCGGCCCTGCGCCGAAGACGAGCCAACGTGAGATGCCCCTGAAACGGTTGAGACTCACGAGGCGGATTCTCAACGGTCAGTTCTCTGACCGCGCGTGCCAGTTGATCGGCGCCGTGAGCGGGAAGCACGACCGTTGACGGCCCCATTCGAGACACCACCGGTCCGAGCGTGATTGTCGGCGCGGTGAACAGTCGACCGTCATCGTCTGATACTCCGGCATCGATCGCTTCGATCACCGCTGCCGGGTCGACGTCGGCCCAGAAGCGCAGCGTGATGTGCCACTGCTCGGGCGGCACCCAACGAACACCGGGAGCCGGATCACGGTCGAGTGCTTCGAGCGCAACGAACGTGGCGTCATCAGGACGGACCGCGAGGAACAGCCGAGACATCAATAGATCAGTCGTCGGCGACGAAGCCCTTCCAGTTGCGCATGTAGTTCACGAAGGCCTCGGAGAGTCCCTCGGCGCGCAGCGTGTCGGCGCTCACCGGCACCCGGCGAGGCACGAACCCGGCGTCGCTGCGCAACAGGTTGGGATAGTCGTGATGCAGGATCGCGACCCGACCCAAGATGATGATGTCAATACCGAGATCGAGCATCGCCTGCGCATCGGACGGATCATGGATCTTGCCGGCAACACCGAGACGCACGTCGCCTCGGGGAATCTCAGCGAAGATCTCGGCCAAGGTGCGACCCTGATGGGCTTCTTCGTTGGGCTGCTTAAACACGTCCCAGAGCGACATGTCGATGAAGTCGACAGCGCCGGTATCGACGAGTCGGCCGTAGACCTCGATGATCTCGTCCAGCACCATGCCGAACCGCTCGGGTGAGAGCCGCACCGAGAGGTGGAAGTCGGGCCGGCATTCCCGGCGAACACCGTCGATGATCTCAAACAGCAGCCGTGCACGGTTCTCGAGCGAGCCGCCGTACTGGTCGGTGCGATGGTTGATCTCCGACGAGAGGAACTGGCAGATGATGTAGCCATGGGCTCCATGGAGTTCGACGCCGTCGTAGCCGGCTCGGTCGGCACGTACGGCAGCTGCGATGAAGTCATCGCGCAGTTGCTCAACTTCGGCAGACGACAACGCCCGGGCGCCGGTTTCGTGATCATCTGAGGGGCAAACCGGTGTCATGCCGTTCAATTCAGCCGGCACCCGATTGCCGCCATGGTGCAACTGCACGATGGCCAGACTGCCAGTTGACCGGATCTCATCGGCCATAGCGGCGAGTGCCGGGATCTGGTCGTCACGACAGATACCGAGCTGTCCAGGGAAGGCTCGACCGATTTCCTGCACGTGAGCGGCTGCAGTCATGGTCTGACCGAATCCTCCGTGGGACCTCAAGGTCAACCAATTCCGTTCGGCATCAGACAGGGTTCCGTCATCGTGACTCTGCTGGTTGGTGAGTGGTGCCAACATGAAACGGTTCGGCATGGCTGGGCCGTGCATGAAGGTGACGGGATCGAACACTGATGTCATGGAGATGAGTCTGCCCGGCGAGGCGGCCGGCCCATCGGGTCGCACGATTCACATCAGCGTCTCGACGCGACCCGGACACGACAAAGGGACGTGCGTGTGCACGTCATCTCGGTGAGGTGATGGACGGAACTGGCAGGGGTTCCTTCCAGGTCGGGATCGCGATCCGCGATTCAGTGACTTCGACCGGGCGGCTGCCCGCCAACCGTGTCACCCACGCCAACAGGTACCCGGTCAGTGCACTCGCCGGTGAACCACTCACGACCGTCGGGCCTTGTCCAGGTGATGCTGCGATCAGGATGGAGATCGATTCGCCACATGCCCTCGTGGACCATGTGGTGATGACGAGAGCACAGCGGAACGAGATTGTCGAGATCGGTTGGCCCACCCTGTTCCCAGGGTGTGACATGGTGGATCTGACAGTGCTCGAACCCGACCGAGCAGTGCGGGTGGATGCAGGTGCGATGTACCGCCGCCAATGCCCGACGCTGGGCTCGGGTGGCCGTGCGGACGGCGGTCCCGACGTGAAGCGGTTCAGCAGCGCCACGCAGCACCACGGGGAGAATCTCGGCCTCGCAGCACAGACGCTGCACGGTCTGCACCGGAAGCGGAATACCCGAGACGGTCTCGCAGACCGAGTTGGCGTGCATGCCGTCCATCAAGGTGCGCCAGTCGATGACGACGCTCACCTCAGGGATGCGACGTTGTTGGAGCGTGCCACCGGTGTCGATCAGTTCGATGGCGGCATCGAGACGAAGTTGATCGAACGGAATGTCGCCGTTGCCGTCACGCTGACGAAGCGTCGCGAGGTGGGCGTCGATAGCGGCTTGTAGTGCTGCATGACGAACAGGATCGAGTTCAAGCAGGGTCTTCCCCATGCCCGTCTCGCGATCGATCCAGGTGCGGATCTTCGAGTTACGACGCTGACGGGTGAGCCGATCAGCCTCGGCGGCTCGGTCGACATCAGCGGCGACATCACGGGCGAGGTTGGTGACGGTGCGACCGAACTTGTCAACACTGGTGTCGGTGGCCGCGGCGAGGAGCGCTTCCTGCTTCTTCAGTAGCTCAGCCTTGGCGGCATCGCTCAAACTTCGGGTGGCTCGAGCGATCGCATCGAGATGACCGGTGTCGACCGTGCCCTGCTTCAAGGCCGACTCGAACAACGGCATCTCATCGCACACGTCGGCCCGAGCAGCAGCGGCTTTGGCGTCGGCGAGCGACTGGCCGCCGCTGTCGGCGAGCAGCCCTTCGGCTGCACCGGCACGACCAGCCGCGTGCAATTCACTGGTGCGTCGGCTGACCGACACCTCGACCGAACCGATCCACGAACGAAGGCGACGTGCGGCGTCCATGACCTCATCAAGCGTCTTGAGGTCAGCGCCCGGGAGGTCGACGGAGCCAAGCCGGTGCACGGCCCGCAGCATGCGGCCGACCACGAGCTCATCGCCCTGATGATCGAACGTTTCGGCTACGGACATGACAACAGTATAGAACACTTGTTCTAGAAACAAACATATGTTCAGCACAAATTGGGCACAACGTTGAGCGGTAGCCAACTCGGTTAATAGAGGGGCTCACGGCCTAAGTTGCTCCCATGCGCGCTGACGACTTTCCACCCCTCGACGCCGAGATCGCCGAACGTTGGGCGGGCTTCCCCAAGTGGGACCAGGACACGAACTACAACCTCCACATGGGGTTCGTGGTGGAGGACATGCGCCAGGGCTACGCCAGGCTGCGGATGCCGATCAGGCCCGAGATCATGCAACCCGCTGGGATCATGCACGGCGGTGCGATCGCCAGCCTCATCGATACCGCCGTCGTCCCGGCCATCGGGGCGAGCGGCGTGGAGCCGACCCGCATGGTGACGATCTCGATGACCATCAACTACATGGGCGCCATCGCCGATGAGGACGCCGTGTGCGAGGGGTGGGTGACCCGACGCGGCAAGTCGATCGTGTTCTGCTCGGCCGAGGTGACCGGGGCCAAGTCGGGTCGGGTCTGCGCCACCGGCACCCTCGTTTATAAGGTCTGAGCCACGCTGACCATTACACCATTGGGTGTGTTTGGTGTAACGGTGTAGTCACTCACGGTGGCTCTCAACATCAAGAACCGCGACGTCGAAGATCTCACCACCGAACTGAGTGCCCTGACAGGACAGTCCAAGACCGAGACAATCCGCCAAGCGCTTGAGCGGAGGCGATCAGAACTGGTTCGCTCCGGTCGGGCCGTCAATCGGCGTGCCGCCGTGATGCGTTACCTCGAGAACGAGGTGTGGCCACTCATACCCGAAGACCAGATCGGGCGACGCCCAACCGTCGTCGAGGAGGATGAGATCCTCGGGTTTGGGCCGGAGGGCGTGTGATCGTCGATACATCGGCCTTGGCAGCGATCGTCTTTCGAGAGGATGGCTTCGAATCTCTGATCAACCTCGTGACCGATGAGGGCGCGTCGGCCGCCACACCGGCCACGGCACTCGTCGAGTTGGGAATCATCCTGTCGAATCGCCTTGAGATGGACGCCCGACCGATCGTCAATCAACTCGTGGAGCACCTCGGCCTCGAGGTCATTCCGTTCACGTCCCACCACATGAACGCTGCCGTTGGCGCGTACAAGCGCTTCGGCCGTGGACGGCACCGGGCGGGACTGAGCTTCGGCGACTGCTTCAGCTACGCCGTTGCGTCGATATCCGGCGAACCCCTCCTGTTCGTTGGCGATGACTTCAGCCACACGGATATCGAAGCGGCCTGATCGTTCACCGCGAATTCACTCAACCGATATTGAGTGATTGCCGGCTCTCCGATTGACTGGAGAGGTGAGCAACGAGTTCCAACGACGGGCGAACATGCACGCCGCCCTCGGCGACCCCACACGGCTCGCCATCGTCGACGACCTCACCCGAAGCGACCGCTCACCCCGTGAACTCAGCGAGCGCCACGGCCTCACCTCGAATCTCCTCGCCCATCATCTCGATGTTCTCGACGACGCAGGCCTGATCACGCGCATCGTCTCGGCCGGCGATCGCCGGCGGCGATACGTGAGGCTGAGCGACGACCCGACCGTGCGACGGTTTACTCGATCCAGCCGACCGACACGACCGGTGCTGTTCCTGTGCAGCCACAACTCGGCTCGGAGCCAGTTAGCGGCTGCGCTCTGGCGTTCACGCACCGGGCGCGCCGCTGACTCGGCCGGAACCCATCCCGCACCGCAGGTGCACCGACGCGCCGTCTCGGTCGGGCGTCGACATGGTCTCGATCTGACGTCGGCGATCCCTCGATCGATCACACGGATTCCAGCACGAACCCAGGTGATCACGGTGTGCGACAACGCTCACGAGGAACTCTCCCCCACCACCGACTGGTGGCACTGGTCGATCCCCGACCCTGTCGAGGTCGATACCGACGCCGCATTCGACGACGTCATCGACGAACTCAACACCCGCATCGACCACCTGATTGACGATCAACAAGGAGTAGCGAGATGACCACCCGCATCGGCATCAACGGATTCGGGCGCATCGGCCGACTCGCCGTTCGTGCCATGGCAGAGCACCCCGAACTCGAACTCGTTCACGTGAACGAGGTGAAGGGCGACGCAGGGACCGCCGCTCACCTTCTCGAGTTCGACACCGTTCACGGGCGATACAACGGCACGGTCAGCGTCGACGGTGACGCCATGATCGTCGATGGCCAGCGGGTGACCTACAGCGACGAGCAATATCCCGGAGCGATCGATTGGCGTCAGGCAGGTGTCGACGTGGTGATCGAAGCGTCTGGCAAGTTCAAAACCGTCGAAGCGCTCGACCCCCACCTGGTGGGCGGAGCACGCTCGGTGGTGGTCGCAGCGCCGGTGAAAGATCCGAGCGTGCTCAACATCGTGATGGGCTGCAACGACGAGCTCTACGACCCGTCGATGCACCCGATCGTCACTGCCGCGAGTTGCACCACCAACTCGATCGCGCCAGTCGTGCAGGT
>JAQCGT010000040.1 GCA_027730505.1 Actinomycetota bacterium | reverse complement strand
CCTCGAAACCGAAGCCGCCAAGGCACATCTCCACGACTGACTCGGCCCGCTGGGTCGGAGAACCCACAAGGCCCCGGGGACCGTTCAGGTCTGGTCGACGATGGCGAGGCGTCGCCTGAGGGCGATGGAGAACCATGCGAGTGCGATGACGGACGAGGCGACGAGTCCGATCTCGATGCGTCGGAAGAGTTGATCGCCGGCGAGCCAGGTGCCGACGACGAACGCGAGGATGCCGCTGATCCAGCCGATGGCGACTTGAGCATGGTCTTCGAGGGCGAGGACCGCTTGGCTCATGGCGAGGGCGAGCATGTAGATCGCGGATGAGAGGGCGAGCATGGCGATGGTACGCCCGGACAGGTCGGCGCCGTACACGAGATCGAGGATCCAGGGTCCCAGGAACCAGGCGGCGGTGGTGCCGATGGCGCCGATGGCCGCAACGACGAGGATGAGGAGTTTGAGGCCTTTGCGGAAGTCGTCGTAGTCGCGTCGGGCGGCGAGTCGGGCGAGGCGGGGGAGCAGGCTGGCTTGGATGGCTTGGAACATGAACAGCGGGACTCGTGCGAGGAGGACGCCGTAGCTGAAGCGGGTGACGGCGTCGGCTTCGGTGTCTGATGCGAGCAGGTTGGCGGCCATGGGGCCGGCGTTGACGAGCACGGCGGCGCATGCGGTTCCAAGGAGGAGCCAGCCGAAGTTCTGGGTGACTTCGCGCCATGGAGCGGGTGGGCCGTCGGGGGTGGCGAGCGTGCCGCGTGACCAGACGATGGCGACAGCGAGCAGCGGGGATAGGGCGACGACGAAGGCGTAGGGGCCGACGGCGGTGATGCCGATGGCGGCGAGGGCGATGGTGGCGATGATCTTGACGACGCCGTCGGATCCGACGACGAAGGCGAATGATCCGAATCGTGCGGTGCCCGAGCAGATGCCGCGTGTCAGGTGCACCGGTGCATAGGAGACGAAAGCGACGGCGAGGGCGACGAGCAGCAGCCAGTCGCCGTCGAAGTATGCCGAGGTGACCCACGGCGAGGTGATGGCGATGACGGCGACGACGACGATCGAGATGATGACGGCGAGTGCCACGATGCGTTTAACCACCGGTCGGCCGCCCTGGCCGATTGCACGTCGATGGGCGAGAGCGCGACCGAGTTCTTGTTCGAGTGGCAGGAAGAAGCCTGGTGCGAGAGCGAACATTGCGAACCAGAGCGCAGCGATCGGCGCAAACTCGGTGTCGCCGCCAAGCGCCGAGGTGCCAACTCGGAAGAACGCATAGGTCGAGATTCCAGCGACCAACAAGCCGATAGCGACCACTACTGCACCCTCGGGCAACGCCGAACCCGATGGCGCGTCAGGATCCTCGGGGAGACCCGGATCGGGAACGGGGGCGTCGAGCGATGATGACGGCACGGCGAATGGAGGCTAACCGGCTGATCGGACCCCGACCGGTATGGCCATCCGGGCACCGGTAGCCTCCCTCCGAGTGGAGGGACCCGAGCGCATCGCCGTGGTGGCCGTCGTTGTCGTGCATGAGCCCGGCGACTGGTTCGCCGAGTCGCTCGCGGCGTTTGCCGCACAGTCGTACCGGCCCCTTCAATTCCTGTTCCTGCTGAGTTCCGCAACCGATGTCGATGCAGTTGGGGATCAGATTCGGGCTGCGATCCCATCAGCGCTGGTCCAGGAGGGGGACCCCTCCACTGATGGTTTTGGCCGTGCTGCGAATCGTGTGCTCGAGCTGGTCGAGGGTGAGAACGGCCTGTTCTGTTTGATGCATGATGACGTCGCTCCCGCCGACGACGCCATCGGCCATCTGGTCGATGAATTCCACCGCTCCAACGCCGGGTTGGTCGGGCCGAAACTCGTCGCCTGGGACGAGCCTCAACGCATCCTCGAGGTTGGTTTCGGCCTCGATCGCTTCGGAGAGATCGACCATTTCATCGAACCAGGCGAACTCGATCAGGAACAGCATGATGCAGTCCGCGACGTGTTCGTGCTCCCGTCAGCCTGCATCCTGGTTCGTGCCGATCTCTTGCGCTCCCTGGGGGGGTTTGAGCCGTCGATCGACCTACTGGGCGAGGACGTCGACCTGTGCTGGCGGGCTCATTGGGCAGGTGCCCGGGTTGTGGTTGCCCCCGACGCTGTGGTGCGTCACCGATCAGCGCTCGCAGCTCGCCGTCCCGATATCGATCACGCACGCCTCTCGGCGCGACGTCGTATCGACACCGTGCTGTCGCTCACGGGATCGATGCGGCTGGTACCGAGAATCCTGCAGTTGCTGTTGCTCACCATCGCTGAAGCAGTGATCGGACTGTTCACCGGGCGTGGTGCGGAAGCATGGAATTCGATCATTGCGCTGTTGGGCGTCCCGTTTCGCTGGCGGTCTCTTGCCGAACGCAGAAGGCGCCTTGCGGGTACTCGAGCGGTCGACGAGATCGAAGTGCTCGGTCTGCAGTCGCGCGGAAGCGCACGGCTCTCGGACTTTCTCCGGTCGCGCGACACCGAGGAACTCGTGGCCGGAGACACGACGGTGCGGCGGTGGCGACAACGTGGGTTCGCGGTCAGCCTCACATGGCTGCTGATTGTCGTCGGGCTGATCGTCGGTTCGCGCGGCCTGATCCTCGGGCGCGAGCCATGGGTCGGAAGGCTGCTCCCATTGGAGTCGTCAGTGGCAGATCTCCTTGGAATGTGGTGGTCATCATGGGACCCGCGTGGGATCGGCTCAACAACGTCCCCGCCTGGTGGCTATGCGTTGCTCGCCGCACTACGCGCCATCACGCCTGGTGGGGGAGTGACGGTGCTCGGTCTCGTCTCAGTGGGCACGGTGATCCTCGGCCTGCTCGGTATCGGACGCCTGCTCACGGTGTTCCCGAGCGAACGGGCGCGGGTGGCAGGCCTTGCCGTGTACGGAGCTGCACCGTTGGTGCCGTCGCTGTTCCGTCGGGGTGACGTCGATGCGCTCGTCATCTTCGCTGCGTTGCCGTGGATCATCCACCTCGGTCGTCGCTTGGCCGGCATCGCCACGGCCGACAGTTCGACCGTCGAAGGTGACCTTCCCGATGGGCTCTCTGCGCCGGCTCATGGCGATCGGCGTCGACTCGCCGCTGGCCTCGTGTTGATCTGCGCGCTTGGCGGGTCGATCTCTCCTCCGGTGTTGATCGTCGGTTCGGTAACGCTGCTGGCCGTTTCGGTCGCAACGGTCGCAGTTGGTGCGGGCTGGCGGACGGCGAGTTGGTTTGCCGCTGGTATCCCATGCGTGCTCGGCTCGTGGTTTCTGCTGTTGCCGTGGAGCTCGACATGGTCCATCGAGACGCTGACCGGTGCCGGGTTCGACGGCGTCGCTGGGCGGGGGTTCCTGGCCGCCGTGTCCTTTGGTGACGGACGCTGGGTGGGACTCTCCGTGGCGCTGTACCTGGCCGTGCTCACCGCCGTGATGATCACGAGGGCCTGGCGGCTGACCTGGTCGGTGCGTGGCGCGCTCTTGACCGTGCCCTCGCTTGCGCTCGTAGTGCTCGCCGATCGCGGTGTCGGGGCCCACATCATCCCAGCACGGGAGATCCTGCTCGTACCGGCTCTGCTGGGCGTAGCGATTGCGGCGGCCGGTGTCATCGGTGGCTTCGGCAGCGATGTCTTGACCCGGGTGTTCAGTTGGCGCCAGCCGCTGGTCATCGCCGCTCAACTCGGTTTGGTGATCGGTCTGATTCCAGGAGTGATCGCAATAGGCGACGGCGAGTGGGATATGCCATCTGATCCGATCGCCGAATTGGCCGCATCTCAATTTCCGCCGCGATCCGACCTCGGTTCGTATCGGGTGCTCTGGGTTGGCGATCCTCGGGTGCTACCGATTCCGGCGACGCCGTATGCCGAAGGGATCGGCTTCGCCGTGTCTGATGCCGGTCCGATGGGCGTAACCGAGGCGTTCCCTACGGTCAGAGGTCCTGCCGGAGAGCGGATCCATGAGGTGCTCGATCTGCTCGCGATCGGTTCGACCGCTCGAGTCGGTCGTCTGCTCGCTCCTCTGGGCGTTCGCTACGTGGTGGTGCCGCTCGCCGACGGCATCGAGTCATCGGTGGCAGATCCCCTTCCGACCCCGGCGGGCCTTCTGGAGGCGCTGGCAGCACAGCTCGACATCGGTGCTGTGCAATCACCCCCAACGATCGAGGTGTTCGTCAACAGGGCTTGGATTCCGCCGGCGGCGTATCTGGAGGGAGCGGCTGCTGAGGCGTCGGCACGCGCGGGGGAGGGAAGCCTCTTGCTCGCCGACGTCACGGGTGTCTCCACCATCGTCGATGATTCGGGCGGCGCGGTCGACCTCGTCGACGTTGTGGCCTCGTCTGGTCCAACGCTCGTCTCCGTGCCCGGTCCCGGTGTGCTGCATCTGGGTGTGCCGTTCGATGGAACGTGGGCGGCGAGCATGAGCGACGTTGAGCTTGAGGCGCGTGCGGGATTCGGCCTCACCACCGCATTCGATCTTCCCGATGGCGGTCAGGTTCTGGTCGAACATGTCCGTCCCGGTGGACGAACGTTCGCCATGGCTGCGGTCTCGGTGTTGTGGATCGCCGTGGGGGCCGCCCTGTTGAAGCCCGGTCGGGGCTATGGCCGTAAGCGACGCGGTGCAGTCCCACCCGATACGGCGGTCTTGACGCTCGACGGCTCTGAGATCGGAGTTCAGACATGAGGCGCGTGACGTTCACCCGCCGCCAGCCAGTGCTGGCGCTGCTTGTGCTCGCTGTGGCCGTCATCATTCGTGTCGCTTCGTCGAGTCCGAGCGGTGACGCCGCAGTGTTCGACCTTGCTCCTGAGCCGTGGATTCCCGAGGTGCCACGCACCGGGTTGCTCGAAAGCGCTTGGTACTGCCCGGGTATGCCAGCAACCGGCGAACCCGATGTCGGGGGAGCGGTGATCATCTCAAATCCGACGGAGACTGCGACTCAGGCGTTGGTCACGTTCCTGAGCGACTCCGCACCATCGATCGAACGGGTGGTCGATGTCGAGTCGGGCGGTCGGGTCCAAGTCGATGTCGACGCCGAATTGTCGGGGACCTTCGTTGCCGTCATCGTCGAGATACTCGGCGGCGGAGGTCTCGTCGAGCAACGGGCGTACCACCCGTCTGCGAACGGTCTTGGACAGTCGGCAACGCCGTGCGCAACATCGATGTCATCGACGTGGTATCTGGCCGAGGGGTACACCGTGGATGCGGCGTCGGATCAGGTGATCCTGTCCAATCCGTCGGCGGACCAAGTGGTGGTCGATGTCGCCTTTCACACTGCTCAGGGCACACAACGGCCGGCGGCCTTCACCGGACTTCCGGTGCCACCGCGCTCGGTGAGGGTGGTCGATGTGGCCGCCCCGGGGGCTGGTGCGCGGGGTGAATCGTCGGTGGGGGTCAGCGTGGAGGCTGCACGCGGGGCTCTGGTCGTCGGACGAGCCCTTGCCGTCGATGATGGCCTCCGTGGGGGCCGATCGGTCTCGCTCGGATCGCCGCGTTTGTCCGAGCAGTGGTGGTTCGCCGATGGCGACAAAGGTCCTGCAGTGTCCGAGCGATACAGCATCTTCAACCCAACGTCCGAGGCGGTGGAGGTGTCCGGCGTGTTCTTCGTCGAGGGCCTTGACACCGGGTCGGTGACAGCGAACGTGTCGGTTCCCGCCGAGCAGGTGGTGGTGATCGAGGCTGGATCGATCGCTGGTCTTCCCGAGGGGGCTCACTCAGCGGTGTTCTCGACGCTTGCCGGTCGGTCGATCACCGTCGACCGTGCAGTGACGAGGGTCGGCGGAGGCGGACTTCGGGTGACCTCGGTCGCATCAGGTGTTCCGGTTCGCAGAGACGGTCTGCTCCCGACCACGTGGTTCTTGGCGGCGGGGCCATCGGTCCCGCTCGAGGGTGGGCTCGTGGTCATCAACCTCGACAACGTGCCCGCTCAGGTAACGGTGAGCGCCATTGGCTCCGCCGGATTAGTGGAGGTGGCGGGCCTCACCGAGGTTGAGATCGGCGCAGCCTCGACGATGGTGCTCGACCTCGTTGATCCATCTGTGCTCTCACGACCGCTTCAGATCGTGTCGACCGGTCGGATACTCGTTGAACGTCGATTGCCGAGTTCTGGTCTGGTCGGTTCATCGTGGGCGATCGCCGGCCCCGCCTGTTGTTGAGAGGCGACGTTCCGCCTTCGAGACTGCTAGAACCGTCCTCGTGGAGAGATTGCTCGTCGCCGTTGCGATCGTGCTGGTCGCCGTTGCGGTCTCACAGGCGCTGCGTCGGCGACGGCCGAGCGACCCACCCACACAGGCCGCTCATTCGATCCCGTCACAACTCGACCGGCGCGATTTCTCCGAGGTCGATGCTCCGTGGCTGGTCGCAGTCTTCACGTCAGCATCGTGTTCGACCTGTGCCGACGTGGCTGAGAAGGCTCAGGTGCTGCGATCGGATTCGGTGGCAGTTGAGGTCGTCGAGTTCGGTGCACGCCGAGACCTACATGAGCGATATGGGATCGACGCGGTGCCGTGCCTTGTCGTGGCGGGTGCCGATGGCTCGGTCGCGGCCGGATTTCTTGGGCCGGTGACGGCCACCGATCTGTGGGCCGCAGTCGCCGACGCACGCGAACCGGGTTCGGTGCGCCAGGCCGATGGGTGCCAGGGCGATACCGGCACGTTCGAGTGATCAGTCGGGGGTGCCGAGGACGTTGGCCTCGAGCCGCTCGTCCGTGCCTGACTCGGTGAGCCCCTGCTGGATCAGATCGGCGACCGTCGGTCCGTCGATGGTCTCATGCTCGAGCAGTGCCTCGGCGACGAGTTCGAGGCCCCGGCGGTGCTTGGTGATCAACCGCTGAGCCCGATCCTCCTGCTCGTGGAGAATCCGGGCGATCTCCTCGTCGAGAAGGCGTGCCGTGTCGTCTGAGTACTCGCGAGCGTTCGACATGAGATCCTCGCCGAGGAAGACCTGTTGCTGACCGGCCCAGGCCATCGGGCCAACTCGTTCGCTCATACCCCACTCGCGCACCATGCGGCGAGCGATTCCCGTCGACTGTTCAAGGTCGTTGGCCGCGCCTGAGTTGAGATGCCCGAAGATGAGTTTCTCAGCGACGCGCCCTCCCATCGCCTTGCAGATGGTGTCCTCGAAGTACTCCTTGGAGTAGGTGTGCCGTTCCTGGGGCAGGCTCCAGGTGACCCCGAGCGCCATGCCTCGAGGGAGAATGGTCACCTTGTGCAGCGGATCGCCGTGGGGCAGCACGGTGGCCAGCAACGCATGGCCCGCTTCGTGGTAGGCGGTAGCACGCTTCTCCTCAGCGTTGAGAACCATGGACTCGCGGCGGGCACCGAGCACCACGCGATCGCGCGCATTCTCAAAATCGATGCGTTCGATCTGCTTCGACCCGCGGCGGACGGCGATGAGCGCCGCTTCGTTCACGAGATTGGCGAGATCGGCTCCGGCCATGCCGGGTGTGGCACGGGCCATCGTGGTCAGATCGACGTCGGGGCCCATCTGTTTGTCTCGACTGTGGACCTGGAGAATTGCGAGACGCTCCTCGTATTCGGGAAGAGGCACGACGATCTGTCGGTCGAAGCGGCCCGGGCGCAACAGCGCCGGATCCAAGATGTCGGGCCTGTTGGTGGCCGCCATGATCACAATTCCCTCTGATGTCTCGAAACCGTCCATCTCGGACAGCATCTGGTTGAGGGTCTGCTCACGCTCATCGTGACCGCCGCCAAGGCCAGCACCACGTTTGCGTCCGATCGAGTCGATTTCGTCGATGAAGATGATCGCCCGGCCCATGCGGCGCGCCTGTTGGAACAGATCTCGGACGCGGCTCGCGCCGACACCGACGAACATCTCCATGAAGTCGGAGCCGGTGACGCTCAGGAACCCGACACCCGCTTCGCCAGCGACGGCTCGGGCGAAGAGCGTCTTGCCGGTTCCGGGTGGCCCGACGAGCAGAATGCCCTTCGGGACGCGGGCGCCGATTTCAGAGAAGCGTTCCGGCATGCGGAGAAAATCCACCACCTCGGTGATCTCCTGCTTCACACCTTGGTACCCAGCAATATCGGCGAAGGTCGTTGAGGGCTGATCGGTCGAATACGCCTTGGCCCGACTGCGTCCGATCGACATCATGTTGCCCATCTGACCCTGAGCTCGACGTTGCATCCAGACGAAGAATCCGATGATCAGCATCACTGGAAGCAGCAAGCCCGCCAGGCTGAGAATCCAGTTTGATGACGGCGCAACGAACTCGTAATCGACGCCCTTCGACCTGATCAGCTCCTCGTCGGTATCTGACAGCCCCCGTTCACCGCCACCTGTGGAGGTGAAGTCGCTTCCGTCGGTCAGGACGCCGCTGATCTTGCCAGTGGCGTTGTCGATCTCGATGCTCTCGACGTTGCCGGCCCGCACCTCGTCGATGAATTCCGAGTAGGTGATCGATGGGCCGGTGGGCCCGGTGACGAGGCTCGGCACTAACACGGCAGCGAGGAAGATGCCGACAGCCACCCACGGTAGCCAACGCTTCCAGGCGGGTTGTGGGGTTGAGCCGTTCGGATCTGACGATTGGTTGGATCGCTGTTCGCCTCGGGGTCGGCCGGCATTGCGGCGATCGGGACGCTGAGCCGGTCGATCGCCGCGGCCCGGGGGAGGCGGGGGCGGGGGAGGCAGGCTGTCCATGGGTCAAGGATAGGGGGGTCCGCCGGCGGGCGCATCTCGTGACGTACCGTTCCTGGTGTGAATCGACTCTGCACACGCACCGGATGTTCCGAGCATGCGGCGGCGACGCTCACGTATCTGTATGCCGAATCGCAGGTCTGGATCGACCCGTTGAGCCCCGAGCGCGAGCCCCATTCGTACGATCTGTGCGGTCGACACGCGGCCCGTCTCACCGCTCCGATGGGTTGGCAGATGGTCGACCGGCGTATTCCACAACTCGGCTGGCGCCTCGCTGTCTGAAAGCGCGGCTCGACGGTCGGCGGTTAGCGTCCCGGTTGTGACGCAGGACCAGTCGGCGATTCCCCTCGGCCGGGCGCTGGCGGTCTGGGCGATCGCGTGGTCGTTCGGAGGTGTGGTCCTCGGCCAGATCGTGCTTTCGATCGCAGGGGTCGAAGTTGGAGCCACCATTTCCACGGAGACGCTCGCGGCCCTAGCGGTGGTCTCCTGGGTCACCATGCTCATCGGAGTCGCGTTCGCATCGGGCGGCGCTCGTCAGTCGTTGACCGCAGTGTCGTTGCGGTTCTCGACTTCGGATCTGGTCTGGTTGCCCGTCGGGGTCATTGCCCAATTGGTGGCTGTGCCCGTCGTGTATCTGCCCTTGAGGGCCATTTGGCCGGACACCTTTGATCCGGCGCGCCTCGAGGAAACAGCGCGCGACCTCGTCGACGCTGCGGGCGGCTTTCGAACGCTGCTGCTGGTGATGGTCGTCGCTGTCGGAGCGCCCCTTGTGGAAGAGATCGTCTATCGGGGGATGATTCAACGCTCAGCGGTGATCCGGTTCGGCCCGGTGACGGGCTGGATCGGTGGGTCGTTGTTCTTCGCTGCGATACATCTGCGTCCGGTCGAATTTCCCGGGCTTGCCGTGGCTGGCGCGGTGTTCGGGATCATCGCTTTGCGTACGGGGCGAATCGGTGGCGCTGTCGTCGCGCACGCGGCGTTCAACGCCACCGGCCTGCTCACCCTCATCTGGTGACCAGCCGGTACGGACGCACTCTGGCAACCGGGTGGTCCGTGCCATGATGTGGTCGGAATGGATGTCGAGGAGATCACCCCGCCGGATCCTGCTCCGGCTCCGTTGTCTGCCCGGGTCATTGAGCGGGTGTTTCGCCGGCCACGTTCTTGGCTGTCCTCTGACTGGGACGACGACCGGATCTGGAGGTTCGGGTTCACGGCCTTCGCGTTGGCGCTGACGACGGTCGTGATGATGAACGTGGTTCACCTGAACCCGCTCAGTCCGTCAGCGGATCTCATCTTCGACGACAACACACCGACCGGAGGCGACTTCGGTGCCCATGTCTGGGGGCCGGCATTCCTGCGCGATCATCTGCTTCCATCGCTGCGATTCAACGGCTGGTCGATGGATTGGTACGGCGGAATGCCCGTCTACCGCTTCTACATGGTGCTGCCGGCGATGGCCATCGTGCTGGTCGACATGCTGCTGCCATATGGCGTCGCCATGAAGTTGGTCGGCGTGTCGGGTCTGATCACCTTGCCGATCGCCTGCTGGTCGTTCGGGCGACTCGCCCGGTTCGCCCATCCGCTGCCTGAGTTGTTCGCGTTTGCCGGCGTGGCGTTTGCGCTCGACGAGAGCTTCACCATCTACGGCGGCAATCTCAAATCGACGATGGCCGGTGAGTTCTCGTTCTCGATCGCGTTGACGCTCGCCATGTTTGCTCTCGGCACGCTGGCCGCCGGTCTTCGCACCGGTCGGTTCCGCGTCTGGACGGCGGTGCTGATTGCAGCCGCTGCGGTGTCGCACGGGATCGTGTTGATCTTCATGGCGGTGGCGGCGCTCGTATTCACCCTCGTGTGGGCCGATCGAGATCGTTTCCGTTGGGCACTCACCGTCGGTGTGACCTCGTTGCTGCTCGTCGCGTGGTGGGTGGGTCCATTCCTCGCAAATCACGAGTTCATGACCGACATGAAGTACGGCGCGCGACCCGAAGGCGCTGAGGATTCGTTCTGGGACATGTTCTTCCCATTGACCGCCCCACTCGATGTGCTGATCACCACGCTGGCGGTCATCGGTTTTGCGTGGTCCGTGCTTCGTCGGAATCTCAACGGTGCGGCGCTCGGGGTCGTCGGCCTCGTACTGGTGGCTGGGGTGTACCTCACACGCGATTCGCTGCCGGTGATCGGATTGCTCTGGAATCCGCGTCTGCTGCCGTTTCTCTATCTGGTGCGGTACCTGTTGATGATGGTCGGTGCTGTGGCGGTCATGACCGTGATCTGGAACGCGATCCGGGAACGCTCGGCGGTGAATCCGGTCGGCGGTCGAGTCGGCACTGGTTTTGGAGTGGTCGCGTCGCTCGGGGTTCTCCTGGTGGTTGGGTTCATGTATCAGGTGCTCCCGGGCGGGGGCATGACAACGCACAACGACGCCAACGTGTACGGCTGGGGGCCATTCAAGGCGACGTCGACAAATGTGAGGGCGTCGGGAGACGGCTGGTCGAAGTACAACTTCACCGGCTACGAGGGCCGAGGAAGCGCATACGCCGAGTACCACAATGTCGTGACGACCATGGGCGCGGTGGGTGCCGAGCGAGGGTGTGGCCGTGCGCTCTGGGAGAACAGCCCGGATAACGGTCAGTACGGCACGACGATGGCGTTGATGTTGCTGCCGTTCTGGACCGATGGGTGTATCGGCTCGATGGAAGCACTCTATTTCGAGGCGTCCGGCACCACCCCGTACTCGTTCCTCACCACTGCCGCAATGTCGAAGCAGTCGTCGAATCCGGTGCGCGAACTGCGTTACGTCGACAACGATGCCGAGGTCGGGGTCCGCCACCTCCAGGATCTGGGCGTCCGGTACGCGATGGTCCGAACCCCCGAAGCCAAGGCACAGGCTTCGGCCCAGCCACAGTTGTCACTTGTTGCGATCGCCGCTCCATGGGAGATCTACGAGGTGTCGGACGCTGACATCGTGGTGCCACTCGCCACCCAGCCGGTGGTGGTCGCTGAGCGTTCTGGCGATCAGCGAGAACGACATCTCGAACTCGGAACGAGCTGGTTCCAGAACCCGGACGACTGGGCGGCCCTGCCTGCCGACGACGGGCCCGAGGCTTGGCAGCGGATCGATGTCGAGGTCGATCTGATCCGTCAGCAGGGTGAGCCGGGAGGACCAGGGCGCCGTGTTGATGTGGTGGTCCCGTCCAGTCCGATCGTCCCGGTCGAACTCGACGCGGTGACGGTGTCGAATGTGGTGCTCGATCAAGACGCCGTTTCGTTTTCGGTCGATCGAACCGGGGTGCCTGTTCTGGTCCGAGTGAGTTACTTTCCGAATTGGAAGGTCGAGGGTGCTGACGACGTCTATCGCGTGGCCCCGAACTCGATGGTGGTCGTACCGACAGCGAACGACGTCCGACTGTCATACGGCCGGACATCGCTCGACTGGTTGACAATGCTTGCAACGCTGATCGGAATCGGACTCTGCGTCGTGTTGCGTCGACGAGGCGACGCGTTGTTCGCCACTGAGTTCCCCGGCGGACCTCAAGCCGACGCCGATGCGATCCGTTCCGGCGAGGGGACTGCGAACACCGACGTTGAGCCGGCTGACTGGCCAGAAGACGTTTCAGACACGGTGGCCACCAGCGGGGGATAGCCTCGCCGCCCATGGCCGCTCTGGACCAGATCGTCAAGGCGTACGACGTCCGGGGCACCGTCCCCGACCAGTTTGACGCTGCAACCGCCCGTGCCCTCGGCATTGCCTTCGCCGAGTTCACCGGTGCTGACACGGTGGTGGTGGGGCGTGACATGCGGCCGAGTGGCCCAGAATTTGTCGATGCCTTCGCCGACGGGCTGCAGGGTCAAGGCGTGGATGTGATCGACATCGGGCTCGTGTCAACCGACATGCTCTATTTCGCGTCGGGTCGGCTCGACGTGCCGGCGGCGGTGTTCACCGCATCGCACAACCCGGCTCAGTACAACGGGGTGAAGTTCTGTGGCGCTGGGGCACGGCCGATCGGTATCGAGTCGGGCCTCGATCGGGTTCGTGACGTCGCGGCCGACGTGCTCGATGGCGGTGGGCCGAAGCCAGCAGCAAGAGCTGGCACGCGTCGCGAGCGCGACATGCTCGACGACTTCGTGAACCATGTGATGGGTTTCGTCGACGTGTCGTCGATTCGGCCGATGCGGGTGGTGGCCGATACGGCCAACGGCATGGGCGGGCTCGTCGTGCCGGCGCTGTACGACCGTCTCGAGATGATCGAGCTAGAGGTGATGTACGGCGAACTCGACGGAACCTTTCCGAATCATCCGGCCGATCCGTTGCAGCCGGCGAATCAGCGGGACCTTCGGGCGCGCGTCGTAGCAGGTGGCTTCGACATCGGATTGGCTTTCGACGGCGATGCCGACCGCGTGTTCATGGTGGATGAGAACGGGGAGGGTCTGAGCGGCTCCACCACCACGGCGATCCTCGCCGTGTCGATGCTCCGTGCGAACCCGGGTTCGACGATTCTCCATAACCTCATCTGCTCCCGAGCGGTGCCCGAAACGATCAGGGCCCATGGCGGGGTGCCGATTCGCACCCGTGTCGGACACAGTTTCATCAAGTCCGTGATGGCCGAGACGGGAGCGGTATTCGGTGGCGAGCACTCGGCGCACTACTACTTCGCTGACAACTTCAGGGCTGATTCCGGCCTGATCGCGTCGCTGGTGATGATCGCCGAGATGAGTCAGACCGGCAGCACCCTCGCCGAACTGCGGGTGCCGTTCGAGCCGTATGCCGCCTCGGGGGAGATCAACACCCAGGTCGATGACACGGCCGCTGTCATTGAGCGCGTCCGCTCGACGTATTCAGGTGAGTCACTCGACGATCTCGATGGCCTCACGGTCGATGCCGGTGACTGGTGGTTCAACCTGCGTCCGTCGAACACCGAGCCGCTGCTCCGTCTCAACCTTGAGGCTCCTGACCGTGACGCCTGCGATCGTCATGTGGCCGAAGTCTTGGCCGTGGTGACCAGCTGAGTCGAGACTTCGGCCTACGCTAGTGGCGACCAAAACGACCGGAGAATGACATGGCCCTCGACCCGACACTGCTGGAGATCATCGTCTGCCCCGAGGACAAGGGCGAACTCGTCTACCTCGAGGCTGAGCAGGTGCTGTTCAATCCCCGTCTCCGTCGGACGTATCCCGTGCGTGATGACATCCCGGTGCTGTTGATCGAAGAGGCTGCTGGCCTGGATGACGCTGAGTTCGATCGGCTCTCAGCGCTCGCTGCCGGGTGATCCGGCGGCTTCTGACCGCTGCTGGCATCGTTCTCGTCGCCGTCAGCGGCGTCACTCTGGTTCGCTCGGGCGCATCGATGGTGGTCGATGCGGCGTCGTTCGGCGATCTTGGCGCCGGGGGTGAGTTCCATGCGTTGAGCCCGGCCAGGGTCGTCGACACTCGCCAGTGGGCTACCGCTCCGCGAATGGATCCGGAGGGCCGATCCTTCTCCGTTGACATCGTCGGGCTGGGCGGTCTGCCAGCACCGATCGATGACGATGGCGACGGTCTGGACGACCGGGTGTTGGCGGTGGCCATGACGGTGACTGTCGTCGATCCATCTGCTGACGGCTTCCTGTCCATGCGTGGTGTCGGGGCCGCTCGCGGGGAGTCGTCGCTGGTGAATTTCGTCGCTCATGATGATGTGCCAAATTCAGCGATCATCCGCCCCGGCGTGGGCGGGGCGGTCGAGGTCACGCTGACAGCGCCGTGGGTGCGTCGTGGTTCAGCGGACGTGCTGATCGACGTGTTCGGGTGGTTCTCCACCTCGGTTCACACTGAGCGTGGTGCACGTCTCGTGCCCACCCAACCGTTCAGGCTGATCGACACGAGGCGTGTGCAGAGCCCTCTCGGGCCGGACTCGATTCTCAAGGTCGATGTGCGGGGTCGAGGGCCGGTTCCGGTGGGGAGCGAGGTCATCGGCCTCGTGGCGAATCTGACGGCGGTGAATGATCTCGTGACGTCAGAGGACACGTACTTGTCGGTGCTGCCGTCGGTGCCGTCGTCTGGGCCGACCACCAGCAACGTGAACCTACGTGCCGGTGCAACACGGCCGGTGTCAGTGATCGTGCCTCTCGCTGAAGACGGTTCGGTGTCGGTCTTCAATCGGTCGGGTGAGGTCCATGTGCTCATCGATGTGATGGGATACCTCGTGACCGGCGCCCAGTCGTCGAGCAGGGCGGGTCGTGTGGTGCCGCTGGTGTCGCCCGTGCGCGTTCTCGACACGCGGCAGGAGTCTCACGGCGAGCAACCCGCCGGGCCCGGAGTCATCGAGGCGTGGTCGATGGATCGATTCGTCGAACGCGTTGCTGTCAACGGGTCGTGGATCGGCCCGCAGTCGGCCGTGATCGGAAATCTCACGGCAACGGGTCTGCGCCAGGAGTCCGCAATCGCCGTCGGGTCGACATTCGTGACGGTCTCGCCAGCCGGCGGGTCGCTTCCCGATGCATCGATCCTCAATGTGGTGCCGGGACGTGATGTCGCCAACATGGCGCTCGTTACCTTCGGCGCCACATCGGAGGCCGACCGTGCGGTCGTGTTCCGCAATGCGTTCGGCTACGTCGACCTGGTTCTCGATGCGGCTGCGGTCGTGTTGGACGAGTGGCCTGAGCCGACCACCACGACGAGCACGAGTACGACCACGTCGAGCACGAGTACGACCACGTCGAGCACGAGCACGACCACGTCGAGCACGAGCACGACCACGTCGAGCACGACGACGAGCACCTCCGTCTCGCCGGCCACCACTGCCACATCGACTCCGATCACGGTGTCCCCGGCCGGTGGTCGCTGACGTTCTCCCGTACCGGCCGTTAGAGTCAGGGTCTCGGCGGGCTGTCGTGAACGGCGCCAGGAGGCCCCGGCTCGCTCCTCAATCCATCACCCCTTGACGAGGAGAACCGCCATGTCCGTCGACGCCCGCATTGCAGCCGCCCGCGATTTCAGGGTCGCTGACCTGTCCCTGGCCCCCTTTGGCCGCAAGGAGATGCTCCTTGCCGAACACGAGATGCCCGGTCTCATGGCCATTCGCCGTGAGTTCGCTGCCAGTAAGCCGTTGGCCGGCGCTCGCATCTCCGGATCGCTGCACATGACGATCCAGACCGCGGTGCTCATCGAGACGCTGACTGCACTCGGGGCCGAAGTCCGCTGGGCGTCGTGCAACATCTTCTCCACCCAAGACCATGCCGCGGCCGCCGTGGTCGTCGGTCCCGACGGCACCGAGGAGGAACCCCGCGGTGTACCTGTGTTCGCCTGGAAGGGTGAGACGCTCGAGGAGTACTGGTGGTGCACCGAGCAGATGATGACGTGGGAGGGTTACGACGGCCCGAACATGATCCTCGATGACGGTGGCGACGCAACGCTGCTCCTGCACAAGGGCGTCGAATACGAAAAGGAAGGTGCCGTTCCCGACCCCACCGAGGCCGGCAATCCCGAACTGGCGATCGTGCTCGGCTTGCTCCAGCGCACGATGAAGCAGGACCCTTCGAAGTGGACCCGTATGGGAGCACACATCAAGGGCGTCACCGAGGAGACGACCACCGGGGTCAAGCGGCTCTACAAGATGGCTGCCGAGGGCTCGTTGCTCTTCCCGGCGATCAACGTGAACGACTCGGTCACCAAGTCGAAGTTCGACAACCTCTACGGCTGTCGCCATTCGCTCGTCGATGCGATCAGCCGTGCCACCGATGTCATGCTCGGCGGCAAGGTGTCGGTGGTCTGCGGATACGGCGACGTCGGCAAGGGTTGCGTGCAGTCACTTCGTGGCCAGGGCTCTCGAGTGATCGTGACCGAGATCGACCCGATCAACGCTCTGCAGGCCGCGATGGAGGGCCTCGAGGTACTCCCGCTTGAAGACGTCGTCGCGACTGCCGATGTGTTCGTGACCGCAACCGGCAACGCCGACATCATCACCGTCGACCATATGCGTCAGATGAAGCACAACGCGATCGTCTGCAACATCGGTCACTTCGACAACGAGATCGACATGGCGGGTCTGGCCCGTTCGGGTGCCGTGCGTGACGAGCTGAAGCCGGGGACCGACGTGTGGCGTTTCGACGATGGCCATCAGGTGATCATCCTGGCCGAGGGTCGGCTGGTGAATCTCGGTTGCGCCACCGGCCACCCGAGCTTCGTGATGAGCTGCTCGTTCTCGAATCAGGTCATCGCCCAGGTCGAGTTGTTCAACCATCCCGACCGGTATCCGCTCGGCGTTCACGTGCTTCCCAAGCATCTCGATGAGAAGGTCGCGAGCCTTCATCTCGAGGCACTCGGAGTGAAGCTGACTCGTCTCAACGACGAGCAGGCCGAGTACATCGGGGTTGAGCCGACCGGCCCGTTCAAGCCCGAGCACTACCGCTACTGAGTCGCCGCAGGGGTGTCACACCCCGTGGTCATGATCGGGGCATGTCCTCGATCATCGCTCCGGCGTCGCTCAGCAAACCGGTAGACAAGCGTTCCTCCGTAGCCAGACTGCTCGATGCCGTCTTCACGACCCGGTGCGCCGGATGTGATGCCATCGGTGCTCCGTTGTGCCACACCTGCCGATTCATCCTGCTTGAGGCGTCGCGTATCGGTCCCAGCGCGGGCACTCCCGATGGTGTGATCACCGCCGTCTCGATGACCGGCTCAGCACGACGCGTCATCCACGGTCTCAAGTACCGAAACCGGCGAGCAGTCGTCGAACACGTGGCGGGCATGCTGGCGGCTCGAGTCCTCGCCGCAGGCATTGCCCCCCACAGCGACGTCACTGCGGTGACGTGGGCGCCCACCCATCCTGATCGACGTCGCTCTCGTGGATATGACCAGGCCGAATTACTGGCCCGGGGAGTCGCGCGGTGTCTCGGCCTTCCTGTGGTCAGACTGCTCGAACGGGTCGATAACGGCGCACCGCAAACCGGGCGAAGCCGTGACGAGCGCCTCGGAGGCCCGGCATTCACCGGACGTCGCAGTCGCCATCGGGCCGTGTTGCTCATTGACGACGTCGTCACCACTGGAAGCACCCTCGCAGCGGCGCGTGGCGCTCTGCGGACCGCTGGAGTGAGCAACATCGTGTCAGCGGCGGTGGCGGCAACACCGGCACGTGCGCATCGTTCGGGTACGCGGTCGATACCGACGGCAGCCTGACCGGACCCGCCGGTAGGCTCGGGCGGGCATGGGAATCCTCGATCGAATCCTCCGCGCCGGTGAGGGGAAGAAACTCAAAGCTCTCGAGGGGATCGTCCCCGACATTGGTGTTCTCGGCGAGCAGATGGCGCGCCTGTCCGACGACGATCTTCGTCATCGCACCGTCGAGTTTCGTGAGCGACTCGACCGCGGTGAGACGCTGGATGACATCTTGGTCGAGGCGTTCGCCGTAGCCCGTGAAGCGTCCACCCGGGTGCTCGGTCAACGTCATTACGACGTCCAGTTGATGGGCGGAGCGGCGCTGCACTTCGGCTGGGTTGCAGAGATGAAGACCGGTGAGGGCAAGACTCTCGTCTCGACGCTGCCGGCGTACCTCAACGGACTCGCCGGCAAGGGCGTGCACCTCGTCACGGTCAACGATTATCTCGCCCGTCGTGATGCCGAGTGGATGGGGCAACTGCACCGTTGGCTCGGATTGAGCGTCGGTCTGGTCATTCCTGGTTTCAAGAACACGCCGACCGAGAAGCGGGCCAGTTACGGCTGCGACATCACCTACGGCACCAACAACGAGCTCGGCTTCGACTACCTCCGCGACAATATGGCGGGGCGCCTCGAGGACAAGGTCCAGCGTGGACACAGCTTCTGCATCGTCGACGAGGTCGACTCGATCCTGATCGACGAGGCCCGTACACCGCTGATCATCTCGGGCCGAGTGGGCGACGCCGCCAAGCTCTACTACCGCTTCGCCTCGATCGTGCGCACGCTCACCCGTAGCGTCGACTACGAGGTCGAGGAGGACAAGCGTGTGGTTGTGCCGCTCGAGGCCGGAATCGAGCGGGTTGAGCAGGCTCTCGGCGTCGACAACCTCTACGAC